>NZ_JAPDCL010000019.1:54734-98143 GCF_027706025.1 Aeromonas sp. Y311-2 | reverse complement strand
CATATCTGGAAAAGGTATTGGATTCAGGGCTGGCTGAATTGAAGTCAATTTAACAATATGTTCACGCTCTCGCCCTGCGAGTCAGAGCGGTTCATCGACTTTTAAATCTCATCAAGAAGTTAGGAAAGAAGACCTGTTACTGTGCAACTGAATTCATTGAAGACTCTGCAACCTTAACCGTTAACAATGGTCTTGCAACTATTGAAATAGAAGAAAATAAAAATTATTCAAGCGGATTAAGTTTCAATTCAGAAGCAATAAAAAATACAATTGTAGCTTTTTCTGATCAATACATAAGTCACCTTAATGATTCTAAGACTCTTGATTTTTCAATATTTTGTCATGCACAACTTTCAGATGAGAGAATAGACAATCAAACACTGCGTTTCGTTGCACCTAATTTTCCGTTAAGCCAAACAAAAACCACTAAGCTAAATATATTAAAAAAATTAGTAAAAAAAGAAACCTTAACATCAAATGAAATTGAAATTGCCAGACACCTATTTGTAGAAGAATATAAAACTCAATACGCTGTTTATGCTGACAGAGAAAAAAGAATAATAACTTCTTACGCTGGAAATTATAAAATAATATCTCAATGGGACAAAGACACCTTCTACTCATTTTTATCTTCCATTGATTTTATTATAACTGATTCTGATAATGATTCATATGATGATGAAGTTTTAAGATGTATTAAAGACTGTCAATTCTATGATCATCGACATTATGGCCTCGAGAGTATAATCCTTGGCGCCCTGGAAAGTTTGTTTGATCGAAACCAACAAGACGAACGAAAATTTGGCAGATTTGTTAGTCGTGAAATGGTTCAAGTAATATTCCTACAAGCTGCTTCAAATCAGAGTGAAATAAAACCTATTGATCCAGCATGGAAGGTATTCGAAACACTAGATATTAGTGATCAACGAAATCTAGAGGAAAAAATAACGGTTGTTTGCAATGACATCAAAGTAAAAAAAGTTCAACGTTTAAGCTTTACAGCCACAAAAGCAAGAACCAATGAAGAGTTATTCGGACAAGAGTATATAGCATTAAGATGCAATTTTTATGAATGGTGTAGTGATTATATTGAAAGTAATCTTTCACAATTAGAGTATACTACAAATGATTTAATGCATCATTTAGACCAGATGGTCGATTTATGTTACGAAAACATACAACAATTAAAAAAGACGTATCGAATGAGCATTGATGACAAACTAACGATCCGTGGTATAATCTTAACATTAGTTGATGATTGCTATTTGGCATTCGATGAAGATATATAACATGAATATAAACAAGAACAATGATAAGCTAAAGAGAATAAGTTTCGTGTCTGGTGAAGACTTCTATTTCTTAACCTATTTGATTATCATTTGCCTCAAAGAATTTTCTAATAAAAAATTAATATTCAAAGATCATAGAAAGCTAACATACCTGATGCAAATTATATCCAGTTCAACCGCAGTAAAAATATTAATAGAAAATCACAATGAAGAAAATTTAAAGCCTTTCGATAAAGAGTTTTTATTTGATATTTATGTGAAAGCATCCCTACACCAAAGAGAAGTATATAAAATAGTTAGAAGTCTTGAGAAAAATGGCGTGATTTCTGTTATTGATACAGATAAAGTTGATTGTTATAACATTCAAGTCATGGATAAAATGTGGTTAACCTCTTTTTTTGACACCAATATATTTGAAAAAGAGTTAAATAACTCAGCCATATTAAAATCTTATTTCAAATCTATAAACTCACTTGGGCTTGATGGTTTGATTGGAAAGGTCTTCATTAAGTACGGATTGAATCTATGGGCCAGCTAAAAATACATAAAATGCACTATGAGGGAAAAAGTTACAATTTCAGCTCCCCCGAACTAGATCGCTTTAAGATCAATATAATTGAGGCTCCTAATGGTTGTGGAAAATCCACTTTTTTCGATCTCATTTATTATGGTCTCGGTGGTAAAGTACCTCATTTTAATAGCACAGAAAAAGAAAAACATAAAGAAATAGTAAATGACAAATCAAATTTTGTCGAACTAGAGATTTTCTTAAACAATACCAAATTAAAATTAATAAGGAAAATTGGTGAAAATCTTATAACAATTCTCTCTGACGTTCCTTTTTTAAACAAAGAAAAAGAACTTGTCGATTTTTTATGTTTAGCCATCAATAGAAACAAATCTGAAGACTATATCTTTTCTGACTGGATTCTAGAAAAACTTAACATTCCTAGCATTGAAATTTTCCATGCAGGTAAAAATTTCAAGATAGGTTTTAATGACCTATTACGCCTCATATACCATAACCAAGGCTCGGATGTTAACGGCATATATAAGCCTGCGGATAATCAGAACTATGTTAGTGATTCGGTTTTTCTTAGGAAAGCTATTTTTGAAGTATTAATGGGGAAAACTTTAGTAAAGTTATATGAGGCTTATGGGATTCTAAAACGTAAGCAGTCTGAGCACGATAAAGCAAATGCAATACTTTCAGAATATAGAAATATTGTTTCAGATATGTACAAACAGCTTGGTTTTAAAGAGGTTATTAATGATTACCATCTAGCTAAAGAAATTGAAGAGCTAGAGTCAACCGTTGAAAACTTAATCGCATATCGGACAAAGAAATTAACATCTAAAATAAGTGAAAATGCGGGAATTGCTCACACACGGAAATTAAAGGAAGCATATGGCAGAACTGAGTTAAACATTATTGACTTACAGAAAAAAATTGATCTTAAGCTTAAGGATATTGACTCTCTTAGTCGTGTTATTCGGCAAACGAAGGAAGATGCATTTCGGCTTCAAAAAATAATTCATACCCATAGACAATTGGAAATGTTTACACCTGATACATGTCCATATTGCCTGAAGAATGTTGATAGACCAAGCGACAAATGCGTTTGCGGTCATGACATTGATGAAAATGACTATAGAAGATTTTTCTATGACCCTAGTGAATATTACACTTTACTCAAAAGCAAAGTTAAATCACTTGAAACAATGGAAATAGCGCTAAAAACAACCCGTAATGAACTCAAAGAGCTTGAGAGTGATTTTGAAAAATTAAATATAGAAAATATAAAAACAAAGAATGAGCTTTCAACTGCGCTAAGTGAAATAGAATATATAACAGATCTCGATGAGATCGATGATTTAGAAGATCTTCTACTTATAAAAAAAGAGAAAATTAGTAGTCTGAAGCAAGCTCTGTTACTTGAAAAAAACCTCCAAGCTTATCAAGGAGTGAAAGACTCTGCGAAAAAAGAAATGGAATATGCCAAGAATGATGTCGAAAGATTGGAGGCCTCATCAGAAGCTGAGCTTATAGAAAAGGTCGAGAGATTTAATACATATTACAATCGCTTTATGAAGGCATCATTAATTGACTGTAGAGTCGCAGAAATTAATAGTGATGACTACATGCCTCTAATCAATAATGGCGATTATAAAGAGGCTAGCGCAGCAGTTCACAAAAGATTTCTATACTATGTAACTCTGCTTCAGCTTTCACTTTTGGATGAAATTCCTTTTCCTCGGTTGTTATTAATTGACACTCCGGAAAATATTGGTATTGACAACATAAATTTGAATAGGATGATCGCCTGCTTGGATATGCTTGAAAACCCTAACAATTTAGACTATCAAGTAATATTATCTACAGGTAAAAATAAGTACCCTGAAACAATGAAAGATAACATTGTTATAAAATTGGATGACGATAGAAAATTACTTGATGAAAAGTAAAAAAATAGACCGCCTTGCGTGAAGGCGGTCTATGTTCCGTACTTCAATATAAAATAAGAGTGAACTCGGACCATTATTTTATTGAGAACGACATATATTCATATAATAGTATGGACTCAACATTTTTCTCATATAAATCTTGAAGCTGAATCTTTAGGTAGATTCCCCGTAAGATATCGAGCGGCTCTTTCAATATCAGGGAACATTGTTTTCTCATTGACACCAAGTTTGTCCAACTCTAAACGTATATTTTCTTTTGCATCTCCAGAGATATTGATACGTTCAATTTTTATACCCGCGTCACTACCCTCAATTATTTCTTCATCAAGACCAAAGGCAAAAAATGCGCCCGCCTGAGCTATAATACGCTTATTATTTTGCTTGGGCTTTACTAAAAATATAGTATTAAGATCTCTTGGGTTTATCTCAGGTAAGAAACCATTCTTCTCTTGGCGAATAAAATGGAGCAATCTTTTTGTCGGAGTAGTTTCATTAAATGCCTTTTGGTCAAGCTTTGGGTCTAGCCTAGATTTATATGCATCAGAAAGTCGAGCTAGGTTTGTGACACAACTGACAGTGTCACTGTCGAAATACTTTACTCGGCGCTTGGAGACACTGAGAACTATTACATGACCGTCCATTTCAACCGTCTTGGTTACTCGCCGCCCATTTCTAATGGTTGAGGTTCGCTTTTTCACACTTTCACAAGCAAAATAAAGAGCAACCAGAGGGTTCAATGAAACATCAAGCAGCCTCGTTGGGAGGGAGTAGTGTTGCATTCGCACTAATATTTCGAGAGCACTTGTATCGCCAGTGAAATCTTCGGGATGCGCTGCGATCAATTCACGAAGTAGAATATGTTCATTTTTCTTGATTGATGCCCCTCTAAATATTGAGGGTCGAAGTTGATAATCAACGCTCCCATGACCTCGATACGAAACTAGAGTACGCTCAGACGTAGTTCTCCCGAGGATTTTCTCTATAAAGTCAGATACGCTTTTGACTGTCATTGTCCCCTCAATTTATAAAATCCCACTCGCGAAAATCAATAAACATCAACTTTAAACAAATATAAAACCTAGCGTTTTTCCCTTCTTACTATTTATTGATATGCAGTATATCTTTTCCATATTCGCTTTAGCATAAAGCTGTCCGTGTAAACTAAATATTGCTATAAACGAAGAGCACTGACCAGTTATTAAGTTAACTTTTGGGATTGATGTCACTTCACACGATTAGTTGAGACTGCAACACTGGGTTCTAGCAGTGAGCCGCTGTGAATCAAAAATTGTAACACCTATACAACACTGACCAATCCATCGAAGTAAGAGCAGTGCTGACTCGGTTTGATAACGCAGCAACCATAACGGTATAGACAGCGATATAGGATAACAACCGGGCTGTATCCATTCCTATAGGCCGTTAGAGTGGCCATTACCATTCTCTGTTCCAGCCTGACGAAGGACTATCTGGTGGATCCGTACGGGGTTTGATATCGAGGCATAGTTCCAGTGAGGCGAGGATTTTGAACAATGTATCCAGCTTGGTTGACCCAGGGCAGAGCTCGAAACTGGAAACTGTGTCTTGCCTGATTCCTACCTTGTCGGCTACCTTGCCCTGAGACTGCTTTTGCAAAAGCCTAGCATCTTTGACATAGGCACTAAGTTGCTTAGCGCTGGTGACTTTCATAACTCGAACCATCCAATTATTGACACCATCCAACTTTACACGCTGTAGCAGGTATTTCAATTAATACACGCTATAACAGGTAGCACGTTAATCTAGCTAACACTAATCCTACAAACCAACTACAGTTCCCTCCTGAACTTAACCTCCTTATCCACTGAAAGGCGGCTTACTTCGTCTTTTAACTCCTCAATCAATGTCTGTTGAGAATGGCAAATTGACAGAAGATGATCTCGCTGTCTTTGGCAGTCTACAAGCCGTTGCTTTAACGTACGGTTGCGGCTCTTACCTAAAGAGGACTCGCTTGATGTTTTTTTCTCTCTGGCTGATGCCATATAGCCCTTGATGCGTTCGAGCAGTACGGGGTAACGCTCTATCCTCAGCGCAGAAGGGCTCTTGCCTGCCTCTCTAGCTACATTAGAGAGACTCACCGGTGTGCCAGTTGGTAGGTTTACTGGGCGCCCTTGCCTCAGGCGATCAAACGCGGCCTCAAAAAGCTCAACAGCCCGCTTTACTTCCTTCCCGCTCGATGACATCCAGATACACCTCTATGGCATGAATTTCTTGCTTAAGTGCCCCAACTCTCATACTGTCATTCCCCAGTCGCTCCAGAGCTTCCTGATGCGATTTACGTAGCTTCAATAGCTGCTCTTTATTCTTGCGCAAGAAAATCGCATCACCACAGATTCCCCCACCCCCACCCCCGGCACACTTCGAAACAGACTCGATACCACCGTATTCACACGCTCCAGGTTTCATACAAAAACCCAAGAGAGTTCTACGCGCTCCAACCTGGCCATCCCGAATTAGCTTCATTAACTTCTTCTCTTCACCTGCATCAACAAGATTAATGACCATCTCGACTCCCATCATCCTGCCGTGTGGCCTGACGTTATCGGTGTCGTTCTCAATCACATCCACCAAACGCTCATAAACACTGCTGTATGCCTCCAGCACGATTGCCGCCTGTGCCACAGAGTTCAGACGCAACCGAGAGTAATGCCTGCCATAATACAGCGTCATGTTCCGCGACAAGTGTTTCATCTGATGTTGAATAGTACTCACCGAAACCGATTGTGAGGCGAACATATTAACCGCTAGAGTACGTCTCAGTTGATGCATAGCAAAGCGCCAAGGCTTACCGACACCAAACCACTCACGTTCATGGAGGTTTGGTGTCAACGACAGAGCAATACGCGCATCATCTTCCGTGACAATCTGTATGCTTTCATCAAACAGCTTGAGTCCCCGGCGCATCACATTGTCATAATCTAGTGTCTGCTTGCTCACTAACCCACCATGACGTGCCAGCATGCAAGACACTTTACTGGAATTAGAAGACCACAGCTCTGTCGAGGGAAACAGTAAATATGGGTTAGCTCTGTCCTCATGCGATAGCTCGACATCTTCACGTAAAGCTAATAAGCGTAACTTAGCTATCGATACGCAGATATCAACGGCTTTTTTTACCGCATATGGCACAACCCATCGGGCATCAGAATCTTCATCAGTTTTCGTTGTTTCTCCGAGTAAGAAATACACGTCGCCCAGAGAGGGGTCATGCTCAACATGGAAACAATCACTCCGGAGTGACGCAGCTTCCTGCTTGCGCTGTAAACTGAAATTCAGAATGAATAAAATAGCTGCATCACGGACGAATGAGAGATATTTTGAAAAGGCGTGAGTACTGTAGCTGAAGTCATGGACAGATTTTTTCTCTGGCGTAAGCCATTTCCTGAATACATCCAGCAAATTGCGTTCAGCCAAAAAATCGTCAAAAGTACCGTCATAAACCACTCGAATGCTCTGGTGTAAGTGCCGCTCTGAGAAAGGAGATTGGTACTTGGCGGGCACCACATTTAGATTATGCACATACGCTTGGTGCATCCATCTGAAAGCATCCTCTATCGCATTTTGATGAGATTCAAAATCACTAAGGAGCTCATTCAGACGCTCTACTTGATAACTCCAAAGCCGAGGAGGAATATAAGGATGCTGTACCGTTTCATGACCTTGAACGTCTCTGGCAAGCAGTTTCAAAAAGGCATTGCTGGCAATGCAGAATCCCAGCTCATGTTCATACAGCTGAAGTTTGTGAAGCTGCGAAATACGATCCAATATTCTAGCCGACTGAAGTGAGTCTACAACTGCAGGAAATACAGCTGGAAACTTGTGTAGATCACTAATGGAAATACCGTGACAATCACAAACTAACCCAATTTTTACCAGCATGTCTACATAACTACGACAGCTCTTTATCCGTCCTGGGAAAATACCTGGGTGGTACATGACAAATAACGTAGCCTGCTTGATAAGCTCTAGATTACGCCTCGACAGACCATGCTTGCCAAAATGGAAACCATAATACCCAAATGCCGAGAAATCCCAATAGTCGTCACCATAAAATGAAAGCGGATTACCTTGTCTATCAATCGATACCGGCCAATCTTCTGGTGGAGGAAATGAAGGCGGACGATAAGACGCAGACTCTTTCGTCACCAGCGTCGTTGGCTCCATGAATTGTAGAATGAAATCCACCCTCTACGACTCCAAAAAGTCCAATACACTGGCCCAATCAGGGTGATAGTAACCTTCTGCCACCCGTATCTGCGCCTCATTCACCCACTGAGCACGTTCTTCACTCTCTTGCTCGAACCAAGCTATCTTGGCGTTCAGCCGATCAATCACCTTATCAGCTGGGAAAGTCTCATTCCTTATAACGCCTGCTGCTTCCAGTGTTTTAAGGTGCCTAAACGAAGCTAGCGACCAAATGTAATCGAAAGAATCAATGTCTCTCAAACTTTTGCACCACAGACATCCCGACTGGTTGATGCAATTTGGTGCCACAACCCCTCCTGGCCTGTTCTCGATTAACGTCGGCTCTCCAGAACAATGTCCTGCTATCAACGAGCTCTTCAAGAATCCCGTGTCAATTTGATCGTGGCGATGCCAAAAGCGCGTAATTTCGGCAGTTGCGCGTTGCTGGCTGGGAAGCTCATACTTATCCCTTAAAGTCTCCTTAACATGCTGTAGCATTTCAGCCGTTAACGTTAAATCCCCTCCCGACCGCCGTAAAAACCAGTTGGCGCGAGTGTGCCTTAGCATAATCGGCGGAATCCAAGGGATGCCATTTTTCAAGAGCAACTTACGCAGAGACAGGTATAAAACTCTGCTATCAGATGAAGGGTTCCCCCCCCTATCACAAGAAGGAAATAGTAGGTCAGAGCTAGGGAAAAAGTGATCGATGAACCTGAGGTATTCTTGAAGGTGTGGCTTGTAAGACTTATATATACTAAACATCACTTCGCCCCCCCGCCTCCGCTTAAATGCCCTAACTTGCCATTGGTCGCCTGCCGGTTTGTAACGAAATTCTGAACGAGTTAACGCTTGGGCTGTTGTAACGTTCATACCTGTTTGCGCGATGAAGATGAGAAACTCAGCTGTCACCCTGAGTGTGACGAGGTAACTACGCTTTGTGCCTGATATGTGCTCAACAGGTGCGCGCGATTTCTTAATTTGCTCGACGGAACGCCGTTGTGAAGCCGTTAGGTTCTCGCGGGGAGCGTACAACGCAGCATCATGAACCACTCGCGTTTTGTTGAGATTGATAACGACCTCGATATACTCACCCAATGGGTTCTGAAACGGGATCCTTAAAGGAAGTGGCCCCAGTACCGAATTTACCGAGATCCCTTTCGCAAGCGCTATCAGAAAGCGCCCCATATTGCACGTATCTTCGAGGTTTTGCTTATCAGCTACTCTACCTACCGCCTTTTTGGAAGATGGTGGACACACCAATCGGGTGCGCTTAACCAAAGCTATACTTGCCGGAATGCCAAGGATCTCACCAAAAATGGTAGAAAGGGTGGATGAATACTTGAATGCTGTCGTTTTTTTCAGTTCGGGTGGTGTTGCGTTACACCGCAAGAACAGATACTCACAGTATTCTAAATATGCCTCAACAAGGTTATCGAGCGTTACATCACATCCATTATGGTCGCAGAAGTCAAAAAACAGCTGCAAGCCCGCCAAATCACCTTCCACCGTTGCCAATGACCAGCCAGAAACCAACCTCATCTCAAAGAACTCTTTGATTTCAAGTACCAACGCCAACCGGTGCAGCTTTTCTGGATGCGTACCACTCTGTTCTATGCGGCGGAAAAACCACCGAGGATCCAGCGCCTTACCGTTACTGGCATACGGACGGATATACAGAAAGCGTCGTAGATCGAAACGAGCTTTGCTCCCTACGTTGTCATGCCGCACTCTCAAATCAGGGAGATTATTCATTGATCACTTCGTCAATCAGCATAGTGGAATGGGCAGCACGGCCAGAAAAGAAGTCAAAAAACTCGTCTGACAACTTTTCTTTGATTGGTTCATTTTGCACAAACCGGATGTACTTCCATGTAGTAGTTTCACTCTTATGGAACATAGCATCTCTGACAAAAGCGATCGCATCATCAGTGTGACTCACTGTTGACATACATAAACGCATGAGCTCCGTCCCGAAGGAGGCTCGGCTCTGGTGGAACTTTAACCGCTCAAACTCACCCAGACCCTCTTTCACAAGTTTTTTCCTGAGTTCGGACATAAGGCGTGTAAACGATGCCTCCTCGTATTTCTTCCCTCGAGTCGTCAAAAACAGCAACGTTTTGTTCTCTTGAGACGCTTTTGCCTGACGTAAAATACGCCTAGTACTCGTTGCGTAATTCTGTAGCAGATGCAGAAGGGGTAAAGGGACAAGCAGTTCACCACTGACGCCAAACTTCGTCTTAACCAGCGTCGGTGGGCCAATAGGTATACGTTGCAAATGGGAAATTGATGGATCGCCATGTGCCGATTCGAGTGTAGAAAGGCGCAGTGAGCGAATGGTCTCAATTCGAGCCCCCGTGAAAAAGCCGAGCGAGAACATCAAATAAAGCTCGGTCATACCCTTTGCCTCAAGAAACGCAAGTAATGTGCGGCGAGAGGTCTGATTTAAGGGCATTATCCCATCTTCAACAACAGAACCTGGTCGTTTACGGTTTGAGATCGTGAGATCGCTGGAGGTCACAGTGAGAGTTCGTGGCAAACCGACCAAAGAATGACTTCGAATAACCTTGTGTTGATCTTCCCACAAAGGTTGTTGCTCTAGCAGCCTTTCAGCCCTTGCCCATCGATAGAACGCCAGTACAGCACTAATACGAGCAGAGGCGGTACTAGGTGAAAGGCGACCTTTGTCACGTCTCTCAATGAGATTGCCACGGTAGCGGACTAGGCATCGTAGCTTTCTCTTTTGTGGGAAATAGCGCCAATCCAGACCTTCACATTCGAGAAACTCAGCATAGTCACGCAAGTGATTCATGAATGCGTTAACCGTCTCAATATTGCGCCCAGTCTCCAGCCGTTGGATAGCGTAGGCATTTGCCTCTAACCATGGCTCTCCATCCTGGCGAAAAATCTGCGGGCATTTATGGATAACACGTTGTTCTTCATCAACGACCCACGGTAACCCAAATTCATTCACCCCACTCAGATCTAGCTTCATGGGTTGATAATTGAATTTCTCTCGTATCGCCACGGTTCTACACCTATAAACATCCCTGTGATGTCAAAAGTTTTGTATGTCAGGTGTAGAGTGTCAAACCAATTATTCGGGTGTAAGCCAGATCCCCTGCCAGGTGCCGAGCGCCAACTGACCATCACGGATCGGCAGTTGCAGGCTCACCCCGAGCAGGGAGGATTTGATATGGGCGGGCATGTCATCCGCCCCCTCATAGGTGTGGCGATAGTAGGGGGCATCCTCCGGCGCCAGCCGGTGCAGATGAGCCTCCATATCGCTGCGCACGCTGGGGTCGCAATTCTCGTTGAGGGTGAGCGAGGCGGAGGTGTGTTGCAGCAGCAGGTGGGCCATGCCGATCCGGTAATCGGCCAGCATCGGCAGCTTGGCCACAAGCTCGTCCGTCACCAGATGAAAGCCCCGCGAACGGGGCTTCAACGTCAGTAGGCACTGCTGCCACATCAGACGTACTCCATAAAGACGCGGGAGGTGAGTTTGGTGATGAGCTCGTAGGGGATGGTGCCAATCTCGTCGGCTACCCGCTCCACCGGCAACCCCTCGCCCCACAGCACCGCTTCGTCGCCGGGCTTGTCGGTCGCGCCGGGCCCAAGATCGACCGTGCTCATATCCATGGAGACACGCCCCACCAGCGGCACGATGCGGCCGTTGATCAGCACGGAAGTGCCATTGGGCGCCATGCGCGGATAACCGTCACCGTAGCCGATGGCGATCACCCCGAGCCGGGTATCGCGCTCTGACACCCAGTTGGCGCCGTAGCCCACCGGCTCGCCCGCCTTGTGATCCCGCACCGCAATCAGCTGGGTTTTCAAGGTCATCACCGGCTGCAGGTCATAATCGGCCGCCACCGTGTTGGGAAACGGGGAGACGCCGTAGAGGATGACGCCGGGACGCACCCAGTCACAGTGGGAGTCCGGCCAGGCCAGAATGCCCGCCGAGTTGGCCATGGCCCGCTCGCCCGCCAACGGTGCGGTCAACTTGCTGAACAAGTCGATCTGCTCGCGGGTAGTGGGCTGCTCCAGCTCATCGGAGCGGCTGAAGTGGGTCATGATGTTGAACGGCTGCACCACGTTCTTGCACTTGCCGAGGCGCTCGATAAAGGCGGGCATCTCGTCGGCCCGCACCCCGAGGCGGTGCATGCCGGTGTCAAGCTTGAGCCAGGCCACCACGGGGGCTGGCAGCTCGACCTGCTCCAGCGCTTCGAGCTGCTCCCAGGTGTGAACCGCCGTCTGCAGGTTGTTGGCCGCCAGCACCGGCAGGTCATCGGCGGAGAAGAAGCCCTCCAGCAGCACTATGGGTTTGACCACGGCGCAGGAGCGCAGCATCAGCGCCTCTTCGATCCGGGCCACCGCATAGGCATCCGCATCCACCAGGGTGCGGGCGACCGGCAGCAGTCCGTGGCCATAGGCGTTGGCCTTGACCACAGCGATGATCTTGCAAGCGGGGGCGTGGCGCTTGACCACGGCGAGGTTGTGGCGCAAGGCCGCAGTGTTGATTTGGGCAGTAGCCGCTTTCATGGTTTTCCCTTACGAGGGCACAAATGGTCTCCCCCTCATCGGGCCGAAGACCGCCACTCACTTATCGTCGTCGAAGGCCGGACCGGCATAATTGTCGAACCGGGAAAACAGGCCCTGAGCAGCAGCCAATGACTGGCTATCGATCAGGGCAATCGTGGTAATGGCGAAACCGCCATCACCTTGGGTTTACATCAATAATCGTCGTCAAACGCCGGACCGGCGTAGTTGTCGAACCGGGAGAACTGACCCTGGAAGGTGAGACGCACACGGCCGATGGGGCCGTTACGCTGCTTGCCGATAATGATCTCGGCAATCCCCTTGTCCGGGCTGTCATCGTGATAAACCTCATCACGATAGATAAACATGATCAAATCCGCATCCTGCTCGATGGAGCCCGATTCACGAAGATCCGAGTTGACCGGGCGCTTGTCGGCCCGCTGTTCCAGACTTCGGTTCAGCTGGGAGAGCGCCACCACAGGGCACTGCAGCTCTTTCGCCAAGGCCTTGAGGGAGCGGGAGATCTCGCCGATCTCCAGGGTACGGTTGTCAGAGAGCGCCGGCACCCGCATCAGCTGCAGGTAGTCCACCATGATCATGGATAGGCCACCGTGCTCGCGCGCCACCCGACGGGCACGGGAGCGCACATCGGTCGGGGTGAGGCCGGAGGCGTCATCGATATACATCTTGCCCTTCTCCAGCAGCAATCCCATGGTGGAGGAGAGGCGTGCCCAATCCTCGTCGTCGAGCTGACCGGTACGCACCTTGGTCTGGTCGATGCGACCGACCGAGGCGAGCATACGCATGATGATCTGCTCGGAGGGCATCTCCAGCGAGAAGATAAGCACCGGCTTGTCGGCGGTGAGGGCCGCATGCTCACAGAGGTTCATGGCAAAGGTGGTCTTGCCCATGGAGGGACGGGCCGCCACGATGATCAAGTCCGAACGCTGCAAACCGGCGGTCATCTTGTCGAGATCGTTGTAACCACTCGATACCCCGGTCACCCCGTTGTGCGGGGTCTTGAACAGCTCTTCAATCTTGTCGACGGTCTGCTCGAGGATCAGCTTCAGGGGCTGGGGCCCCTCGTTGGCGCTGGTGCGCTGCTCGGCAATCTTGAATACCTTGCTCTCGGCAAGATCCAGCAGATCGCCGGAGGTACGGCCCTGTGGCTCGTAGCCTGCTTCGACTATCTCGTTGGCGACCGAGATCATCTCCCGCACCACCGCTCGCTCGCGCACGATTTCGGCGTAGGCGTTGATGTTGGCGGCACTCGGGGTGTTCTTGGCGATCTCCACCAGATAGGCGAAGCCACCCGCCTCTTCCAGCTGTTCGGAGCGTTCCAGCTCCTCCTGCAAGGTGATGAGGTCGATGGGGTTGCCCGCGTTGGAGAGGCGGGTCATGGCCTGGAAGATCAACCGGTGCGGACGGCTGTAGAAATCCTGATCGATAACCCGTTCGGCAACCCGATCCCAGGCATCGTTATCCAGCATCAGGCCGCCCAGTACGGACTGTTCGGCCTCAAAAGAGTGGGGAGGAACTTTCAGCTGTTGTGTCTTGGCGTCTTTTTTCGCCGTCACTTGCTCTGCCATACACATAAAAACCGCAGCGGGAAGGGGACGGGAATTTTACAAAAGAAAGCCAACTACGGCGAGCCCTATCTGGCGGCTCATACCATCATAAAGGGCCAAACCAGAGTCTGCTCTATCTTGACCATTTTGATTTTGCTTCGCATTTTGCGCTCCTTGCGACTCAATCTTCTGCTTTTCATCCGGTTTACTCCTCTTGTTTGACGCCGCATCGCGGCAACCTCGTTCATGAATAATTCATGCCAGAGGTGATATTGATGAATACAAGCTGCGACACAATTAGGGATAGGCAGCCTGCCATGCGCCTTGCTGAGCTTGCCAAAGCGGAGCATGCCCCACCCACAGACGAGAGTGAAAAGAGTCAAAATGAAAAAGATGCTGACCCTGTTTGCCGTGATCCTGGCCATTGGCCTGGGGGCACCTCACGCCGAAGCCAAGAAATTTGGCGGCGGCAAATCCTTTGGTAAAAGTTACAAAACTGCGCCGGCCCAGCCTGCGGCCAAACCGGTCGACAACAAGAATCCGACACTGAATGCCCAGACTCCGCCGAAAAAGAGCGGCATGATGGGTGGCCTGCTGGGCGGCCTGCTGGCTGGCGGCCTGTTTGCCTACCTGCTGGGCAGCGGTGCCTTTGAAGGTCTGCAAGGAATGGACTTCCTGCTGATCGCCCTGCTGGCGCTGGGTGCCGTCTTCCTGATCCGTACCCTGCGCAAGGGCAAGGTCGCGACGCCACAGCCACAACAGGCGGCCTATGCGGGCTATCAGCCACCGCAATCCGCGGCCCCGCAGCAATTTGAGCAGAGCAACAGCGCACCGCAAGCCACCGGCTTTGCCGACAGCGACGTGCCGTTCCGCCTGCCGCCAGGCTTTGACATGAACAGCTTCCTGGCCGGTGCCCGTGATCACTATCGCACCCTGCAAGAGGCATGGAACAAGAACGATCTGGAAAAGGTGCGCGAGTACGTCAGCCCCGAGCTGTTTGAGCAGCTCAAAGCCGAGCGCGCCGAACTGACTGGCGACCAGCACACAGAAGTGATGTACGTCGATACCCAGCTGGTACGCGCCGACTACGGCAGCGACTGGGCTCAGGTGAGCGTGCGCTTCAGCGGCCGCTACATGGACCGTCAGGAGCAGCTCGAAGAAGACATCAAAGAGGTGTGGCACCTCGAGCGCGATCTGGCCAAGAACAATGCCCCCTGGCATATCGTCGGTATCGAGCAGCTGTAAGGCTTCGCACCTATCAATTAGTCACTAGGCAATAGCCAGTCAGTTAAGCCTGACTGGCTATTTTTTTATGGGGCACAACGAGACCAAATAGAGACTGACGCTGGCTCGTTATAGCTGTTGGGGCATGAAGTAACTTGGTCATATTGTACTGATAATGACACCGATTTGATGACTCGTTTGCAGATGACGTTTGCGCTCCGCACAAAAGCCCCATCGCGGAACCGAGAGGGAATAATGTTGAGCATTAACCAAAAATAAGCTGCCCTGTTAGCTTGGGAAAAGCCGCGAGCCTATTTGACAGACATAAAAAATCCGAAGCCAGAACAACCGGCTTCGGATTTCATCATCCAAGGAGGAGCAATTAATGAGCATTAATTGCTCGGTATGACTCCTACGGCAGATTTCTTATCATCGGCATAGTCGTGATCAGTGGTGATGGCCCTTGCCACCACAACCGCCGCCACCGCAGCAGCCGCCGTGACCATGGTCGTCACCGTGGTCGTGGCCATGATCGTGACCGTGGCCAGCACCACCGCAGCAACCGCCGTGGTCGTGATCCTCATCGTGGTCGTGACCATGACCGCCACAGCAGCCGCCGTGATCGTGGTCATGACCGTGATCGTGACCGCAACCACCGGCACCGTGAACGTGGCCGTGAGCCAGCTCTTCGGCAGTGGCAGCGCGCACGTCCTTGATCTCGACCTTGAAGCCCAGGGTTACGCCTGCCAGCGGATGGTTGCCATCCACCTTGACGAACTCTTCGGACACTTCAACCACGGTCACCGGACGGTGGCCATCGTCGGTTTCAGCCACAAAAGTATCCCCTTCGGAGACTTCCATGCCGTCGAACAGCTCGCCTGGTACTTCTTGTACCAGTGTCTCGTCATATTCGCCGTAGGCCTGGCTCGGTGCCAGAGTCACTTCGAAGGCTTCACCTACCGCGCGACCTTCCAGCTCGGCTTCCAGGCCAGAGACCAGGTAACGGGTGCCGTGCAGATAGACCAGCGGCTCTTTGCCGACAGTGCTGTCGATGACTTCACCGTGCTCGTCGGTGACTGTGTATTCCAGCGTAACCACGCTCAGAGGAGCTACTTTCATGTCAGGATCCTGCGGATAGAAAAAAACGGGCTCAGAATACCCTAAAAAGCGGGCCGCGCATATGCCGTGCGGCGCCACCGCGTGACGAAAAAAACGGCAACAGCGTCAGCGAGGAGACCCGCATTCCACCCGCTGTTGCCTTATCAGGGGCGAAACACCCCGATCACCTCTTCCGCCTCGCGAGTCTGCTTGTCGACCTCGGCAGGCGTTTGTACCTGGGTATCGCCACAGGCGACGCAGGTCACCTTCTCGACTCCATGCTCCAGATACAGCATCATGTTGTCCAATTTGCCGCACGCCGGGCAGACTGCACCGGCAATGAAGCGCTTTTTACGTCTGGTTTCCATATTTGTTACCTCCAGGCAGCATCATATCAGGGTTTTTACATGCATCACGCCATCGAGTATCACCATTTTTCCTGCCAGGGCCTGCACGCCGGCAACCGCAAACGAACTCCGGTCGGGCAGCTGTTGCGGATCACCCGTGGCGCCGCGTTGCTGAGACTGGGCCAACATGAGCTGTTGCTGCCGGCAGGCAGCAGCTTCTGGCTCTGCGCCGATGCCCTCGCAGCCTTCAGCCCCCTCCGCGGTTGCGAGTACGATCAGCTGAATGTCTCTTTGCGCGTGGTTCAGCCGCAGCAGGCAGGCTGGCTGCAGGCCACGCCCCTGCTCGATGCCCTGCTCGACTCGCTGGCTCTGTGGCAACGTCCAAAAGAGTGGCAAGGGGCCTACGGTCAGCGACTGCAGGTGATCCTGGATGAGCTGCAACAGTGTGCCATCAGCCAGCAGGGTCACGGTGAGCTGCAAGCCTGCTGGCAAGCGCTGGCCAATGGCCAACCGGAGTCTCTGCAACTGTGGGCACAACAAGCCGATGCGCCGGTGGAAGGGAGTGAATTGCAACAACAGTGGCAGCTACTGCAGGCGCTCAGATTGCTCAAGGGCGGTAGCAAGCCCGCGCAGGTGGCCAGCAAGCTGGGTTATGCCGATGAGGCCGCGTTGCAAGCGGCCTGCCAGCAATGGGGCGTTGGCGAGGATGGCGTTCAATAACCGGACGCCGATGGAATACGCCAACGAAATTGGCTGAATGAGTCCAGTTTTTTGCCAGATGGTCGTTAACAAGGAAGGGCCATTCCCCCCGTAATCCTTTATGCTAGAGGCCTGAAGTGACTGCCAACGTTTCGACCAACAGGACATCTGCCATGACGAGCAAAGCCAATCAATCCCAGGGCATGTTGCTGTTTCACCTTTCAGCCAAACAATCCTTTGCCATCGGTACCCTCAAGGTGAAGGAGATAGTGCCCTACACCCAGCTGACGGCAATGCCCCACTCGCACCCGACCGTGTTGGGGGCCGCCAATATGCGCGGCTCCACCATTCCGGTGATCGACATGGCGATGGCGGTGGGCTATCGCCCCATCAGCAAGGAGGAGATGCCCCACTGCTTCATCATCATTACCGACTGCCGCCGCACCCTGGTGGGCTTTCTGGTGCGAGGCATCGACAAGATCACCGAGTGCAACTGGCGCGATATCGAATCGCCCCCCGCCTCTCTCGGTCACAATGTGTTCGTAACCGGCGTGACCCGGGTCAATGACCAGCTGATCCAGCTGCTGGATGTGGAGCTGATCCTCTCCCGGGTCTATCCGGACGATCCGAGCCACCTCTATCCGGTGCTGACCGATGTGCAGCGGGAGCGGATCAAGCCAATGCGGATCCTGCTGGTCGATGACTCCTCGGTCGCTCGCCGTCAGCTTATGGCCGCGCTGGACTACATCAATATCCCTTATGAGGTCTGCACCAATGGCAAGGATGCACTGACCCTGATGCAGACGCGGGCAAGCCAGAAGACCCCGATCGACATTCTGGTTAGCGATATCGAGATGCCGGGGCTTGATGGCTACGAGCTGGCCTTCGAGGTACAGAGCGACAGCAAACTGGCGGGGGCCTACATCATCCTGCACACCTCGCTCTCCAGCGAGATCAGTGTGGAGCGGGCCCATCAGGTGGGAGCCCATGAGGCGCTGACCAAGTTCGAAGCCAATGAGCTGATCCAGGCCATGCTGCGCGGCGCCGAACATCACGATCGCCTGCTGAAATAAGCCAATGACTGGCGGGAGGAACACGCCTCCCGTCCTCCTTATCTTCGACCCAGACCGACTGACCCCATGCTGACCGAGAGCCACTTCCACGCCCCCTGGTGGGCACGCAATCCTCATCTGCAGACCATATTGCCCAAATGGCTGCGCCGCCCCCCTGCCCGTTTTGTGGCGGAGCGGTTTGAACTGCAGGATGGGGACTTTGTCGACCTCGCCTGGAGCGGGGAAGTCAGCCTTGATGAACGGCCACTGATAGTGGTATTTCACGGGCTGGAGGGGAGCATTCACTCCCACTACGCCAAGGGATTGTTCGCCCACCTGCAGCAAGAGGGCAGAGAGGCTGTGCTGATGCACTTTCGCGGTTGCAGCGGCGAGCCCAATCGCCACCTGCAGGCCTATCACTCCGGCGCCATCGGTGATGCGCAGGAGCTGATTGCCGAGCTGAGCCAGCGCTTTCCGGGCAAACCGCTGATCGCCATCGGCTTTTCACTGGGTGGCAATATGCTGGTCAATCTACTGGCGCGGGCCTGTCCTGCGGCATTGAAAGCGGCGGTGGTGGTCTCGGCCCCGCTGCAACTGGCGAGCTGCGCCGAGCGGGTCAATCAGGGCTTCTCGAAGGTCTATCAGAACTATCTGCTACGCACCATGCGCCGCAACCTGCTCAACAAGATCAGCCAGCAGCAGAAAGCGAGTGAACGCTGGCAACCTCGACAAGTGGAGCAGATTGCCACCCTGCGCGATTTTGACGAGCTGGTCACCGCGCCACTGCACGGCTTTCACAGCGCCACCCACTACTACCAGAGCTGCTCGGGACTACCGCTGCTGACTCAGATCCCCATCCCAACCCTTATCCTGCACGCCGCCGACGATCCCTTTATGTCACACGCGGTCATTCCCCGGCCGGAGCAACTCTCGCCCACGGTGCGCTATGAGCTGAGCCAGCGCGGCGGCCATGTCGGCTTTCTGCACGGCATGCCCTGGCGGCCACGGTTTTGGCTGGATGAGCGGATCAGTCACTGGATTGCCGAACAGAGTCACTCTGCAACACAGAACTGATTGCGTCCCGACTCCTTGGCCCGATAGAGCGCCTGATCGGCCCGCTCCAGCAACTGGCTCGCCCCTTCACCGGAGACATTGCTGGCAATTCCCTGACTCACCGTCACCCAGGGGGCAACATCGGACGCCAGATGCTCCAGCTGCAGGCTGGCCAAGCCATCTTGCAGCCGCTGCGCCACGCTGGCCGCCGCCTGACGGTCGGTATTGGGCAGCAGCAGCACAAACTCTTCTCCGCCATAGCGGGCAACCAGATCAGATGGCGTGCGTACCGCACGGTTGAGCGCTTGTGCCACCTCCTTGAGACACATATCCCCCACCTGATGGCCATAGTGGTCGTTGAAGCGCTTGAAATAGTCCACATCGATCAGGATGAGCGATAGCGGAGCGCCGCTCTCCTGGCAATGGGCCAACGCGCGATCCAACTCGATATTGAAATGCCGCCGGTTGGCAACACCGGTCAGAGGATCTTGCTTGGCGAGCTGATCAAGTTGGCGCAGCAGCATCAGATTTTCATGCTCCCGCATGATCGCCAACTCAAACCAGCGGTGCAGCATGCGGCGGCCGACCTCCAGCGCAATCACGCCAAACAACACGCCAAGCAGGTAAATCTGGAGAAAATCGACGCGCAAAAAGAGCTCCAACCCCACACCCACCGTCATCGGGCCCAAGAGATAGCCATACAACACCTTGCGATCGGGATAAAACGCGATGAGCGCGGCCAGCAGGTTGAGCCGCATGATCCCGTTGGCATAGCTGACCCCTCCCCGCAGCTCCACCTGACCAATCGTGTAGATGTGCAGCGTCCAGAGTCCGCCCCATAGCACCATCACCAGTGCAGCCATCCGTAACCAGAGGCGGTCCTGCAGATGGTCACAAAACAGGCTGACAACAGGTAGCAGCAATAACACCACCATGACCAGGGCCAGCTCACTCTGAAAGCGCCAGGGCAAGCTGTCATCACTGGCTAGCCCGACCTGGCTGTAAACCTCGTAGCGTATCGAAAGAAACAATACCACCAGCCAGTTCAACAACCAGAACCACACCATGCCTCGGGCAATCGCCTCTCGACGTGCGCTGTCCAGATGCTCAGTCAGGGTTAACGGCGCGCTGCGCTGCGCTTCAGACAACATCTCTCAGACTCCGGTGAAAAGGTAAAAAGTGATTGCATTCGCGGGATTCAACACAACAATAGCCTGACGATCACCTCTTTTGCTGTGAGACCTTTAAATGATCATTCCCTGGCAAGAACTGGACGGCGACACCCTGACCAACCTGATCGAACACTTTGTGTTGCAGGAGGGAACAGAATATGGAGAGCAGGATGTACCGCTTGGCGTCAAAGTCGATGCAGTGAGAGAACAATTACAGCAAGGCAAAGCTGTCATCGTCTATAGCGAGCTGCACGAATCGGTGAATATCGTGATGAAAGACCGCTTCATCGAGCAGTCTTGACCCAACCGCAATCCGGACCTTATAACGGAATTCCCAAGGAAGAGAGAATCCCATGTCGGCCAAGCACCCCATTATTGCTGTTACCGGTTCGTCCGGTGCCGGCACCTCCACCTCCACCAACGCCTTTCGCTCCATGTTCCATCAACTGGGATATACCGCGGCTGTGGTGGAAGGTGACAGTTTTCACCGCTACACCCGACCGGAAATGGATGTAGCGATCCGCAAGGCGCGCGAACAGGGGCGTCATATCAGCTATTTTGGCCCTGAGGCCAATGACTTCGGGCTGCTGGAGAGCTTTTTTCAGGGCTATGGGCAGGATGGCAATGGCCAGTATCGCCGCTACCTGCACAGCTTTGACGAGGCGGTGCCCTTCAACCAGATGCCCGGCACCTTTACCCCCTGGCAGCATCTGCCCAGCAATACCGACCTGCTGTTTTATGAAGGGCTTCACGGCGGCGTGGTCACCGAGGATCACAATGTAGCGCGCCACGTGGATTTTCTGATAGGCGTGGTGCCCATCGTCAACCTGGAGTGGATCCAGAAGCTGATCCGCGATACCTCGGAGCGAGGGCATTCCCGCGAGGCGGTGACCGACTCCATCGTTCGCTCCATGGATGACTACATCAACTTCATCACCCCGCAGTTCTCGCGCACCCATATCAACTTCCAACGGGTGCCGACGGTGGATACCTCCAACCCCTTCAGCGCCAAGGTGATCCCGAGTCTGGACGAGAGTATGCTGGTGATCCGGTTTCGCGGTATCAAGCAGGTGGATTTCCCCTACCTGCTGTCGATGATCGATGGCTCATTCATGTCGCGGATGAACACCATAGTGGTGCCGGGTGGCAAGATGGGCTTTGCGATGGAGCTGATCCTGCGCCCGCTCATCCAGCAATTGATCGAAACCGGCAAAATAACCTGATTCAAAGGAGTTCACGATGCGGCTTGCTTATCTCTCTGTGGCACTGCTCGCCCTGCTTGGCGGTTGCAGCAGCGGGCCGGCGGCCCCCACGCTGGAGTCCGGCACCATGCTGGTTCGCCCGATGGGCAACTGGACCTATGGTGCAACCCCGCGCTACGCCCTGGCCGAACAGTATCAATTTGCCGGTGAGTTGGCGGAAGGGTGGCTGGAGCCGATGCAGCAGGCGGTAAGCCGGGAGCTCAATGGCAAGGGATGGCAGAGTGCACCGCTCGACGAGGCGGATCTGTGGGTCGCCATCGGCGTCGCGGGCGGCAAGGATATGAGTGATGGCGAGATTTTCGCCCGTCTTGGCATGACACCCGGGGTATATGCCTCGGCCAACCAGCGCAAAGGGTCGCTGGCCATCGTGCTGCTCGATCGCAAAACCCAGAAAGCAGTCTGGAGCAGCATCATCCAGCTGACCAGCGATGTGAGCATTGCAGACAGCCAGCGTCAGGCACTCAGCCAACAGCTCGCGGCTGAGCTGCTCAATCGCGTCCCCACCAACTAGCGTTTGCTTAGTGATAACGGATGGATAGAAAAACGGCTTGCCTCCCGGCAAGCCGTTTTTTGTGGTCTCAACCTCTTGACCCAATCCGGCCTAGGCCAGACCCGGACACAAAGCCGCACACCTTCAGCTATCTGTGGTCACCTATTTAAGTGTACAGGTCAGCAGCGTGACTCCTTTCTGGGTGAGGAGAGCCTGTTTGTCCTGATTCCAGAAGGTGGTGACGCTGTCGGAATATTTGGCGCCAGATTCAGACTCAACGCGCGCCAGCTTGTGATAAACCCCGGCATAGGGGAACTGCACCATGTCAGCCTGGGCATCATAGGTAACGGCCAGCATCTCTTCGCCACACTGGTATTGGCTGTATTGATACTGGGTAGGTTGCGGGCTGCTGCACGCCGCCAGGCCCAAAAGGGGAAGCAGAGCGATCAATTTTTTCATTGCACTTTCCTTATGTAATGGCTTTATGTCATGGCCTTGTGCAGTGGCCTTACTTAACGGCCTTATGCCAGGGTACCAACGAAACTATCGTTATCAAGCTTCAACAATTTGATAACTATGGGTAATTTGTACCGCTTTTTCCAACATCAGGGAAACAGAACAGTATTTTTCCATCGACAGAGCGACCGCTCTGGCCACCTGTTTCTCTGCCAATCCCTTGCCTGTCACCACGAAGTGCAGATTAATCTTCTCGAAAACCCGGGGCACGCTATCGACCCGTTCGCCACTGACATCGACATGGCATGCGGTCACCGACTGGCGCGCTTTTTCGAGGATGGAAACCACATCAATGGAGCTGCAGCCACCGACCGCCAGCAGGATCATCTCCATCGGGCTGGCCCCCTCACCGGGGTTGGCACCATCCAGGATCACCTTGTGACCGGATTCACTCTCACCCACAAACTTCATCCCTTCCACCCATCTGACCTTGGCTTTCATCTCGCACTCTCTCCTGTTAATCATGATGATGGATCCCTAGCATAACCCAGTCGCTTATCTCTGCCGAACAGGGGGAGTTGGGATGGAAATAGATCAAAATCAACATCTCCGACCTCTATCTTCCCTAGAATGGCCGAAGCGGCGCAGCAGGCATTACTCAAAGGGCTCTGTCAAAAGCCCGCAAAGCCTTGTCAGCACAGGCAAAGGCTCTTATCCTACTGCGACCAATACAAGGAATGGCAAGATTGGCAGCTTGCCCGGACGCACAAGTCCATAAAAAGACACTACAGAGGAATTCTCATGGTCATTGGCAAACCGCAAAGCGATCCCACCCTGGAATGGTTCTTGTCGCACTGCCACATTCATAAGTATCCCGCCAAGAGCACCCTGATCCATGCGGGTGAAAAAGCGGAGACCCTCTACTACATCGTCAAAGGCACTGTGGCCGTCTTGATCAAGGACGATGAGGGCAAAGAGATGATCCTCTCCTATCTGAACCAGGGCGATTTCCTGGGCGAGATGGGGATGTTCGAGGAGAACGAGAATCCCGAGCGCTCCGCCTGGGTTCGCGCGAAAGGCTCTTGCGAAGTGGCAGAGATCTCCTACAAGAAGTTCCGCCAGCTGATCCAGGTCAACCCGGACATTCTGATGCGTCTCTCTGGCCAGATGGCCAAGCGCCTGCAACACACCAGCCAGAAAGTGGGTAACCTCGCCTTCCTGGATGTGACCGGCCGGATTGCCCAGACCCTGCTCAACCTGGCCAAACAGCCGGATGCCATGACCCACCCGGATGGCATGCAGATCAAGATCACCCGTCAGGAGATCGGCCAGATCGTCGGCTGCTCCCGTGAAACCGTGGGCCGCATCCTGAAGATGCTGGAAGAGCAGGAGCTCATCTCTGCTCACGGCAAGACCATTGTGGTATTTGGCACTCGCTGATGACCCGTCCGCAGGCCTGACTGAGGCCTTGGGATAAAAAAGGCTGCTACGGCAGCCTTTTTTGATCCTCTCCCCTATAATCCCGAACGCCCTTCACTGTTCCGGCATTCGCCCAGAGAGTTACTATGCATCTTCAATGTCCCCGTTGCCGCAGTCCGCTCCATCTTCATGAAGCCTCCCAGGGCCGCTATTGCGACAACAAGCATCACTTCGATCCGGCACCGGAAGGTTATCTGGATCTCATCCCTGGCAAGAAAAACCCCAAAGACAGCGACAGCCGTGCCCTGATGCGCGCCAAGCACCATTTCCTGGAGGCCGGCCACCAATTGCCGCTGGTTGAGGCCATGGCCGGCCTGCTCGCTCCGCTGGCCTCACAAGAGCTGATCCATCTTGGGTGCGGTGAAGGCTATTACTGCCGCGCGCTGGCAGAGCGCCTGCCCGGCTGGCAGTTTGCTGGGGTTGATATCGCCAAGAACACCATCTTTGCCGCCAAAAAAGCGCAGCCGGACGGCCAGTTTGTCATTGCCGATCCCGCTCGCGCGCCGTTGCAACCGGGCTCTGCTCAGGTGCTGCTGGTCAACGATCTCAAGGTCAAGACCGAGCAGCTTGTCAGCTGGCTGGCCCCCGGTGGCTATCTGCTCTATCTGCAGCCGGGCCCGCGCCATCAGTGGCAACTGCGGGTCAGCCTCAATCCGGTGAGCATGGAACACCCCCTCAGCTGGCCAACCCTCGGCGGCCTGAATCCGGTGACTCAACAACGCTGCCAGTTCAGCCTCACCATGGATCAGGCCATGCGCAGCTTTATTCTGGAGACCAGCCGTCTTGGCTGGCGGGCAACCGGTGAGCAGCGTCACGCTTTCGCTCAACAGGGCCCGAATGAACTGGAACAGGATCTGCTGCTGACCCTGTGGCAAAAGCCCATCTGATCACTGGGGGGAGCCTTGCAAGGCTCCCGCCCGGTTTTTCCCGCACCGCCCCATTCTCCCCTGCGTGATCTAGCTCACAACTTGAGCCATCGACCTTGTTGCTCAGAACTGCCTTGATGTCAAAAAAGTCACTAGAAAATAATTCATTGAATTTAATCTCTTTTTATCTTGTCAAAAACCGTCACACCCAGACTTGATAACGACCTCGTCACCTCAATTAAACAACGATGGATTCAGGCCCAGTCAAGGTTGGGACGCCTACCGTGTGGCTATCGGACTATTTCCGATTTCACAGAACCGACAACAAGTTCGGAAGTGTTTACATCAGAGGAATAACGCATATGAAGAAGTCTGCACTGACTATTGCCATCTCCAGCCTGCTGCTGGCGAGCGGCGCCCATGCTGCTACCGTTTACAACCAGAACGATACCAAGCTGGAAATCGGCGGCCGTGCACAAGGTGCTTACTACGGTACTGACGACAACGGTTCCGAAGGTGACCAGAGCTACTTCCGTCTGCACGTTGCTGGCGAGACCAAGATTGCTCCCGAGATGAAGGCGTTCGGCTTTGCCGAGTACAACCTGCCGACTTCCGGTTCTGACAACGACGAGCTGCGTTATGCCTATGCCGGCATCAAGCACGACCGTTTCGGCGCCTTCAGCTATGGTCGTCAGGATGGCCTGTTCACCAAGGCCGTCAACAACTATACCGACGTTCTGCCTGAGTGGGGCGGTGACGGCCTGGGCAAAGATACCGAAGTATTCGGCACCGGCCGTACCAACGGTCTGGCCCAGTACATCTACACCTATCAGGGTCTGACTCTGGGTGCCCAGTTCACCGGTAACAACGATCCGCAAAACGCCGGTCGCAGTGCAATCACTGAATCTTTCAACGGCAACACCTACAACGGCGAAAGCTGGAATAGCAAAGGTTCTGCTGAAGGCTTCGCAGTATCTGCCAACTACGATTTCGATATGGGCCTGAGCCTGGGTGCTGCCTATAACCAGGCTGGCAAGACTGACGAGCAAGCTCGCTACGCCGCCTTCGGTGGCGACAAGGATGCCAAGCTGATGGGCTTCGGCGCCAAATATGCAACTGGCGACCTCTACCTGGCTGCAACCTACTCCCACGGTGAAGACCACCTGTTCGTCAACAACGGTTACGCCGAGAAGATGGATGGCTACGAAGCCGTTGCCCAGTACACCATCGGCAAGTTCAAGCCTTCTCTGGCCTACCTGCGCACTGACGTGAAAGACTCCGCTCGTGGTATCGATGATACCTACACCGAGTACGTATCTATCGGTGCCTGGTACAACTTCACCGAGAACTTCAACGCCTACGTTGATTACAAGCTGAACCTGCTGGACTCCGTAGATGGCAAGTCCACCAACTCTCTGGGCAAGAACACCGATGACGTAGTCGCGGTTGCCCTGCAGTACAACTTCTAAGTAATTGGAAGTCAGTTATACCCTGTGATACCAATGTCTACTGTTTGAATTACTTCCGGCCGCTCTGCGGCCGGTTTTTTATTGCGCCTTTTCAGCACCTTGCATATAACTATCGAGCGGATTGATGGCAATATCCGCGTCGTTGACAGGGAGTGACAAGGAGATATTCACGGATGAGACAAGCGCGCGGGAACATAGACTGGCAACGCGGATGGCTGCTGTTGCCACTGCTGTTGATATCGCTCATCTGGAGCAGTACGGCAGACGCCAGCTGGGATCAGAGCCTCTATCGTCAACTGGGTCTGGCCGGCAAGCTGGATAAACAGACCTTTCGTCAGGCCCTCAACAGTTATCAAACCGTGCGCCACAAACGCAAACCCATTCTCACCATCATCGATTACAGCAAGCCATCCACCCAGCGCAGGCTGTTTGTCATCGATATGAAACGCCACAAGCTGCTCTATCACACCTGGGTCAGTCATGGCCGCAACTCAGGTGAACTGGCCGCAAAACGCTTTTCCAACCAGCTCAACTCCCGCCAAAGTTCCCTTGGCGTCTATCGCACCGCAGAAACCTATCTGGGCAAGCATGGCTACTCCCTGCGGCTGGACGGGCTCAGCCCCGGCAAGAACAGCAATGCCCGCAAACGTGCCATCGTAGTACATGGCGCCGCCTATGCCAGCCCAACCCATTTGCGCAAATATGACAAGCTGGGCCGCAGTTGGGGTTGCCCCGCCCTGCCCAAAGAGCAGGCCAGAGCTATCATAGATACCATCAAGGGGGGGAGTGTCATCTACGCTCACGGCTAGCGGGCACAACACCAGAAAACGCAAGGCCAGCAATCGCTGGCCTTGTTTGTTACGCTTTTCACACTAAACGTGGCGCGTTATTGGCGCACCACCAGTACCGGACAGGGTGCATGACGCACCACAGACTCGGCGACACTGCCTACCAGCAGATGGCTGATACCGGAGCGGCCGTGGCTGCCCATCACGATCAGCTCAACCTCATCCTCCTTGGCCTGAATAACGATCTCATCGGCGGCGCGGCCAAAGCGAATATCAAAGGTGGCCGGGATCGGCAGGGTGGCAACCAGCTCTTTGAGCTGGGTTCTGGCCTGACGCTCCATCTCGTGGGTTATCTCGATGGCCGTCATATGAAGGATCTTGTAACTGTCAAAACCGTGCAGTTGATCAACCACGTGGATCAGCTTGAGCTGGGCCTGATGGCTCTGTGCCATGAAAACGGCATAGTCGAGTACCGCGCGAGACATTTGGGAAAAATCGACTGGACAGAGCAGAGTCTTGATCGATGGCATAATGCAGTCTCCTCTACTGATTGGGGTGCTATTGAATCTTTACTCGATCATAACGATCCGACCGCAAATAACCCTCGACCCTGTCGCAAAATGGAGATGCGGGATGTTTTCTCCGCCCGCCGCGATCAATGGCATGGTATAAATCAGGTGATAAATGCTCTCCTCACCCCTGCGAGGATAATGCTGACCATGCTGCGCATCGGTTGTTTGCTGCTTTGCTCTCTGTGTGCGATCACCCACGCTCGCACAGCCGATATTCACGTCTATTGCGATGGCTGGCCCGGTTTCTGCCAACCGGATGGCCGCGGTATCTATCTCGATCTGGTGCTAACCATCTACCAACCCCACGGCTATCAGATCGTGCCCCATATCGTGCCCTACAAACGTGCCGTCGCCATGGTAGCCAGGCAAGAGGGGGATATGGCGATGAGTGTCTATCTGGATGAGGTCAAGGGGGTCAAGCAGCCCCATCAGCCAGCCTCCGCCGATGATGTGACCGTCTTCATGCTCAAGCAGTGGCAGCCACAATGGCGGGGAGAGCGCAGCCTGGAGGGAGAGACCGTCCTCTGGCGGCGAGGATGGGTGCTGGATAAATATCTTCCGGTCACCATGCGATGGCACGAGATCGACAACCATGAGATGGCCCTGCAGCTGATTGGCAAGGGGCGCTATCGCTATTACCTGACCGCTGGCGTGCTCCATGCAGCCGATGAGACCCCGGCCAATATGTACCGCACCATTTTGCGCTGGATCCCGACTTACCCCATTTTTGCCGATACCGAACGGGGCGAGCGGCTACTGCAGCTGTGGGATCAGGAGATGGTGAATCTGATCCGTCGCGGCACGCTGGCCGAGATATATCGCAATTATCACCTCTATGAATACTACCGCGACTTTCTCGAGGAGCAGGCGGTCAAGGCCGGCGAAAACTGATCCCACCATAGGGGAAAGAGAAGGATGCCGCAGCCCCGTCAACAGTGACCACCGCCAGCAACCTGCCCATAAGCAACACCTTGTCCATTGCGGTTTGAGTCACCGTTGCCACGCCACAACTCAGGGTTGCCGGAACCCCTTCGCCAAGCGGTCATAGAGGATCACATTGACCGAGGCGGCCAGATTCATGCAGCCCTGGGTCGGCACATAAACCACATCTTTCACCGCGCCATAGAGGGCGGGATCGAGCGTACCATCCTCCGGCCCGAAGATATAAAAAGCGCGTTCCGGATGGACATAGTCGGGGAGCGGCGTGGCGCCATCGATCAGATCAACCACCACGGGCACGCATCCCTGCGGGATAAACGCCATCAGATCATCCACCCCGAGCAGCGGGATCTTCTCCACCATCTGCTTGGTATCAGTGGCAAAGCGGCGCGCCAGCTCGAAGCGGTTGCCGGTGTAGTAGACCTCATCCACCCCATAACAACCCGCAGCCCGCATCACGGAGCCGACATTTTCCGGAGACTTGGGATTGACCAGCCCCACGCAGCAGAATGCACTCTTTTCCATCATATCTCCTCATCTTGCGGCGGCCATTATAAGCCGTTGCAGGGCCACCGACCCGTTAAAAGTCCCATCCCCGGCTCAACCGCTTGCTAACCCAGCTTTGAATGTCGATTTTTTGTGCGCAAACCGACAAATTTTGTACAAGCCGATAGCCAGCAAACGTTTACCAGCAATAATGGACAAACGTTTGTAAATGGATGTTTGTCTATGACTGAGCGTGAACAAGAGATCCTCGCCCTGCTGCGTCAGGATCCCATGATTGCCCAGCAGGAGCTGGCCGATCGCCTTGGCATCAGCCGCTCCGCGCTGGCCAGCCACATCTCCAGCCTGATCCGGCAGGGATATGTGCAAGGCAGAGGTTATGTACTGCGGGAGGGCCCCTACGTAGTGGTGATCGGCGGTGCCAATATGGATATTTGCGGCACCAGCCACGACAACCTGCTGCTCGGCGACTCCAACCCGGGCAAGGTGCGCACCTCGGCGGGCGGTGTCGGCCGCAATATCGCCGAGAATCTGGCGCGGCTCGGCAGTGATACCCGACTGCTGACTGCAGTCGGCAACGACCAGTATGGCCACCATCTATTGGAAGTGAGCCAGCGGGCTGGCGTCGATGTGCGCCAGACTCTGGTGCTCGATGGCCACACCACCTCCTGTTATCTCAGCCTGCATGATGGCAGCGGCGAAATGAGCTGCGCCATCAATGACATGGCTATTATCGAGCAGCTCACTCCTGCCCGCCTGAGCCCACTCGGTGGCTTTCTCGGCGGTGCCCGGCTCTGGGTGCTCGATACCAATCTGGCCATCCATACCCTCGACTGGCTGTTCGAGCGGCAAGGTGAGCACGCCATCTTTGTCGATACCGTTTCGGTGGCCAAGGTGGAGAAGATCCGCCCCTGGCTCGGCAAAATCCACACCCTCAAACCCAATCGCAGCGAGGCTGAACAGCTGTGCGGCATGACCATCGCCGGGCCCGAAACTTGGCCAATGGTTGCCGCTTGGTTCCACCGCGCCGGGGTCAAGCGGCTGTTCCTCAGTCTGGGTGAACAGGGGATCTTCTACAGCGATGGCGAGCAGCAGGGCCACCTGCCGGTGCTGGGCAGTCCGGTGCTCAACGTCACCGGCGGCGGGGATGCCTTTATGGCTGGCCTCGCCCACGCCTGGCTGCAAGAGCTCGACATAGCCCAAACCACCCGCTTTGCCCTGGGCTGCGCCGCCCTCACCGTCAATTGTTCCGATACCGTTTTTTCCGGTCTGAGCAAGACCGCCGTTGACCGCATACTGGAGGAGTACTCATGCTGAACGCTTACCTCGATATCCAACCGGAAGTGGCTGCCGCGCTGGCCGCCGGCAAACCGGTGGTCGCCCTCGAATCCACCATCATCTCCCACGGCATGCCCTATCCACAGAACGTGGAGACGGCCCGTCAGGTTGAACAGGTGGTGCGCGATAACGGCGCCATTCCGGCGACCATCGCCATTCTAGACGGCCGCCTCAAAGTGGGTCTCGATGCCGGTGCGCTGGAAGCACTGGGCCGGGCTGGCCACGACGTGACCAAGTGCAGCCGCCGCGACATTCCGTTCGTGCTGGCGCGCAAGGGGATGGGGGCCACCACGGTCGCCTCCACCATGATCATCGCCGCCATGGCGGGGATCCGGGTCTTTGCCACCGGTGGCATTGGCGGGGTACATCGCGGCGCGCAGGAGACCTTCGATATCTCCGCCGATCTGCAGGAGCTGGCGCAAACGCCGGTAGCCGTAGTCTGTGCCGGTGCCAAGTCGATCCTCGATATCGGGCTGACCCTGGAGTATCTGGAGACCCAGGGCGTGCCGGTGATCGGCTATCAAACCGAGGAGCTGCCCGCCTTCTACACCCGCGAGAGCGGCTTCAAGGTCGATTATCGCCTCGATACCCCGGCAGCCATCGCCGAAGCGCTGCGCCTCAAGTGGGAGCTGGGACTGGCGGGCGGTGCCGTGGTGGCCAACCCCATCCCGAGCGCACACGCCATGCCAAAAGCCGATATCGACGCAGCCATTGCCCAGGCGCTCCATGAAGCGGACGAGCAGGGGATCAAGGGCAAGGCTTCGACTCCCTTCCTGCTGGCCCGTGTCTGCGAGCTGACTGGCGGCAACTCGCTGGCGGCCAACATCCAGCTGGTACTGAACAACGCGGCACTTGGCGCCCGGATCGCCGCCAGCCTCTGATCGCTCGCCGATACCTCGCCATGTAAAAGAGGGCCTCGCGGCCCTCTTGTTGTTTTTGCTATCTGAAGCGCTATTGCAACGCTGTGTTATTGCAGCACCACGCGCCCATTGAGCGGTTGCACCGGCCGGTTGTTGGGGTGGTGCATCACCGCCTTGAAGGTGTCGATCTGGGCCTGACTGACCTCGACTGGCTGCTTCATCACCAGCCAGCGCACTCCTTCCGAGCAGGGAGGCGTGGTGAGGGAACCGCTGAAGCGGTAGTAGTCACGGCTTTCGGGCAGCAGTTGCTCAGCAGAGAGCGGCGCCTTGAGGGCCTGGGTCTCCCCCACCTTGGCCGGTAATGCTCTCCAGGCTGCCGCCAGCGCCGGATTGGCCTTGCCAGCCTCGAACATCACCGCCACCACGGCGATCTCTCCCTTGTCACTGACGTGTACCAGATGCCCTTCCAGCGGATAGGATGTGCCCTCGATGAGGTTTTCACTCGGGGCGTGGAAATGGAACTGCTTGAGTTCAAACGTGGTGCCATCGAGTTGCAAGGTGCTACCCGGGGCATAACCGACCTGCACGGTATGACCGTTGTTGACCACTGTATTGCCACCCGCCTGATAGTGGAGTACCAGCGGGGCCAGTTTGGCCTCGACCAATCCGTTCAGGTCAACTGGCGACTGATTGCTGCCCGCACACTGACCAAACTCAGGGGTCAGCTTGGCCCAGTGGGCAGGCCCCGCCTCACCGCTATATTCCCAATGGGGGGTGGCAGCAAACACGACAGGGCACAGCAACAGGGAGCTGACCAACAGAGACTTTCTCATCATACATCCTTATCTTGATTGAAAAGCACGACCATCCCCTCCCCCGGATTGCGGGGCATGCAGAGATGGCATATCTGATACGCGGGATACAGAACATCAGAGCGACTTTCTAATGGTAACGAGCACGGGTTGGTCAATCGATTTGACCGCGGCTCAATACAGAGTCGTTTGGCAAGTATATGGTGAGGGATCGACAGAGACAGTGAAAGAGGGGGAAATTAATCAGCCGGCTATCCACTCATCCTCTGGCGGATACGGGGCAAGGTTCAGGGAGTCACGCTTTCATAACAACCATCCATCACAACCATCGCGGGAATCCGAGCTCCCGCGATGGTTGCCGATAACGGCAATTAACGGTCGCGATTCAACGCGATCAGACGATCAAGAATCGCCTCACCATCGGCACGCAAACCGTTGTGCTCATATTCATTGGTGATCCAGGCGCGACTGTTGCCAAGACCACGCAGAGTTTCGCGACTGTAGTCAAACTCCACATACATATCCTCGGCATAGACGGCGCAGGCTACCGGCACCTGGTTGCGGGCCAGCTGGGCCGGGTCATAGAGCGCCCCCCAGTCCGCCTTGTTGGCCAGCAGATGGGCCGCCTCTTTCAGGGGCAGCAACTCGCGGAACTGCTCGAACATCCAGGGGTAAACCATCTCGCCGGTGAAGGCGAAATCCTTGCCGGGCGCCCAGTTCACCGCAGGAAACTCCCCTCTGACCCGATCTGCCGCCCAGCGAGTCGCCTCCCCTTCGGCGTAGATAGCCTCGTGCAGGATGGCAAACAGCGGGTTGGTATTGAATGGCTGCATGCTCTGCACCTGATAGAGAAAGGCCGGGCTCAGCTTGTCGCCGATAAAGGCCTCTTCCAGCAGGTAATAAAGTTCCTCAAAGGCACCCGTAGCGCCGAGATCCAGCCCTTGCTGCTGGAACTGCTCCACCGTAAGGCGCTGGCCGTTGGGCAGTCGCACATCGTGCTGGTGCAGATGGTTGGCCAACCGGTTGGCAATCCCCTGAGCGTGGGGGAAGCGGGCGAAGAAGGCTCGGTTCTTGTCAGCCACCCGCTGATAGGTGGCGCGGTAAACCTCCTCGGCGCTGCGGCCAATCGGCGCGATGCCGCCGGTGATATAGACCTCCCGCAGGCTATCGGGGAAGAGCGAGAGATAGGTCAGGCAGCAAAAACCGCCAAAGCTCTGACCAAGCAGGCTCCAGCGATGCTTGGGGCTGAGCTCCTGCCGGATGAACTCGGCATCTTGCACTATGCTGTCGGCGCGAAAATGGCCGAGATACTCCGCCTGCTCAGCCGGGGTCATTTTGGCCAGACTATGCCCGTGAATGGGGCTCGACATCCCGGTGCCACGCTGATCCAGCAGCAGCACTCGGAACTCCTGCAACGCCCGCTTGAGCCAGCCACTGTTGGCCGTCGGACGCGGCGCCCCGAATCCCGGCCCACCTTGCAGAAACAGCAGCCAAGGCAACTTCTCATCGAGCTTGTCTTTACGGCAGAGGGTGCGGGCAAACAGGGTAATGCTGTCACCATCCGGCTCATCATGATCGAGGGGAACGGTAAAAAAGTGCGGCTCGCAATGAATGCCGTCCAGTACATAGCTCAAAGGGCTGTTCATCTGGGATCTCTCCGTCAGGATGGGAACATTATTGACCCCATCATAGCCCCGCCCAGCCACAGGGTCACTCCGGTTTTCCAAAATGTTAACAATGGATTAAAGGTCGAAACATCACCCGACCAGCAGCTCTTCAACAGTGCTGAATTAATTGTTTTGCAGGGGAGATTGACGCCATGGCGCCATTCAACAAAGATGGCTCGCCTGCACAGGAGTGCAGCCATTCAGGCCGACAAAATGGATAAGGGAATGTGATGAAACCGAAGTGGATCAGGGCCAGAAAAAGAGAGAAGAAGCCATGCCCTGGCAGCATGTTGCAGACCGGAATGCTGCTGTTCAGTGCCACCTGTGGCGCGACGCTCTTTTTGGCCGCATGCAACAGCAACTAGAAATGAAAAAGCCCGCTCGATTGAGCGGGCTTTTCGAATTTGGCTCCTCCTACTGGACTTGAACCAGTGACATACGGATTAACAGTCCGCCGTTCTACCGACTGAACTAAGGAGGAATTGTAATTGGTGCCCAGAGACGGAATCGAACCGCCGACACGGGGATTTTCAATCCCCTGCTCTACCGACTGAGCTATCTGGGCAACGGCGCGCATTAAACCCTTTCCAGCGCAGAGTGTCAACCATGATGGCACGATAAAAAGCGCGTTCGCTCAACAACCGAACGAAGCGGCCATTTATTATCCATTTCAGTCCTGTTTGCCGTACTTGCTGGCCTCTGAACACCCTGCAGGCTGCGCCAATATGATGGAAATTCGAGGTTCAGTGGGTCCGCCGCATTGAGCCGAATCCACTCTGCGAGTATGCTTTGCCGCAATGATACCGCCTGGAGGCAACATGAGTCTGAATATGCAAGAGTGGCGTGATGAGACCACCGAGATCGTCAACGAACTGCTGGCCGATGGCAGCAATCCCGATGCGGATTACGACATCGAGCACCACTTCGCCTGCCAGGATTTCGACCGTCTGGAAAAAGCAGCGGTTGACCTGTTCAAGGCCGGTTTTGAAGTGACCGATGCCGAAGAGATGGAACTGGATGACGGCGCCACCATCTTCTGCTTCGATGCCACCATCGAGTGCAAGCTGAATGTCGAAGCGATCGTCGCCGATATCGCCAAGATGCTGCCCATCCTGGAAAAATATGGGGTGGATTACGATGGTTGGGGCACCTACTTCCAGGATTGATCCTGCCTTCATCGTAAAACAACAAGGCCACCTTGCGGTGGCCTTGTTGTTTCTGACGATCTCTCACGCCAGATAGCTGGCAGCAAACTCCGCCGGCGGCAGGGGGCGACTGAACAGATAGCCCTGTAGCCGATCACACCCCGCCTCGGTCAGCCACAGCTGCTGCTCGGGTGTTTCCACCCCTTCGGCGGTGATCCGGATCCCCAGCTCATGACCCAACCCGATAACCGAACGCACGATAGCGGTGGTCGCGCTATTACTAGCCAACCCCTGAGTGAAGCTGCGATCCAGCTTGAGGGTCGCCACCTGCAAACGCGGCAGATAGGCCAGCGAGCAGTAACCGGTACCGAAGTCGTCGATGGCCAGCTGAAAACCGGCGGCGATCAGGTTGTCGAGGTTGGTCTCAATCTCGTCGGCATTCTCCATCAGTACCCCTTCAGTGATCTCCAGCTCCAGTTGACTGGCCTTGAGACCATGGCGAGCGATGCAGGCTGAGACCCGCTCACAGAGCGCCGGATCACGGAACTGCAGCGGCGAGAGGTTGATGGAGAGCACCATATCCGGCTGCGCAGTTTGCCACTGAGCCAGCTGGGCACAGCCCTGCTCCAGCATCAGCTGGCCCAGTTGACCGATGATCCCCATCTCTTCCGCCAACGGAATGAATTCGTCGGGGGAGATCATCCCAAGCTCGGGATGGGGCCAGCGACAGAGCAGCTCGGCGCCATGCAGCCGGTGGGTGCGGGTACAGATGATGGGCTGATAGACGGCAACCAGCTGGGCGGACTTGATGGCGAGCGGCAACTGGGCGGCGATCAACTGACGCCGCTTGAGCCGGGCATGCAGCTCGGGATCAAACAGGGTGCAGTACTGCTGCTGCCGTTTGCCCTGCGCCAGCGCAGCCTCGGCATGACTGAGCAACCGCTCGGCATCGCTTGCCCGCCCCTGGGCCAGCCCGAGAAACACCGGGATCTGGATGCGGTGATCTTCCACCTGATAGTGCTCCATCAACTGCTGCTGCAGATGCTGGCTCCACCCCTGCAATGGCTCGTTGAAGTCGGGCAACAACAGGCTGAAGTCATCGGCAGCGACCCGACAGAGCAGGGAACGCGGCGGTACCAGCTGCTGCAACCGCTTGGCCACCTGGCTCAGCAAGCGGTCGGCAATCCGGATCCCGAAGCGATCGTTGATCTCACGAAAATGGTGCAGATCGACCAGCACCAATGTGGCACTGCGTCCCCCAAGATGGCGGCTGGTCTGCAAGAACCGGGAGAGTTTGAGCAGCCCGGTCAGACTGTCGTAGTGCTGCTCCTGCTGCAACTGCGCCTGAGTGGTGCGCAGGCCTGTGATGTCACGCCCCAGCGTCAGGATCCCGAGGGAGTGGCCGTCACCATCGGGGACATCGACCCGGGTGATCTCCATGTGTCGCCCCTGCCCGCTGGCATCCAACAGACAGCACTCGCCATGACCCATCCCCTGCGGCGCCGCCAACCGGAACGGCAGTTGCTGACCCAGCACCTCATCCGCCCCCTGGCCGATAAAGTCAAGAAACGCCTGATTGCACTCCAGCAATACCCCGTTATGATCATCGAAACGGATCAAGTCAGGAATGGCATCGAGCAGAAAACGCTGCAACAACTGCTGCTTTTTGACCGTCTGTTCCAGGCTCTTGCGCTGGGCAATCTCGTTAACCACCCCGAACACTGCGCAAGCTTCCCCCTGCGGAGTGTAAAGAGGCACCTTGTGCACCTCCATCCAGCAGGTATTCCCGCCCCGGTTGCAATGAAGCTGCTGATACAGCATCGGCACGCCTCCGGCAAGCAGCTGCTCATCCTCACTGCGAAAGAGATCGCCCCAGGGCATATCTGCATCTGTCTTGCCGACTACCTCGGCAGGCGACTCCAGCTTGGCTTCACGGGCGAACTCACGATTGGCGAACAGGTAACGCCCATGACTATCTCGACAGAAGATACTCATTGGCAATTGGTCGATGATCTGCTGCAGCAGATCCGGGGTGAGCATGTTGGTCACAGGGGTGCTTATGGAGGAATTTCGAGCAAATCTATGATAGCAAACCAATTTTGTAAAGCACCCCGATCACCTCCCCATAACATCGAACGCTGGATGGTTGCTGACAGAGATTGTCGCTCCGGCGATAATAGGCGCCGGTTGGCCAATGGCCTGGTGATATGGACGAGAGAAACAAGATGAAAAAGATTATGGGGAGCGCATTGGCGCTGCTGCTGGTTGGTTGTGCTGGTGACAATAACGGCGGTGAGGAGTATCGCTACAACCCGCCAATTGCCAAGGCAACCAACAATACTCAGGAGATGGCGATCCCGGTGGATCTGGTGTGGGCTCGCGCCGAGAAGTGGTTCACCGATCACGGCCTCACCATCGAAAACAGCCAGCGTGGCTCCGGCCTGATGACCGCCAACGTCAACCAGTCAGCCGACGGGCTGGAGTGGCTGGACTGCGGTACCATGGGTTCCAAAGTTGCACTGGGCAACCCGAATCTGCAGATCAACCTGATCATCACCCAGAGCGGTAACAGCAGCGTGGCCACCGTCAACGTCAAGGGCAACACCGAGCTGTTCTTCGTTGAATCCTCAGGCGAGCGCGTACCGGCCCCGTCCATCAAGCCGGTCTGTGTCTCCCGCGGCACCCTGGAGCAGAGCCTGTTCGCCACCCTCGGCAACTGATTTCGCTTCCCTGCAAAGATAAAAAAAGCGGCAGATTACTCTGCCGCTTTTTTATTGTCCCGAGTTGGGCTTACTTGTCGATATCGAGCATGTTGTTGGTCAACATGTAATCGATCACCTGATTGGCCGTGGTGCCAGAACCGCCCGTCAGACTGTCGAAGGTATGGTTCATCAGCACAATCTCCTGAGTCACCGGCGCAGTACTGCTCTCCTTGACCTGCAGGTGCACCCCTTCATTGTCCTGGAACACCGAGAGCAGACTCTTCAGATCGGTCGTACTGTGAGAACCATCGTGATCCAGCAAATCGCTCAGATCCAGCTTGTCACCTTCCGCCTTGGAGAAGTCGACCACGTAGTCCTTAGCAACGCTACCCGCAGTGGTATCGCCCTGCAGCCAGGTGAAGGTATCGGCACCACCATCTCCCTTGAGGATGTCATTGCCAAGCCCGCCGACCAGAATGTCGTTGCCCAGACCGCCGCTCAGGGTGTCGTTGCCGGCGCCACCATACAGGGTATCGTTGCCGCTACCACCATAGAGCTGGTCATCGCCTAGACCACCGAGCAGCATGTCGTCACCGGCACCGCCGAACAGTATATCGTTGCCGGCACCACCATCGAGAATGTCGTTACCACCCTGACCAAACAGGATATCGTTGCCCTCCCCTCCAATCAGCACATCCGCCTTGTCATTGGTGGAGGACTGATCAAACTCGCTGGCATGGTCCGTGATGTAGTCATGGACCTGAGCAACGGTCACCGAGCCTGCGCTCAGCTTGCCGGCTACATACTGCTTGATGGCCGCGTAGCCTTCACCGTTGATGCCGGCAAAATGGATGGCATCCCCGAACAGAATGTCGTCACCGGCACCACCATCGATCCGGTCGCTTCCCGGCTTGTTGTTGATGGAGGTTCCCAGAATGGCGCCGGCCAGATCGTTGGCATTGACGCCCGTCATGATCACACCGTCAGAGTCATAGGACTTGAGATCGTTGTAGGAGATGTTGGATCCCAAGCCGATCGCCTCCACCTTCACGCCCATGCCGGTCAGCAAGGCAAAACCTGCCACCGCATTACTGATGGTTGTAGACGTGGAGTCCTGTCCGTTACCTGCCAAAGTGGAATAGGTGTAACCACCCAGACCATCAGGACGCATGTAGCCAATCTTGGAGGAATCACCCTTTGTATCAACTTTATAAACCACACCCTGAGCATCGATAATGGTATATCCACTGCTCTTGTAAACTTGACCAGGAACATAGCCGTTCTGCAACAGCTGATTGAGATAGACATCACGAGAATCATTCGGATAGTCATCAATCAGTGGGTTGCTACCTTCACTGCCCAGATAGTAAGTCGGCTTACCATCAGTGATGAAGTAGGTCAGGTTCTTGGCATTGGTGTTGCTCTGAGCGGTCGAACCGTTGAACCAGTTGGCCGTGGTCTTGAACACGTCTTCGTAGTTGGTACCGCCGCCGTTGTTCGAGCTGCCATCCATGCTGTCGAGAATCGCCTGCAACTGGCTAAGGGCATTACTGTCTTTCAGGTTCACGCTGACCGACTTGTTGGCCAGGGTGTCGAAGTCCACCAGGAAGATATTCACCTTGCCGGCCCCATCGGTGCCAGCGCTGGTCTTGAGACTATTAAAGACCAGCGCCAACTGGCTCTTGATGGTGTTCATGGCGCTGGTGCCGATACTGCCCGAGCTGTCGACCATAAAGGCGATGTTGTAGTTCTGGCCCGGCAGCACCACGCTGCCATCCAGATCCCCGACCACGACATTGTGCTCGCTGCCATAGGTGCGGTTTTGATCGCCCGGCTCCCCTTCAGTGGCGTTGAAGTAGCTCAGGCGGATAGAATCCTGATCCGATGCAGTATTTGTGTTATCTGTTACAACCTCCTTGGCAGTGGCTTCAACCTTGAGGTCAAGATTACCAGCTTGAACACCAGGAACACGCAGACTTAATCCTGTCAATTTCACATCCAACTCATTACTTCTCCACAGGCTGCTGCCAGCCGTTAGAGTAATTTTGCCATCGACATCAGCTGTGCCTAACAGTTGGCTACCGCTGTACAGCTGCGAACCTTGTGGCATATTGCTCAGCACTATGCTATCGAGCACTTCACTGCCATCGCGATCACTCAGGGAAGCATTCACCTCTATGGGGTAATCAACAACTGTGGGTTGTACCAAGGTCAATTCACCTGTGCCTTGATTGACCTGGTAGATACCATCAGCAAACTGGACATACTCAATGTCGTGAAGTGCCTTGGTCACACCAACGCCATTCTCCTTCACATAAAAATTGAACCAACGATCATTAACCGAGTAACCACTCCCTTTCTGGATTGCGTAGTCAGCACGATTACCTGTCAACACAGCAATATCACTACCTGCGCCGCCATAAAGACCATCATTGCCCAAACCAGACACCAATACATCGTTGCCATCCTCTCCATACAAAGAGTCACCCTGCACCGAGTTATTGCCAACCAGAACGTCATTTCCCCCCTTGCCATACAACATATCTCCACCGCCATGGGAACTGACAATGTAGTCATTGCCTGCACCACCATTGAGACTTTCCTGCTGGGTAGATTTATCACTTTGCGAGTTGGCAATAGACAGCGTTTCCTTGTTAAAGGCACCGGCTTGGAACTGACTTGTCGTAATTGCCAGAGTGGGAAAATCTGGATAAGCGGAAATACCGTTACCCATCAGACTGACGTTGACCATGGGTCTATCTGCCACCGCATCAATATCGATCACCAGCTTGCCACTGTTGCTCAAGTTGGCACCATCGCTGATCTGGTAACCAACGCTGGCGTAATCACCCTGCAAGTTGCCGGTCACGATGCCATTGCCATTACTGGCATTAGCACTCGACTCATTGAGATCAGGTACGAAGCGGAGGTGGCCGCTATCGATCTCGGCGTAGGAAATAAGATCCCCCACCTTCACAGCAGTCCACTGACTGGCTGCGTTGAGGTACTCCAGCTTACCGCTCAACGGCAGGGTGTTGATCAGCACGCTCAGGTCAGAGGCGGCCTGATCATCGCTGGCACCAAACTGAGCCCACTTCAGCACCAGCGGCGTGTCTTCCTTGCCGGCACTGTAGCCACCCGTGGTCACCGGCGTACGATCGTTGTCGATGATGGTACCGGTTCCATTCTTGTCGCCCACTGTCACCAGCAGAGTCTCGTTAGTCTCAACCAGACGATCGTTCACTGTAGGCACAGTAACCGTGAAGCTGGTCACCCCGGCTGGTACGCTCACACTCTTGCCATCGGCGCTCAAAGTCACACCATGGCTAAATATTGGTCTTCCCCAATCAGCGTTTGTTGCGGCATTCGTTCCTGTGCCGGCAATGGAGAAGCTGTACTGGGTCACCACATTGGTCGCACCGCTCAGGGTCACCACATGTTGCAGACTGGTACCTTCAAGCTCGCTGTCACTTGCTACATTTACCACCGCCGGTCGTACCAGCGGGCTGACAGCAAAGCTCCCTTGCGAGCCATCTTTATCGCGATCATATGCCATGAAGGTAAAGTCAATGTCGCCATCGTCCGGACGCTGCATCTCGGCATACTGGAAGAACTCCCATTTGCCGGTAGCAGGGGTGAACTCCAACTTGAAGACTAACTTGTTACTCTCATCATGCCCCAGCAGTGTATTGCTACCGCTATTGCTGATGGAGATACGAGACCCCGCGGCTGTCAATAAACCACGCTCAAAGTCTGTATCCTTGATGTCTAGCGCCATATGCCCTTTGCCATCCGCCCCCCATTGCGTTGCAACTGTACCCGAACCATAGGCAATCGCCTGCGGGGTAGAGGAGCCAAGGAACTCGATAGACTTGACGGTAAAGTCACTGTTATCTGAGGTATTGGTGTTGCCGTTGTTAGTAGCCTTGATCACCATGGTGTCAAAACCGCCCTGCTGCACCTGGAAGTTCTGGTTGTACTCTCCACCTACCGCATCCGAGCTAAACTTCAGTGTGGAGATCAGTACTCCTCCGCGGTAAAACTCCACGACACCACTCTCCTTCTCGCCACCAAACATCTGGCTGAACTTGATATTGGCGCCATAGGCCACGGTCCCCGGATCGAGCTTGACGATCAGCTCCTCGGATGCAGACTTTCCATTCCCAAAGAGACGGAAATCCACTTCATTGGCGAGGTTGTGATAAGGACTATCACCACTGGCAACACCAAGCCCAGCCGTTGAAGCATTGACATCTGCAGCAATAAGAGTTGAATCGGTCGCCGACTTGAACCCTTGGGCAGTGATCTTGAACCCGTCCAGATCAAGCTCTCTCTGGTTTGTCGTTGCCGAGTATCGAGTCAAATCAAACAGGCCGGTCAATACATTCGGTATGTCTGTCTTGGCAACGGAGACCACTTCAGCATTCTCGGCAATCGGGGCATCATCTTCGACAGTAATCGTCAAAGTCTTAGTCACAGACAGAGTCCCATCAGAAACAGACACATTTATCTTGAGATCAAGGGTGTCTTCCTGGGTGGTATTAGCATGATCCAACGGCTGCTTCAGGGTCACTTCATAACCCCAGTAACCTTTGCTACTAGCAACTGGCGCTGTCAGCTTAACCTCAAGAACAACGTTGTCCTTGCTACCGGCGTAGCCAATCAACGTTTTGCTGTCAGCATCCCAACTCCACTCGACCTTAACACCACCAGAATAAACTTGTTTATCACCATCATCGGTTGGCCATCCCAGTGAAACTGTCAAGTTGTTGCTGTCAACATCACCGACAGTAATCACTCCCTTGGCAACGATCTCATCAGTAGCATCTTTCTGGCCATCTTCACCCAATTCATCTTTCAGCCCACCAAGGAGACCTTCTTCGGAGACGACAACATCGTTGGAGATGTTCAGCGTCGGGGCGTCATTGGTGCCGGTGATGATGATGGTCACCGTGTGCGGTGTGCCATCGACACTCTGCACGGTGAAGGTCTCTTGCTTGGTCTCGCCTTTGCCCAGGTACTGCACCAGGCTGTTGTCGACGTTGTAGGTCCAGGTGCCGTCAGCCGTGATGCTCAGGCTGCCCAGTGCATCCGGACTCGCGGTGATGCTGGCCGCGTCGGTCTTGAACGCCACTTCATCCGCGCCGTCCACGTCGCTGATCTTCAGCTGGCCGCTGTCGCTCAGCAGGCCTGTGCTCGAGACGTTCAGGTCTTCGGTCACTTCACCCACAGCATCGCCGCTGATGATCGCCTTATCGTTGGTGCCTGTGATGGTGATGGTCACGGTGTGCTCGGTGCCATCCACGGACTTGACCACGAAGGTCTCGACCTT
>NZ_JAPDCL010000019.1:0-54724 GCF_027706025.1 Aeromonas sp. Y311-2 | reverse complement strand
TCGTTGGTGCCTGTGATGGTGATGGTCACGGTGTGCTCGGTGCCATCCACGGACTTGACCACGAAGGTCTCGACCTTGGTCTCACCCTCGCCCAGGTACTCCACCTTGCTGTTGTCAACGTTATAGGTCCAGACACCGCCCTCGGTGATGGTCAGGCTGCCCAGCGCGCCTTCGCTCGCCTTGATGCTGGCCGCGTCGGTCTTGAACGCCACCTCGTCAGCACCGTCCACGTCGGTCACGGTCAGCACGCCGGTATCGGTCAGTACATCTGGGCTGGCATCTTCAGTCACAGCGCCGATGTCGTCACCCGCGATGATGGCTGCATCATTAACGGGTGTAACAGTCCCAGTAACCCCACCTGTCGAGCTGTTCACGCCATCGGTAATAGTGTATTCAAAAGAGATATCACCGTTGAAATCAGGGGCCGGGGTAAAGATCAGCTGGCCATTGGCCAAGGTGAGGGAACCATTACTGATCGCTACAGTGCCGCCTTCGGCAATGGCTTGGCCGTTGATAGCAGTAATGGTGAGACGATCACCATCCGCGTCCGTGTCGTTGCCAAGCACATTGATGCTGATAGTACCGTCCTCTTCAACGGTGAACTGATCATCCACTGGCTGAGGCGCTGCATTAACAACACTGTTGTCGCTCCCCTTGGGCGAGGTGTTGCCCACAGGATCTGTCAAGGTAGCATCAACTGTGATCGGGCCATTGACAGGCAGATCCGTGGTGGGAATGGTCAAAGTAACCTGAGTACGGCCGATATCATCGGCTGTCAGAATCTTGCTGGAATCAGGCACTCCATCACCATTCCAGTCAACATCGAGACGATCACCGACCTTGGCATCACCCGGTAAACGGATAATGACACCCACTCCGGTTTCACGCTCATTAGCGGAGATGACATTATCTGCCCCATCCAGGATCTCGACCTGTGGAGCGGAGGGCGCGGTACTGTCAACGCTACCATCATCGGTTGCAGTACCGGTATTACCTGCAGGATCTGTCACTGTAGCTGTGACGGTATAAGAGCCTTCAGCCAAGGGGGTAACCACATCCACGGTGAAGGTGCCTGCGGGTATGACGATAGCGGTCAGGGTTTGTTGATTACCGTTTGCATCGATGACCAGCAGGGTCACGGTGCTGCCAACGGGAGCATCCGTGGTTCCGGTCAGGGTCGGAGTAGTATCATTGGTGTTATCTGGCGCAAAGACGGAAATGGTGGGCGGAGTCAGGTCAAATACCTCATCTTCGCCAGCAGCACCAAGCGGTAGTTCACCATTGGCGTTGTAGGTGGTATCGAAGGTGGCTTCAGCAATGGTTGCGGAACCGGTTCGGTCGATGGTGACAAAACCGCCGTTGCCACTGGCACCGGCGACGCCCCCAATACCGCCACCACCGGCGGCAGGTGCACCGCCTGCGGCAGAGGCTTCAAAGGCCTGAGTCGGGTCCGCGCCGCCCAAAATGGCCTGTTGCAGGGCACTGATATCATCAGGAGTACCTGCAGCGCCGTTTTGCGCCAGCTGGGGAGCATCTCCCTCTTCAGCAGGCTCACTCTGCTCGCTGGCTGGTTGCACAGTGAACGACTGTCCGCCGCCCATGAAACTGGCGCCATCCGGCGACATGATCACCGCCCCTTTCGGCAGCACATCACCTTCAGCCAACAGCTTCCGGCTGCCATCTGCGGCAACCAGATAAATTTGTCCTTTAAGTTGGGTTACGGTTACGCCCTGTTCCAAGGTAACGGCATTGGTGATCATGTTCTCTCCTGAATCCTGATTTGAATGCAATAAGCCACAGCCTACTTTGCAGACTGAGGGGAAAAATAACCAGCTCGAAAATTCGAAAGGATAGACCGATTTGAGGCTGAACTGTTCAGCCAGACAGAAGTGTATAAAACGAGGGTGCGAGAATGGCAAAAACCAAAATTATCAATAAATTACAGAGTAATGACAGGAGCATGACAAAGCATGCTCCCGTCAAGATTAACCCTATACACCCGCCCAGAGGATGATAGCCAGCAGCTGTGGCGAGATGATCCGCAGGAACATCACCAGCGGGTAGACAGTGGCGTATGAGAGCGCACTGGCGCCACTGGTCGGGTGCATGGCGTTGGCAAAGGCCAGCGCGGGAGGATCTGTCATGGAGCCGGCCAGCAAGCCGCACAGGGTCAGATAGTTCATCTTGCCGTAGAGGCGCGCCAGCACACCGACCACCAGCAGCGGGATCAGGGTGATCGCCATGCCGTAGAGCATCCAGGCTGGGCCATCACCGTTGATCAGGGTATCGACGAAACCGGCACCGGACTTGAAGCCGACCACAGCCAGAAACAGCACGATGCCGATCTCCCTCAGCGCCAGGTTGGCACTGGGGGGCATGAACCAGTAAAGCTTGCCGATGCTGCCGATCCGAGACAGGATCAGCGCCACCACCAGCGGCCCACCCGCCAGACCCAATTTGAGAGCGGCCGGGAAACCGGGCAGGTAGAAGGGGATGGAGCCGAGCAATACGCCAAGGCCAATCCCGATAAATACCGGCAACATCTGCACCTGTTGCAGCTTTTGCTGCACGTTGCCGACCACATTGGTGACAGCTTCGATGGCATCGAGACGGCCAACCAGGTTGAGGATGTCACCAAACTGCAGGCTGGTCTGGCTGGTCGGCACCAGTTCGATACCGGCACGGTTGAGGCGCGAGATCACCACGTCATAGCGCTGTTTAATGTCCAGATCGCGGATCTTCTTGCCAAGAACCTGCTCGTTGGTCACCACAACCCGCTCGACGCGCAGATCGGTGCCCCGGGTCGAGAGCGAGGTCTCCACCTCCTCCCCCAACACCAGCAACACCTTGTGCAGCGCGTGGCGCTCACCCACCAGATGTAACAAGTCACCCAGTTCGATACGGGATTCCGGCCGTGGCACCATCAGCTCGTCGCCCCGTTTGAGCCGTGAACAGATGACATCAGACTCGTCGAGACTCGGGATCTCGCTCAGCATCAGACCGTGCATGTTAGGGTTGCGCACCGCGATGTTGATGGTCTGCAAGCTCTCTTTGGTTTTACCGGTTTGTAGCTCGAACTGGGCGGCTTCATCGTCAATCTTGATGCGAAAGAAGACCCTGACCAGCCACATGGTGAGCAAAATGCCACAGATGCCAAACGGATAGGCAACCGCATATCCCATCCCCATCAGGCCAGTCGAACCGGGCGCGGCCCCCAGCTCGGCCAAGATCTGTTGGCCCGCACCGAGGGATGGCGTATTGGTGACGGCACCGGAGAAGACCCCCAGAATGACCGGCAACGGCACATCGAAAAATTGATGCAAGCCAGCGGCCACCACGCAGCCAAGGATGACCAGCAAGGCGGCAAAGGCGTTGAGTTTGAGACCTGAACTGCGCAATGACGAGAAGAAACCCGGCCCGACCTGGATGCCGATGGTATAGACAAACAGGATCAGGCCAAATTCTTGAATAAAGTGAAGCGTTTGTGCATCCAGCGCGAGCTCGGAGGCGCCTGCAAAGTGACCTACTATGATACCGCCGAACAGCACCCCCCCTATTCCCAAGCCAACGCCATAGACTCGCCAGTTTCCCAGCCAGAGTCCTAGCACTGCCACCAGCGACAACATGCTGATGGAAAGCGCGATTTCACTCATTTCGTGCATCCTTTGCGAATTGAACTGGCCCTAGCTTGTCAGCAAACGCTGATGCCAACTGTGTGATACCGCACGAATTTATCCTTTTACGCGCCAAAAATACCAATTAAGGGCTAGTTGCAAGACGTTAGGCGACGTAGCCGTAAATGGCCATAAAGTGACAAACGCTGCCACCCAGCACAAAGAGATGCCAGATGGCATGGTTATAGGGGATCTGCTTGGCCACATAGAAGATGACCCCGAGGCTGTAGATAAGGCCACCAAGCCCGAGCAGCAGCAGCCCCTCACCGGCCAGATGGATGTAGAGCTGGTAGATGACCACCAGCGACAGCCAACCCAGCATCAGGTAGGTAAAGAGCGACAACTTCTTGAAACGGTTGATAAACACCAGCTTGAACACCACACCAGCCAGCGCCAGGGCCCAGATCACCACCATCAAGCCCTTCGCCAGCGGCGTGTCGAGCGCAACTAGCAGGAACGGAGTGTAAGTACCGGCGATCAGCAGATAGATTGCGCAGTGATCAAACACCTTGCACCAGCGTCTGGCCCGCCCTGACCCCATGCTGTGGTAAAGGGTCGAGGCGAGATAGAGCAGCACCAGACTGCCGCCATAAAGGCTGTAGCTCACCAGCGCCTGCGTACCCTGCCCCCATCCCTTGATGAGCAACAGCACCAGCCCGACAATCCCCAGCAACAATCCCGCACCGTGACTCAGCCGGTTTGCCAGCTCCTCCCGGGGGGAGTAATCCATCACACCACTCATAACATCGACTCCACAATAACTGTGGCTCACTCTACCCAGCGCCATTTCGGAGTACAAGTGTTCGCTTAAAAAATGGAGTGGCTGTCACCTGCCAACCTTTGGTGTATGCTCTGCCGCCGATGCCCGAGACAAGCGGCATAGACGCCAACCCCGGTGACCTGGTCTGGAGAACCTGATGAAGTTGACTGAGCTGTTTGCACAAGCGGATCCCGCCTTTGGCGAGGCGATGAACACCTTGCTGGAGAGCTTCCACCACTCCGACGACAGTCAGGCTCCCTACCAGCGCGACCTGTTCACCCACCAACTCGATCAATCCCGCATGCCTGCAGTCGGCCAACCTATCGAGGAGTATCTGGCGCGGCTGGCCACTCTGGTGCCCGGCGCCTCTCACCTCACTTCGCCACGCTATATGGGCCACATGACCGCGCCACTGCCGGCCTATACCGCCGAGCTGTCGCGCCTGCTGGTGATGCTGAACCAGAATCCGATGAAGATGGAGTCCTCCCGCCTGCTCAGCTTTCTGGAGCGGGAGGTGCTGGCCAAGCTGCACCGCCTCATCTATGGCAGGGACGATGCCTTCTACGGCGAGCAGATGCATGCCAAGGATGCAGCCCTCGGCGTCATGACCAGCGGCGGAACCATAGCCAACGTCACCGCCCTCTGGCTGGCCCGCAACCGCGCCTGCGGCGACAATCTGTTCGCCCTCTACGAGCAGGGCTATCGCGGCGCCGTCATTCTAGGTTCACGGCTGATGCACTACTCCTTCGACAAGGGGATGGATTTGCTGGGGCTGGGCGCCCGCAGCGTCTGGCGCCTCGAGACCGACGAGCAGAACCGGCTCAGTCTGGCTGCGTTGGAGCGGGCGCTGCTCCAGTGCAAGGAACAGAAATTGAAAGTGCTGGCATTGGTCGGCGTGGCAGGCAGTACCGACTTTGGCTCCATCGACCCCCAGCCTGAGCTGGCCGCCATCGCCGAGCGCGAGCAGATCCACTTCCACGTGGATGCCGCCTGGGGCGGCCCGACCCTCTTCTCCCCCCGCTATCAAGGTCTGCTGGCCGGAATAGAGCAGGCCGACACCGTCACCCTGGATGGTCACAAGCAACTGCTGGTGCCGCTCGGTACTGGCATGCTGCTCTGCCGCCAGCCCGACCTGATGATGGCGGTCAAGCGAGAGGCGCCCTACGCCATTCGCGCTACCTCATTCGATCAGGGCCGCTTTACCCTGGAGGGCACCCGCCCGGCCAACGCCCTCTATCTGGATGCCGCTTTCCAACTCTTCGGCCAGCAAGGCTATGCCGAGCTTATCGAAGCCAACTACGACCGGGCCCGGCTGATGGCCGAGCTCATCGAAAGCGATCCTGCTTTCGAGCTGATGTCGGCGCCGGTGATGAACCTGCTCTCCTACCGCTGCATCCCGCCCCACCTGCAGGGCAAGGTGCTGGATGAGACGGCCAATGCGCAGATCAACGACTTCAACGTGGCACTGCAAAAAGCCCAGCGGGCCGAGGGGCACAGCTTTGTCTCCCGCACCCAGCGGGCCGTGGTGCGCTACGGTGCCCAGCCGCTTACCCTGCTGCGTGCCGTGCTGCTCAATCCCCTGATTGAAGAGCGCCATATCCGCGACCTGCTGGCCGATCAGCAGCGACTGGGGATCTCCATTGCACGTCAACTGTTTGGCGACAGCGCGGAACCGGCGTAAAAATGAGCGGTCTTATTCATTTGCCGTTGTCCGCCATGCAGGTAGACTGGGCGAAATTTGCAGGCCATCTTTGAGGACTAGGCGCCAGACATGAAGCAATTTATTGAATTTATTCCACTTATCGTTTTCTTCGCGGTCTACAAGTTTTACGACATCTACATGGCCACTGGTGCACTGGTAGTGGTCACCGGTCTGCAGCTCGCCTATAGCTGGATCCGCTATCGCAAGGTCGAGAAGATGCAGCTCTTTACCTTCCTGCTGGTTGGCTTCTTCGGCGGCCTCACCGTCTTCTTCCACGATGACACCTTCATCAAGTGGAAAGTGACTGTCATCAACGTGCTGTTCGCACTGGGTCTGCTCATCAGCCGCTACGGCTTTGGCAAGAATCTGATCAAACAGATGTTGGCCAAGGAGCTGCAAGCACCCGATAAGGTCTGGGACACAGTCAATCTCGGCTGGGTCGGCTTCTTTACCGTCTGTGGCCTGCTCAACCTCTACGTGGCGTTCAACCTGCCGCAAGAGATGTGGGTCAACTTCAAGGTGTTCGGTCTGCTGGGGATGACGCTGGTCTTTACCCTGCTGAGCGGCGTCTATCTCTATCGCCACATCCCTGCCGAGCAGTTGTCCCAGCAAAAAGACGAACCCAAAAAGTAACCCTCATCAGAAAAGGATTGTCTCATGTGGTATCTCATCTACTCCGAAGATGTCCCCGATAGCCTGCCACTGCGCAAGCAAGTTCGCCCCGCCCATCTGGCTCGCCTCCAAGCCCTGCAGGATGAGGGTCGCCTGCTGACCGCCGGCCCCAACCCCGCTATCGATGCCGAGGATCCGGCTGATGCAGGCTTTACCGGCAGCACCGTCATAGCAGAGTTTGCCTCGCAGGCGGATGCCCAAGCCTGGGCCGATGCCGATCCCTATGTGGCAGCTGGCGTCTATGCCAAAGTGACCATCAAGCCGTTCAAAAAGGTCTTCTGACCGCAAAGCGAATAGCGAAATAAAAAAGGCCGGACTGGAAGTTCACTCCAGTCCGGCCTTTTTGCATCCCGATATCTCGTTTATGCCTTGGCGACAAACCAGGGATTGAGGATATCGGGCTTGTTGTAGGCAAGGGATGAGCCATCGAGCTGGGTGACGCAGCCCCCCGCCCCCTCCAGCACCGCCTGCGCCGCGCCGGTATCCCACTCGCAGGTAGGAGCGAGGCGCGGATAGAGCTCGGCCCCCCCCTCGGCAATGATGCAGAACTTAAGGGAGCTGCCCATCGAGACCAGCTCGAGCTCGCCAAAAGGAGCCAAGAAATCGAGGGTCTCCTGCGACAGGTGGTTGCGACTGCCCACCACTCGCCACGCCTCGCCTTCACGATGAGGCCGGGTCTGGATAGGCTCGCGCTTGCCATCGGCGATGCGCCAGGCACCGAGACCCTTTCCGCCATACCAGAGCTTGTCCAGCACAGGGGCATAGACTAGCCCCCAGCGCGGTGCCCCCTCTTCAATCAGCGCGATATTGACGGTGAACTCACCGTTGCGGGAGACAAACTCCTTGGTGCCATCGAGGGGATCCACCAGCCAGTAGCGGGACCAGCAATGACGCACCGCCATCACCTCGGGCCCTGACTCCTCCGACAGCACAGGGATAGCAGGAGTCAGCCGTGCCAACGCCTGCACTATCACCTCATGAGCCCCCTTGTCGGCCGCGGTCAGCGGACTCTCGTCGCTCTTGTACTCCACAGCGAAGGGCTGGCTGTAGATGGCCATGATGGCTGCCCCCGCCGCGCGGGCGACAGGTTCAAGTTCGGTGATATCGGGGTGGTACAGGGGATGATCCATAACAATCTCGTCCAACTCACAGGGTCAACCAGTGTAACCCTTTTGACATCAACTGCTTATAGCCGATTGTGCTGGGTTATTACAGCTCGGTGGCCGCCAGCCCATTGCCCTCACTTGAACAACACCTGAAATAACAAAGGACGCCGCGGCGTCCCTTGTTATTTCTAGCGGCCGGTCTCAGGCCGCGGACCCATCCAGCGAGTCAGATCCCCTGACGGGCTTCCTGCATCAGCAGGCGCATATCGCTCACGGCCTTGGCCAGACCATCGAAGGCGGCACGGCCAATGATGGCGTGGCCGATGTTGAGCTCATAGAGCTCGGGGATAGCAGCGATAGCCTTGACGTTGTGGTAGTGCAGGCCGTGGCCGGCATTGACCTTGAGCCCCTTGCCAGCGGCATAGGAGGCACCGGCGGCAATGCGCTTGAACTCGGCGTTGCGCTCGGCATCTGTGGTGGCATCGGCGTAACGGCCAGTGTGGATCTCGATAAAGGGGGCGCCACTCTCGGCAACTGCATCGATCTGGATTGGGTCGGCATCGATAAAGAGGGATACCTGCGCCCCCACCGCGGAGAGACGGGCAACTGCGTCAGTCACCTTGTCCAGCTGATCGGCCACGTCCAGACCGCCCTCGGTGGTCACTTCGGTGCGCTTCTCCGGCACCAGACAGACGAAGTGGGGCTTGATGCGGCAGGCGATGCCGATCATCTCTTCGGTCACTGCCATTTCCAGATTCATTCTCGTCTGGATAGTCTGGCGCAGGATCTCCACGTCGCGGTCGGTGATGTGGCGGCGATCTTCACGCAGATGCACGGTAATGCCATCGGCCCCGGCCTGCTCGGCCACGAAGGCGGCCTGTACCGGATCCGGATACTGGGTGCCACGGGCGTTGCGCAGGGTGGCGATATGGTCGATGTTCACACCCAGATAGATTTCACTCATTGAGAACTCCTTGAAAGGCTTCATCTGTTGACTGCGCGGTCAGCGAATCACACCGCGCCAATATCCGTATGTCTGTAATCTGTGTCAGCCTTGCATACTGGCCTTGCGTTTTAAAAACAGCTCCCGGCTCTTTAGCTGGCGCTTGCCCAGATAGGGTTGCAGTGCCAGTCGGCTGAAACGTTTGGCCGCCTGCAGCAAGGGAGGGGTATCGAAACGTCCCTCGGCAAAGGCGAGCAGGTGGGCACCGAGAAACAGGGTACGGGGATCCGGCGCCCGCTCGCAAGCAACAAAGCCCAATTCACGCTCGAAGCCATAGAGCAGGGTCGGCTCGATGGGCGACTCGTCGTCCGCCGTGTATTCAAAATCCACCGCATAGCCGAGCGCCTGCAACAGCAGGAACTCGAAGCGGCGCAGCGGCAGCTCCGGCGTCTCGCCATCGGCCAGCGCCATGATGGCACGGGCATAGGCATCGAATACTTCGGGGAACGGGGTGTGCGCTTCCAGCAGGTAGTAGACCAGCTCGTTGAGATAGAGGCCGTAGAAGAGGCGATCGCCACCAAGACGCAGGGAGTGGTCGGGGCACTCGACCTGGGTGAGGTTCTTGAGATCCCCCTTGCCGCGCCAGGCGATGGTGAGCAGGGTAAAGGGTTGCAGCAGCCCCTTGAGAGGGGAGCGTGGCCCGCGAGAACCGCGAGCCACCAGAGTAAATCGGCCACTATCCTGGGTGAAGACCTCGACCAGCTGGCTGGTCTCCCGATAGGGCCGACTGTGGATGACGAAAGCCGGGGTCAGCAATCAGTCGTCGCCATACCCGAGGCTGCGCAGGGCGCGCTCATCATCAGCCCAGCCCGACTTGACCTTAACCCACAGCTCGAGGTGCACCTTGTTCTGGAACAGACGTTCCATATCGAGGCGTGCTTCGGTGCCGATGGTCTTGATCTTCTCGCCCTTGTTACCGATGACCATCTTCTTCTGGCCATCGCGCTCGACCAGGATCAGGCCGTGGATGTGGTAGAGGCCGTTCTCTTCCACCTTGAAGCGCTCGATCTCCACCGTCACCGAGTAGGGCAGCTCCTCGCCGGTGAAGCGCATCAGCTTCTCGCGGATGATTTCGGAGGCCATAAAGCGGGACGAGCGGTCGGTCACGTAATCTTCCGGGAAGAAATGGACGTTTTCCGGCAGCAGATCCTTGGCCCACTCGCGGATCTTCTCCACGTTGGTGCCCTTTTCGGCACTGATGGGCAGAATATGGGCGAAGTTCATCTGTTGACCCAGCCACTCGAGGTGCGGCAGCAGATCTTCTTTCTCTTTGACGTTGTCGATCTTGTTGACCGCCAGCACCACAGGGCACTTGAGATTGCGCAGCTTGCCCAGCACCATCTCGTCGTCTTTGGTCCAGTGGGTACCGTCGACCATGAACACCACCATGGCCACATCACCCAGCGAACTGGTGGCGGCACGGTTCATCAGGCGGTTGATGGCCCGTTTCTCTTCAATGTGCAGACCCGGGGTATCCACATAGATGGTCTGGTAGTTATCCTCGGTGTCGATCCCCAAAATCCGGTGACGGGTGGTCTGGGGCTTCTTCGAGGTGATGCTGACCTTCTGGCCAAGCAGCTTGTTGAGCAGGGTGGACTTGCCCACATTCGGGCGGCCCACGATGGCGACAAAGCCGCAATAGGTAGTATCTGTCATGACAGTTTTTCCAATGCTTGCTGCGCCGCGGCCTGTTCGGCCTTGCGACGGCTGGTGCCGACCCCGACGAGGGGACCATCCAGACCTTCCACGTCACACTGGACGGTGAACTCCTGGTTGTGTGCCTCGCCCTTGACGTTGGTCACAGTGTAGGTCGGCAGGGATTTGCGGCTTCCCTGCAAAATTTCTTGCAGACGGGTCTTGGGATCTTTCTGCTCGATGCCCGGCTTGATCTCTTCCAGGCGGCTGGCGTACCAGCTCAGCAGCAGTGTCCGCACCGTCTCAAGATTGGTATCTAGATAGACGGCACCGATCACCGCCTCGACCGTATCGGCCAGAATGGATTCGCGGCGAAAACCGCCGCTCTTGAGTTCGCCGGGGCCGAGGATCAGGTGATCCCCGAGGTCGAACTCCCGGCCCAGTTCGGCCAGGGTCTTCTCGCGCACCAGGGTGGCGCGCATCCGGCTGAGATCCCCTTCCGCCGCTTGCGGGAAGCGGTGGAAGAGATCGTCGGCAATCACCAGACTCAAAATGGAGTCACCCAGAAATTCCAGTCGCTCATTGTGACGGGAACCGGCGCTGCGGTGAGTCAGCGCGCGGGTCAGCAGTTCCAGATCCGCAAAGACATGCCCGAGACGGGACTGCAGTCTGTTCATCTTGATATTCATTTACTTGATTCCGCCAATGCGGTTGAAGCGCACACCTGTCGGTACCCAACTTGGCAGCAGGGAGCCTTCTTCGCGCTCGAATTCAAAACTTATCCAGATAGCGACCGCCTTGCCGACCAGATTCTGCTCGGGCACAAAGCCCCAGAATCGGCTGTCGGTGCTGTTGTCGCGGTTGTCGCCCATCACGAAATACTGGCCTTCCGGTACCACCCACTCGTCGGGGTAGGTGCCGGGCTGGCGATAGTAACGGCCAACCATGTCGGGCATCAGCGGATTGCGCAGGGTCTCGTGGGAGACATCACCCAACTGCTCGGTATAGCGGTCAAGGGGGATCCCCATCTGGGTAAATTCGCCTCTTTGTTCAAACTTGACGTCGAGCTTCTTGAAGCCCGGGCACGTTTTCCCTTCCTGCTCTTCGCACTTGGGCCGGATCATCAGCTCCTTGTTGCGATAGATGACCCGATCACCCGGCATGCCGACGACCCGCTTGATGTAGTCAACGCGCGGTTCAAGGGGATACTTGAACACCACCACGTCGCCACGCTTGGGCTCGCCAGTCTCGAGGAACTTGGTGTTGGTCACCGGGTCCCGCAGACCATAGGCAAATTTTTCCACCAGGATGAAGTCGCCCACCAGCAGGGTGGGCATCATGGAACCTGACGGGATCTGGAACGGTTCAAAAATGAACGAACGCAGGATCAGCACAAAGGTGATGACCGGGAAGACCCCGGCGGTCTGCTCAATCCAGACCGGCACAGGGGCCACCTTGGCCAGGGTCTTCTCATCCAGGTGGGCACCGCCATGGGCACGAGCCACGGCAATCTTGGCGGCGCGCTGCTTGGACCAAATCATCTTGTCCAGACACCAGATAACACCGGTGATCGCGCAGACCACCACCAGGATCAGGGAAAACGTGCTTGCCATCTATTAATCCTTTCCGACGTGGAGAATCGCGAGGAAGGCTTCCTGCGGCACGTCGACACGGCCGAGGGACTTCATCCGCTTCTTACCTTCTTTCTGCTTGTTCAGCAGTTTCTTCTTACGACTCACGTCACCACCGTAACACTTGGCGGTTACGTCTTTACGCAGAGCCTTGACGGTGCTGCGAGCGATGATCTGGTTGCCGATGGCCGCCTGAATGGCGATATCGAACATCTGGCGCGGGATCAGCTCGCGCATCTTCTCCACCACCTGACGACCGCGATACTGGGCGTTGTCTTTGTGGGTGATGATGGCCAGGGCATCGACCCGCTCACCGTTGATCATGATGTCCAGACGAACCATGTCGGACGTTTCGAAACGCTTGAAGCCGTAGTCCAGCGAGGCGTAACCGCGACTGGTGGATTTCAGACGGTCGAAGAAGTCGAGCACCACTTCTGCCATCGGGATTTCATAGGTCAGCGCCACCTGCTTGCCGTGGTAGACCATGTTGGTCTGCACGCCACGCTTCTCGATACAGAGGGTGATGACGTTGCCCATGTACTCCTGCGGCAGCAGGATATGACACTCGGCGATCGGCTCGCGCATCTCCTTGATGCTGGTGATGGCGGGCATCTGGGCCGGGCTGTCGATATGGATGGTGGAGCCGTCGGTCAGCTCGATCTCGTACACTACGGTCGGCGCCGTGGTGATCAGATCCAGATCGTATTCACGCTCCAGACGCTCCTGAATGATCTCCATGTGCAGCATGCCGAGGAAGCCACAACGGAAGCCGAAGCCCAGCGCAGTGGAGCTCTCCGGTTCGAAGAACAGGGAGGCATCGTTCAGGGAGAGCTTGTCGAGGGCGTCACGGAACGACTCGTAGTCATCGCTGGAGATGGGGAACAGACCCGCATAAACCTGCGGCTTCACCTTCTTGAAGCCAGCCAGCGCCTTGTCGGCACCGTTCTTGGCCTGAGTCAGGGTATCGCCCACCGGCGCGCCGTGGATGTCCTTGATGCCGCAGACAACCCAACCTACCTCGCCGCAACCCAGACCCTGGGTATCCACCTGCTTGGGCGTGAAGATACCGATACGATCCACACCCCACACCTGACCGGTGCTCATCACCTTGATCTTGTCGTTCTTCTTCAGGGAACCGTTCTTGATCCGCACCAAAGAGACAACACCCAGATAGGAGTCGAACCAGGAGTCGATGATCAGCGCCTGCAGCGGGGCATCCGGGTCACCTTCCGGTGCCGGGATCTTGGCAACGATCTCTTCCAGCACCAGATCAACACCCAGGCCAGTCTTGGCGGAGCAGCGCACCGCATCAACCGCGTCGATACCGACGATGTCTTCGATCTCCTCGGCAACCCGCTCGGGTTCTGCGGCCGGCAGGTCAATCTTGTTCAGCACCGGCACCACTTCCAGATCCATTTCCATGGCGGTATAGCAGTTGGCCAGAGTCTGTGCCTCAACCCCCTGGCCGGCATCCACCACCAGCAGCGCCCCTTCACAGGCCGCCAAAGAGCGGGAGACCTCGTAGGAGAAATCCACGTGGCCCGGGGTGTCGATAAAGTTCAGCTGGTAGGTGTTACCGTCTTGTGCCTGGTAGTTCAGGGTCACACTCTGTGCTTTGATGGTAATGCCGCGCTCGCGCTCCAGATCCATGGAGTCAAGCACCTGAGCCTGCATCTCGCGGTCGGACAAGCCACCGCAAGTCTGGATCAGACGGTCCGACAGGGTCGATTTACCGTGGTCGATGTGCGCAATAATCGAAAAGTTACGAATGTGTTTCATCGAGCAAGAGTCACTCAAAATTAGTTAAAGTCAGTTATGGAGGCGCGATTTTACTGGATAACCCGGCTGACGGCCATTCTTTAGTCGCCAGCGCCAGTGAAATAGCGCCTGTTCAGTCAGGGGAGGATGCGGACAGGGACTACCACGCCGAGCATCTGCGGGCCGTAGCGCCCCTGATCCAGGCGGTTGGAAAAGTAACGAACCAGTAAAAAGCCCAGCACGCCCCCCAGCAGGCAGCAGAGAATGGTAATCCCCTCTCCGCCCGAGAGCAGCGGTGCCAGCCAGAGCTGCCCCAGCAAGGCGCCAGCCAACAGACAAAACAGCGGCAGCACATAGACCAGCGCAGCCCCGCGCAGCAGACTCTCCTGCGGGATACCGAGCCTCACTTGCTGGCCAACCCGCACCTCGGCGGTCAGCCTGACCCGCAAGCGGGGAGCTTTCAGGGGAAACGCCTTCGCCACGGTGCCGGTACCGCAACTGGATTGCTGCTGACAACCACTGCAGGCAGAGCGCCGTTCGCACTCCACCCAGGCATGGTCACCCTCAATGGCAACCACGGTCGCCAGCTCTTCACTCATCTCATTCACGGCAACACCTCGGGTTCACACAATCAGGGGATCTGACCACGACTCACCACGCTCGGCAAGCGGGAAACAACCCCGCATCCCCCGTTACTGCACTGCTTCGTTGCGGGCCAGCGGCTGGACCGACTCGGCGATGCGCTTGGCGGTTTCGGCAGGCACCTCGCCGACCACGGTGATCTCGACCCCCACCTCGTTGACATAGCTCACCAGCGAGGTCGCTCCCTGGCGGATCAGCTGCTGGCGCACCGCCTGCTTGGGATCGACCCGGGAGACATAGACCGAGAGATCCACCAGCCCGTCGGAGAGCATCATGTAATCCACCGGCATACTGGTGGTCACCAGCTGGTGCCGATCTTGCGACAGCACCTTGAAGCCATCGGGCAGCCAGGTGATCTGCCAGTTCAACTGCTGTTGCGGCGCCGGATAGGCATCCTCCAGCGCCAGCGCCGGAGGCTGCTTGCTGTTGGCCAGCTTCACCAGCCAGGGGGCCGGTTTGCTCTGCAGATCCAGTTCGACACCAAGTACCTGCTCCACCAGATTGCCTTCCCGCTCGACCATGTCGATCCGCAACAGCAAGTGGCTCTGCTCGTCAATCCAGAGCACGAAACCATATTTATCGGCCTCTTTAGGCACCAGCCTCACCACCTGTGCCACCACACCGGCGACACGGCTGCGGCCGGCCAGCACAGGATCATAGCTCTCCAGCACCTGCGCCAGCGGCATCTTCACCAGGGTCGACCAGATGCCGGGGAAGCGGGCATCCTTCAGGGTGTAGGGATCGTGGCTGTTTTCAAAGAAGGTGTATTCGTTCTGGCGCTGGAGATACTCGATCGCCTTGCCGTCGAGGTAACTGAGGTGGGCAACTTCCTTGCCGTTGATGACGGCATGGCTGATCCGGATCGGTTCAAGACGCCCCTGACGGGCCTTGACCATGGACAACTCGAAATTCTGTTGCTGCACGGCACTCTGCATCTGCTGCAACAAGGCCTCGGCCGACTTATCGTCGGCCGAGGCCTTGGCACTGATCAGCAGGAGAGAGGCCAGCAAAATACGGCTGGACTGGCGCACGTTTGTATCCCTGACAATTCGTTATTGTTGGATCTGTCTGTCTTGCAACAGGCGCTGCTGCAACTGGTGGTCACGCAGGAAGGCGTTGATCCGCTCCCGCTGCTCCTGCATCTGCTGTTCGGTCAGTCCTTGCTGACGAGCACGGGCGCCATCCTGTTGCGGATAGTGAACACTCACCGGCGCCGCACTGCCACCGATTGGAATGGTATTGAGCACCGGATTGGCCGGAACGCCATCCTGCCCCTGATACTGCTGCACCCCGAAGATAACGGCAGCGGCCACGGATGCCGCAATGGCATATTGACCCAGTTGCTGACCGACACGGCGGAACAACGGAACCACATTGGAATCTGTCTTGACCGGCGCAACGGCAGGTTGCAGCACGGGAGCCGTCTCGACCGGCTTGGGTGCCAGTATGGTGGGCTCATCCTCAAGCGCAGCCATGATGCTGTCACTGAGATCCAGTTGCAGATTGACCGGCAGGTCACCCCGCATGGCATCGCCGATCAGGTGGTAACGACCCCAGGTATCTTGCAAGTCGGAGTCCATCTCCAGCTCGTTCAGTACCTCTGCGTCACTCAGGTCACCATCCATCAGGGCAGAGATTTGCTCTTTATTTGCCATAAGTTAACCCGTCTTTCCCCAGTTAATTCTCGATCAGAGGTTGCAGCTTTTTATCAATTGCTTCCCTCGCCCGGAAGATACGGGATCTGACCGTACCCACTGGGCAATCCATGATTTCGGCAATCTCTTCGTAGCTCAGCCCTTCCAGTTCGCGAAGAGTGATAGCTGTCCTCAGGTCTTCCGGCAATGCCTCTATGGCTGAAAACACGGTGCGTTTGATCTCGTCAGTCAGCGCCAGGTTTTCGGGGGTTGAGACCTCTTGCAAGGCTTCACCACCACCATAAGACTCCGCTTCGTCAGCCTCCACATCACTGCTGGGCGGCCTGCGCCCCTGGGAGGTGAGATAATTCTTCGCCGTGTTCACGGCAATTCGGTACAACCAGGTGTAAAAAGCACTTTCGCCACGGAATGTCGGCAATGCACGGTAGGCTTTTATAAAGGCCTCTTGCGCCACATCGGGCACATCACCGGGATTGTTGACATACCTGGCAACCAGGTTGACCACCTTATGCTGGTATTTTTTTACCAACAGGTTGAAAGCTGCTTTATCGCCGCGCTGGACCCGTTCAACCAGCTGTTCGTCCAGTAGATTCTGGTCGCTCATCAGAGCCGTAAAACCCCCATCAGGTTATCGTTTTTCTTTTCCGGCCCTTCCTAAGCGCACAAGTTCAGACAGGGAGAATCAGAGAAAGTTCGCTTCAATTGAAAAAAATGTGATGCAGGCTGCATCCTCGCCCTCGCTTGGGCTACCATGGTGCCAGTTCTTAATCCAGGCCAATGATACTTATGAAAGCAAGTGTTGAATACCTTTGCGATGTACTGATCATTGGCAGCGGTGCCGCTGGTTTGTCCCTCGCGTTGCGATTGGCAGACCACGCCAAAGTCCTGGTTCTGAGCAAGGGGCCCATCAGTGAAGGGGCCACTTTCTATGCGCAAGGAGGCATCGCTGCCGTTTTCGACGAAACCGACAGCATCGAATCCCACGTGAGCGACACGCTCAACGCGGGCGCCGGGTTGTGTGACCCGGCCGTGGTCGAGTTCACCGCTCGCCACGCCCGCGAGTCCATCCAGTGGCTCATTCAGCAAGGGGTCCCCTTCGATCAGGAGGAGAACGCCGACGGCGAATCCCAGTACCACCTCACCCGGGAAGGGGGACACAGCCATCGCCGCATCTTCCACGCGGCGGATGCCACCGGCAAAGCGGTGCAACTCACCCTGATCGATCAGGTGCGCGCTCACCCCAATATCCAGCTGATGGAGCGCTTCAACGCGGTCGACCTCATCACCACCCGCAAGCTCAACCTGCCGGGCAACAAGGTACTGGGCGCCTACGTCTGGAACCGCAACACCGAGCAGGTCGAGGTGATCCGCGCCCGTTTCGTGGCACTGGCCACCGGCGGCGCCTCCAAGGTCTACCAGTACACCTCCAACCCGGATGTGAGCTCTGGCGATGGCATCGCGATGGCATGGCGGGCCGGCTGCCGGGTGGCGAACCTGGAGTTCAACCAGTTCCACCCCACCAGCCTGTTCCACCCGGACGATCCCAACTTCCTGCTGACCGAAGCACTGCGTGGCGAGGGGGCCTATCTGCGCCGCCCGGACGGCAGCCGCTTTATGCCGGAGTTCGACGAGCGGGCCGAGCTGGCACCACGGGATATCGTCGCCCGCGCCATCGACCACGAGATGAAGCGGCTCGGGGCGGACTGCATGTATCTGGATATCAGCCACAAACCGGCCGATTTCATCATCAAGCACTTCCCAACTATTTATGAGCGTTGCCTCGCGGTCGGCATCGACATCACCAAGGAGCCGATGCCCATCGTGCCTGCCGCCCACTACACCTGTGGCGGCGTGATGATCGACAACAACGGCCAGACCGATATCCCCGGCCTCTATGCCATCGGTGAAGTGACCTACACCGGTCTGCACGGCGCCAACCGCATGGCCTCCAACTCCCTGCTGGAATGCGTGGTCTATGCCCATCAGGCGGGGGCCGATATTCTGGCCAAGCTGCCGATGAGCGTGGAGCCGCCGCGCCTGCCGGTGTGGGACGAGAGCAAGGTGGAAGACTCCGACGAACTGGTGGTGATCCAGCACAACTGGCACGAGCTGCGGTTGATGATGTGGGACTACGTGGGGATAGTGCGTACCAACAAACGCCTGGCCCGCGCCAAGCGCCGCATCGACCTGCTCAAACAGGAGGTGCAGGAGTACTACGCCAACTTCCGCGTCTCCAACAACCTGCTGGAGCTGCGCAACCTGCTGCAGGTGGCCGAGCTTATCGTCAACTGCGCCCTGCAGCGCAAGGAATCCCGCGGCCTGCACTACAACCTGGATCATCCGGATATGCTACCGGACTCCAAGCCGACTGTGCTGACCCCGGAGCGGGATTAATCCCCCTTCCCGCCAAGCGTTGCAGCTATCAGTGACCCCGCCCCGGCGGGGTCACTTGTTTTCAACCGCTTTTCAGCCACAAAAAGAGCGTCGCCAGCCACATTGCAGCAGCTTATCGCGATAAATCAGCGCATGGTCATCACGGAAAGCAGGTGTCAGCGCCGGGACGGCAGAAAGTGGATGGCTCGCGCCAGCAGGCGGTAATGTTCGGGGGGAAGGGCATCGGAGAAGAGCCACAGTTGCCGTGGCGACACGGCTCCACTCTCTTGCGGTTCGGGACAAAGCGCCAGCCTGAGCACACCGGGCAGAATGCGGCTTTTCTTGTCGAGCTGATAGCGACGACCTTGCCACTGTAGCCACTGGCCATCCCAGACGAGCTCGAACGGGGGCGCGGCGAGCGCACGCCAGCTCAGCCAGAGCGCCACCAGCCACACGGGCAGCAACAGCGCCCACTGCCAACCGGCAATCAGGCCAGCCACCGGCCAGAGCAGCAACAGAAAGAGGGCCACCAGCAAATATTGCTGATGGCGGGAGGGGTGAACCGTCATGATCACCCGCTCCACAGGATTACCCCTGGCGGTCGTGGCGCGCCTGATTGCGCTCCAGGATCATCGGGATCATGGCGGCAAATGCCGGATCGGCAGGGACACCATGACCCATGCACCATTTGAACAGATCCGGATCGTCGCTCGCCAGCAGGCGGATAAAGGTCTGCTGATCGGCTTCGCTCAGGGAGTCGAACTCGTGTTCGAAAAAGGGCATAAAGATCACATCCAGCTCGAGCATACCGCGACGGCAGGCCCACTTCAGGCGGGATTTTTCAACTGGGCTCAACATGGCACTCTCCTTACAAAGACCGGGGGATGGTACCAGCTGGATTTTCCGGCTGACAAACATTAGTTACGTCTTTACCATGCAGCTCACATACTTTCTCTCTGGAATACCATCGTGAGCCTGCAACCACCTGTTTTTCCTGCCGAGCCGACCCGCTTCCCCCTGACCAAGCTGGCCATCACCCGTATCAACGGCCAGGATCGCGCCAAATATCTGCAAGGTCAGGTCACCTGTGATGTCAACGCCCTGCAACCGGGGCAACAGACCCCGGGCGGCCACTGTGATCCCAAGGGCAAGCTGTGGAGCAATTTCCGCCTGCTCTGCCTCGACGACAGTCTGCTGCTGCTGACCAGCCCCTCTGTACTGGAGCGTCAGTTGCCGGAGCTGAAGAAATTTGCCGTCTTCTCCAAGGTCGAGATCGCCGCCGATGAACGCCACGCCACCGGGATCGCCGGTACAGGCAGCGATGGCTGGATCGCCGAGCAGTTTGGCCTTCTGCAGAGCGGTCTTATCGACGGCGGCATGGCGGTGAAGATCGAACAGGATCGCTGGCTGCTGGTGAGCAATCAGCAAGCCGACGCCCTGCCGCAAGGTGACGAGTCACTCTGGTGGGGGCTCGAGATCAAGGCGGGTCTGCCGCACATGGAGGCGGTGCATCAGGGGGAGTTCATCCCGCAGATGCTCAACCTGCAGGCACTGGACGGTATCAGCTTCAACAAGGGCTGCTACATGGGGCAAGAGACGGTGGCCCGCGCCAAGTATCGCGGCGCCAACAACCGCGCCCTGTTCCTGCTGGCGGGCACTGCCGGCGAGCCGGTTGCCAGCGGCGATACCCTGGAGCTGCAACTGGGTGACAACTGGCGCCGCAGCGGCATGGTGCTCAACGCCTGGCAACAGGCCGGGCAGGTGTGGCTCACCGCCGTACTGCCGAAAGATACCGAGGCTGACGCCCAATTCCGCCTCAAGCAGGACGAAGGCTCCCGCCTCACCCTGCAACCCCTGCCTTACGCCCTGACCGAGTAAGGTCGGCTAGCGAGGCACCCGCGCCAGCAGGGCCTCCTTCAACCAGCGCCCCGCCTGCCCCAGCGGGCGGGCGCGATGCCACTGCAACTCCAGCGCCAGCGCGTGGCTGGCGATAAAGTCCGGCTCCAGCACTACCACTTCGCCGCGAGCCAACGGCTGATGCAGCAGAAATTCCGGGATGGCGGACCAGCCAAGGCCCCGCTTGACCAGCTCCAGTACCCCGAGATCCCCCTCGACCCACCACACCTGAGCCGAGATGCGAAAACGCTGACGCTCGCTCCCTTCCCGTCTACCAGTCACCATCAGCTGGCGCGCCCCCTGCAGATCGACCTCCCGTAGCGGCTGCTTGCGGGCCAGCGGATGATCCGGTGACACCACCAGCGGCATGGTCACCTCCCCCAGCGAATGGGCGACAATCTCCCGCTGGGGATGCACCTTCTGATAGCTGATGCCGAGCTGGGCCCGGCCGGTCACCAGCATCTCGGTCACATCTTCCATCAGCGGGAAGAGCAGCTCCAGCTCCACTGTCGGGTAACGAGTGGCGAACGCCTCCAGCAGGGTGCCGAGCCAGGGGAGGTGGGAGTCATCATCGATGGCCAGGGTGAGGCGCGTCTCCACCCCGGCCGCCAGCTCCCCGGCAATGGATTGCAACCGTTCACTCTGCGCCAGCAGGATCCCCGCCTCCTGCACCATGCGGGCCCCCGCCTCCGTCAGCTGCGGATAGCGGCCGCTGCGGTCAAACAGGGTGAGCGCCAGATCGATCTCCAGATTGGCGATGGCGCTGCTCACTACCGACTGCGCCTTGCCCAGCTTGCGGGCGGCAGCGGAAAACGAGCCGGTTTCGGCGGCCGCCAGCAAGATCCTCAGTTGTTCCAGTGATGGCGTCATCTTGTTGCCCTCCGGCAAGCTCTCTCATCCATCTATTTTAGCGATGGATACCAACATGAATCTATCGCTAAAGATCTATAGATTAACCAGCAATCCGTGAATAAATCTGATTGAGAGAGTGACTTATGCGTACCCGTAACGATCGCCTGCGCCATGCCATTGGCTTTGAATTTATTGGCCTGCTGATTGCCGCCCCGCTGGCCAGCTGGGTTACCGGGGTCGGGCTCAACCATATGGGCCCGCTGGCACTGTTCTTCTCGGTGCTGGCCACCGTCTGGAACTACATCTACAACATCGGGGTCGACAAGCTGCTGCTCAAATATCAGGGCCATACCCACAAGACCCTGTGGCAACGGGTGCTGCATACCTTCGGCTTTGAGGGCGGTCTGCTGATCGTCGCGCTGCCGGTCATGTCCTGGTGGCTGAGCGTCAGCCTGCTGGAGGCGCTGGTGCTGGATCTGGGCTTCGTCGTCTTCTACCTGATCTATGCCTTCGTCTACAACTGGGGCTATGACAAGGTGTTCCCCATCCCCCGCGAAGTGCCGCACGGCATGCCACAAGAGGCGCGCTAAGGCACGAATCAGTTGGATTGAAACCGAGAAGTGAAGGTCAACAAGGAAAGACTGCAGAAGAAACGACACGGCCCCATCATGGCAGACATGATGGGGCCGCAACAGGGATCAGCGCTGGCAGGCCGGCTGATTCAGAGGTAAGGATTCAGGCCTGCCCGTCGTTCAAGCCTGGGCTTTGAGCTCTTCGCCGCTCTCGTCAGTTGCGACAGCCTCTTCAGGCTGCGCCTGGGCGGCCTGCAGCGCTTCCAGTTCGCTCTGATAATCGCTCAGGATCTGCTGGGCAACCGCCATATCTCCCTTGTGTTTGCGCTCGAACAGATGGTGCTGCACCACGCCGTTGAGATACTCCACCGTGATGGGCTGCTCCAGGGTGGCCATCAGCTCCTCTTTCTCCAGCTCGGCATTGATTTCATCGGCGGTCGTGCGCAGCAGCCCGGCCAATTGAACCAACATGCGGCGCTCACCTTCGCGCAGCAGGCTCAACATGCGGTTTCTCTGCTGCTCATTCTGTTGGGTCATACATTTCCTTACGTCAATTGGGAACAAGCCCGCTCATTCTGCCCTGTCCCCATGACAGCGTCTATCTCATGCCCCCCACAAATTTTTGGCGCTGGCTCACAAATGGCTACAGATGCTATTTGAAGCGCCTCTGGGGTATAGTAGCCGCTGATTTTCGGGCGCTTTTTTCACCTTCATCCGCAGACAGGGATGAGACGGCAAGGGCGCCTGCCCGGTTTACCCCAACGAGGTGAAGATCCGCTTTATGACCGACGCCATTGTGGTGCTCTGCACCTGCCCAGATCAAACCAGTGCCGACCTTCTCTGCGAACAGCTGCTGAACCAGCGGCTGGCCGCCTGCATCAATCAACTGCCGGGCGTCACCTCCGTCTATCGTTGGCAAGGCAAGGTGGAGCGCGCCCCCGAGATCCAGCTCATCATCAAATCCCGTCAATCGCGCTTTGCCGAGCTGCAGGCATGTATTCAAGCCCATCACCCCTATGAGGTGCCCGAGCTGCTGGCCCTGCCGGTAAGTGCCGGACTACCTGCCTATCTGGACTGGCTCAATGGGGAGACCGCATGACGTTCAACCGCTTGCTCTCTCCCCTGCTGCTGCTCTGCGCCCTGCTGATGACAGCGGTGGGCAGCTCCCCAGCCCACGCCAGCGGCGCCGATCTGCTCAGCTCGCTGGGTATTGAGGCCAACGCCAAGCCCAAATTTTTGCAGGTCGATGAGGCCTTTCAGATCGAGAGCGAACAGCGTGGCGATCAGCTGCTGCTGACCCTCCACATCGCCGATGACTACTACCTCTATCGCCACAGCCTGCGCTTCAAGGGGAACAACCTCACCTTCAGCGAGCCAGCGCTGCCGGAAGGCACTGAGCACGAGGATGATTTCTTCGGCAAGACCCGGGTCTACTACCAGCAGGTGAGCATCGCGGTGCCACTAAAGGAGGTGGGGGAAAATGCCACCCTGCGGGTGCGCTATCAGGGCTGTACCGACGGCCTCTGCTATCCGCCGACCGACAAGCTGATCGATGTGGCCCCGCTGGTCACGGCAACCACAGCATCCACTGCGGAAACGGCACAAAGCGTCGCACCGGTTAGCCAGCAGGATCAGCTGGCCGCTGCCCTCGGCCATCAGGGGTTCTGGCTCAGCATCGTCGCCTTCTTCGCGCTGGGGCTGGGGCTCGCCTTCACCCCCTGCGTCTTCCCCATGTATCCCATTCTGACCGGTATCATCGCCGGTGCCGGCCATCGCCTTTCCACCAGTCGCGCCTTCCTGCTCTCCCTGGTCTATGTGCAGGGGATGGCGGTCACCTACACCCTGCTCGGACTGGTGGTCGCCTCGGCAGGTCTGACATTCCAGGCTGCGCTGCAACATCCCTATGTGCTGATCGCCCTCTCGGTGATGTTCGTGCTGCTGGCCCTCTCGATGTTCGGCCTCTACACCCTGCAACTGCCGAGCGGTTTGCAAACCCGGCTCTCCGGCCTCTCCAACCGCCAGCAGGGCGGCTCTGTGGTCGGGGTCGCCATCATGGGGATGATCTCCGGGCTGGTCTGCTCTCCCTGCACCACGGCGCCGCTCTCGGGGGCGCTGATCTACGTGGCCCAGAGCGGTGATCTCTGGCTCGGCGGGGCGGCGCTCTATGCGCTGTCACTGGGGATGGGCCTGCCGCTGCTGCTGCTCGGCACCTCGGGTGGCAAGCTGCTGCCCAAAGCAGGCGCCTGGATGGATGTGATCAAGCAGCTGTTTGGCTTTGCCCTGCTGGCGGTGCCGCTCCTGCTGCTGTCACGGCTCTGGAGCGATCAGATTGCTACTCTCGCCTGGCTCGGCTGGGGGCTGCTGCTGTGCGGCTATCTCTATCACCACAACCAGCACCAGCCCCACTCGGTGGCCAAAAGCGTGCGCGGCTTCGTGCTGTTGCTGGCGATGATCAGCGCCGTGGTAGTGGGCAAGGATCTGCTGCAACCGGCCACCCCTGCTGCCGTCACGGCGGATGCCGGTCAAACGGCACCGCAGTTTATCCGCATCAAGACGCTGGATGATCTCAAGGTGCAGCTGGCCGCCGCCCGCGGCAAGCCGGTGCTGCTTGACCTCTACGCCGACTGGTGCGTCGCCTGCAAGGAGTTCGAGCACAAGACCTTCAGCGACCCGACGGTGAGGGCGCGCTTTGGCCAGATGGTGCTGCTGCAGGCGGATGTCACCGCCAACGACGATGCCGATGTGGAGCTGCTCAACAGCCTCAACGTGCTGGGATTGCCGACCCTCATCTTCTTCGACCGTGAGGGCAAGGAGCTGACAGGGCAGCGGGTCACCGGCTTTATGGGGCCTATCCCCTTTGCCAAACGTCTCGAGATGGTAAGTGATGCACACTGAGTTGCGTCGGCTGCAGACAAGCGATGCACCTGCCTTGCAGCGGCTGTTCGAGCAGGCCCCCTCCTATCAGGCGGCGGTGAGCAATGACCCTCTCTCTGCACAGGCAGGAGAAGAGGAACTTGTCGCCTGCCCATCCGGCCTGCCTCTCTCCGACAAACATCTCATCGGCCGCTGGGAGCAGGGAGAACTCACCGCTGTCATTGATCTGCTGCGCGGCTACCCCAATCCAGACACCGCCTATCTGGGTCTGTTACTGGTGGGGGAACCCTGGCAAGGGAGTGGCCGTGGTCAGTCGCTCTATCTTCACGCCTGCACGATGGCAAGCTCATGGGGGGCTACCCGGCTTCGCCTGTCAGTGATTGCCAGCAATGAGAGTGCTCTATCCTTCTGGCTGCGCAGAGGCTTCACCGAGTGCTATCGCCGCGAGCTGGCTGGTTATCGGGCCGAGGCCATCGTGCTGGAACGATCACTGGAACCGTGAGCCGAGGTTTGCCGCCGCGCATTCGCGTGGCACAATCGCCCCTCTCGTTTTGCACTTGTCCGGAGTTTTGATGAAAAAGTGGTTCATCCCCCTGCTAGCCCTCTGGCTTTATGGCTGCAGTGCAGGGCCCGGTGAAGAGGATATCCGCCAGCAGGTCACCGCCAAGCTACTGGCCGAGACAGACGCCAACCTGTTCGATATCAGCGACTTCACCATCCTCGGCAAGGAGGAGCGGATAGAGGGGGTCTATCTGGTCAAGGTGAGTTACCAGCTCCACTTCAAGCAGGGGCTCGATCAGTTGCAGGTGTTGCACGACGAGGACCTGGTCTACGACCGGGTTGGCCCCTTCCAGCAGGAGATGGGGCTGATGGAGCTCGAGCGCAAATATGGCGAGTTCGAGGCGGGCCAGGTGCTGCCACAAGAGGCCGAGGTGTGGATGATGAAGGACGAACAGGGGTGGCGACTGGCGGAACCGGCCCAATGAAGGGCTGCCCGCCCCTTACGCACTGCAACGACTGGCCTGCCGTTGCCAACTACCTCAAACCTGGGTATCGACCCGATACCCTTTTCGCTCGGCGGGTTCGCTCGGCAGCTTGCTGGCCAACCCTGACAGCACCTCCTTGAGGGTGACCCCGCTCTCTGCCGCACCACTGCTCTCCAGCAGCTTGGTCAGCTGGCTCTGCAAGGGGTTGACCGCTTCACGCTCGGCTCCTTGCTCGCTCTCTTTTTCCTGTCCGCCCTGCTGATCCAGCGTCTCCAGCAGGCGCTCCAGATCCCGCTTGAGCGGGTTCTCGCTGCTGTCGGCGATGGAGAGTTTGCGCTGTTCCTGCTCTTGCCGCTGTTGTTGCTGCAATGCCAGCTGTTGCTCCTGCTGCTGTTGCAGGGAGCCCATCATGGTGTTGATGAACGCTTCCAGCGAATCTCTGATTGAGATGCTGCTCCCGCTGCTATCCTCCCCTTTCGGCGACAACCCGAGCTCATCCAGCACGGCGCCAAGATCGCGTACCATCCGGCTGTCGCTGCCCGTTGATGGCGACGATGCGGCCCTCTCCTGTGCCTGCACAGCGGGAGAACCCTGCCGTTGTGCCAGCGGGGTGAGCCCGCCTGACGCGACCACATTCATCTCCATCTTGGCCCTCCTATCTCTCTGTCCTCGGCCCTTTTTCGGCAAGTATTCCGACAAGCGGGCACACCCTCGTCCCCTTGGCAGATAACCGCTCTCACACCTAAAAGATAGCGCCAACCGGAAGGGATTGGCGCAAATGCATCTTTTGGTCTATCAGACGGAACGATAGTGCCAACACGCTATAAACAAGGGGTTGGCAAAAAGGGCCACGTTCAGCCATCACTGCGCAGGCTGACAATGGGGGTCAGAAGATATCCTTCATCCGGTGCCACAACATTCCCAGTGCCAGCAGCGGGGAGCGCAGCGCCGGGCCGCCGGGGAAGGTGATATGGGGCACGCTGGCAAAGAGATCGAAGCCCCGGCTTTCGCCGCGGATCGCCTCGGCCACCAGCTTGCCCGCCATATGGGTAGCGTTGAGGCCGTGACCCGAATAGGCCTGGGCGTAGAGCACGTTGGGGTATTCCTTCAAGCGGCCAATCTGCGGCAAACGGTTGGCGCCGATCCCGATCATGCCCCCCCACTGAAACTCGATGGCAGTGCCAGCCAGCGCGGGGAAGACTCGCAGCATCTTGGGCAACATAAAGGCCTTGATATCCTTCGGGTCTCGCCCCGAATAGTTGCAGGCGCCGCCAAACAGCAGGCGGCCGTCGGCGGAGAGGCGGTAGTAGTCGAGGGCCACGTTCTGATCGCACACCGCCATGTTTTGCGGCAACAAGCGCTGGCGCAAGCGGCGATCGAGCACTTCGGTGGCGAGGATGTAGGAACCGGCCGGCAGCACACGCCCGCCCAGCTCCGGATTGAGGTCGTTGAGATAGGCGTTGCAGCCGATCACCAGATAATCGGCAGTGACCCGGCCGTGGGCGGTGGTCACCTCCACCTGCTTGCCGTACTCGATATGGGTCACTCTGGAGTGTTCAAACAGGGAGACCCCGAGGCTGGCGGCGGCGCGCGCCTCGCCGAGCGCCAGATTGAGGGGATGGAGATGGCCGGAGCCCATGTCGATAAGGCCGCCGATATAGCGATCCGATCCCACAACGGTATGGATATCTTCCCGCGGTACCAGCTTGAGTTCGTGCTCATAGCCGAGGCTCGCCAGATGGTCGAGATCCTCCTCGAAACCTGCCAGATGGCGCTGACGGGTCGCGAGGTCGCAGTAGCCCCAGGTGAGATCGCACTCGATGTTGAAGCGTTCGACCCGCTCGCGCACCAGCTGCACCGCCTCCAGCCCCATCAGGTCGAGTTCGCGCACCCCTTCCTCACCAATCCAGCGGGCGAACTGGCTGGTATCGTGACCGATACCGTGAATAAGCTGGCCGCCGTTGCGCCCGGAGGCGCCCCAGCCGATACGGTTGGCCTCCAGCAAGGCGACCTTGTAACCGGCATCAGCCAGATTGATGGCGGTATTGAGACCGGTAAAGCCGCCGCCGATGATGCAGACGTCAGCCTTGTGCTCCCCCTCCAGCTCGGGCCACTGTTGCGAGTCGTTGCGGGTGGCCGCGTAGTAGGAGGCGACGTGCTCCTGATATCCGTTGTGCTTTCCTGCCTGCATACTCAGCATCCTGCCTTGGTTGCAAATTGTTTAATAAAATAAGCAAAGTTGTTTCGATAATACCCAGTTCCTCCTCCACTCACCAACCGGTGCGGATCACAGAAATGCAAAAGGCGCCCCGAAGGGCGCCTTTTCATGCAATCAAGGTGCTGTAACGAATTACAGTACGTCGATGGCGTTCAGGTCGGAGAATGCTTTCTCCAGACGAGCGATCATGGAAGTCTGACCTTCACGCAGCCATACGCGCGGATCGTAGTACTTCTTGTTCGGCTTGTCGGCGCCTTCCGGGTTGCCCAGCTGGCCTTGCAGGTAAGCTTCGTTCTTCTTGTAGAAGTTCAGCAGACCTTCCCAGGTTGCCCACTGGGTGTCGGTGTCGATGTTCATCTTCACTACGCCGTAGGAGATGGACTCGCGGATCTCTTCCAGAGTGGAACCTGAACCACCGTGGAATACGAAGTCCAGAGACTTGGCTGGAACACCAAACTTCTCGGAAACGTACTTCTGGGAAGCGTCCAGGATGGACGGGGTCAGCTTGACGTTACCCGGCTTGTATACACCGTGTACGTTACCGAAGGAGGCAGCGATGGTGAAACGCGGGCTGATCTTGGACAGACGCTCGTAAGCGTAAGCAACATCTTCCGGCTGGGTGTACAGAGCGGACTGATCCATGTGGCTGTTGTCGACGCCGTCTTCTTCACCACCGGTGCAACCCAGTTCCAGCTCCAGAGTCATGTTCATCTTGGCCATGCGGGTCAGGTACTCGCAGCAGATGTCGATGTTCTCTTCCAGAGACTCTTCGGACAGATCCAGCATGTGGGAGGAGAACAGCGGCTTGCCGGTTTCAGCAAAGTGCTTCTCGCCCGCTTCCAGCAGACCGTCGATCCACGGCAGCAGCTTCTTGGCAGCGTGGTCGGTGTGCAGGATTACCGGCACGCCGTAGGCTTCGGCAACAGCGTGAACGTGCTTGGCACCAGAGATGGCACCCAGGATGGCAGCTTTCTGACCTTCCAGCTTCAGACCCTTACCGGCGGTGAACACGGCACCACCGTTGGAGAACTGAACGATAACCGGCGCTTTAACCTTGGCGGCAGCTTCCAGTACGGCGTTCACGGAGTCGGTACCAACGCAGTTTACGGCCGGCAGAGCAAAGCCGTTCTCTTTAGCGATGGCGAACACTTTCTGAACGTCATCACCAGTGATCACGCCGGGTTTTACGAAGTCGAAAATTTTCTTAGACATGTTTAATCGTCCTGTCTCGTATGCCGTTAATAAAAAATGGGGGGTTCATCATGAACCGGCACAGCGGGCACATGATAAACGAAACGGGAGGCTTTTGCCCCCCGTTCCGGGTCAATTAGGCTTTGGCGCGCTGTTCCAGAATCGCAACAGCCGGCAGTACCTTGCCTTCTACGAACTCCAGGAAGGCGCCGCCGCCAGTGGAGATGTAGGAGACTTTGTCAGCGATGCCGAACTTGTCGATAGCAGCCAGGGTGTCGCCACCGCCAGCGATGGAGAAGGCCGGAGAAGCAGCGATGGCTTCAGCGATCACCTTGGTGCCTTCAGCAAACTGGTCGAACTCGAATACACCGACCGGGCCGTTCCACAGGATGGTCTTGGCGTTCATGATGATGTCAGCCAGGGCCTTGGCAGAATCCGGGCCGATGTCGAAGATCATGTCGCCGTCAGTCACGTCAGAGACGGACTTGATGGTGGCCGGAGTGGACTCGGAGAACTCGGCACCTACAACCACGTCGGTGGTCACAGGAATGTTGGTCTCGGCAGCCAGTTTCTTGGCGGTGTCGATCAGGTCGTGCTCGCACAGGGACTTGCCGACGTTGTGACCGGCAGCAGCGATGAAGGTGTTGGCGATGCCACCACCGACAACCAGCTGGTCAGCGATTTTGGAGAGGGATTCCAGAACGGTCAGCTTGGTGGAGACCTTGGAGCCGCCAACGATGGCAACCATCGGGCGCTCGGGCTTCAGCATGGCTTTGCCCAGGGCTTCCAGTTCACCCGCCAGCAGCGGACCGGCACAAGCAACAGGTGCGAACTGAGCAACACCGTAGGTGGAACCTTCGGCGCGGTGAGCAGTACCGAACGCATCCATTACAAAGACATCACACAGGGCGGCGTATTTTTTGGCCAGCTCTTCGGTGTTCTTCTTCTCGCCTTTGTTGAAGCGGCAGTTTTCCAGCACAACCAGCTCACCGGCAGCGACTTCTACGCCATCCAGGTAATCCTTGGCCAGGCGAACCGGGCAGGACAGAGCGTCTTTCAGATAGTTGACAACCGGAGCCAGGGAGAATTCTTCGTTGTATTCACCCTCGGTCGGACGACCCAGGTGGGAGGTGATCATCAGCTTGGCGCCCTTTTCCAGAGCCAGCTTGATGGTCGGCAGAGTCGCAACGATACGTGCATCGGAGGTGACCTTGCCGTCTTTTACCGGTACGTTCAGGTCAGCACGGATCAGAACGCGTTTACCCGCCAGATCCAGGTCAGTCATCTTGATAACAGACATATTCAGTCCTCTATATTTTCCAGGTAATGTTAAAAACAGTAACCTTTCGCCCGGGGCAGGCTCAGCCTGCGGCCATCATGGCCCGGGTGGTATCCAGCATCCGGTTCGCGAAGCCCCATTCGTTATCGCACCACATCAACATCTTGACGAGGTTGGCATCGCTCACCCGGGTCTGGGTACCATCAATGATGCAGGAGTGTGCATCATGATTGAAGTCTACGGAGACCAGCGGTTCTTCCGTGTAATCCAGAATACCGTGTAATGTACCTCTGGATGCCCGTTGCAGGGCTTGATTTACGTCAGTAACTGTCACTTTTTTACGAACAGTAATACTGAGATCCATCGCTGTTACATTGATGGTCGGCACCCGCACCGCGATCGCCTCGAACTTGCCGGCGAAGTGGGGCAGGATACGCTCCAGCCCCTTTGCCAGCTTGGTGTCCACCGGAATGATGGACTGACTGGCAGCGCGGGTTCGGCGCAAGTCACTGTGGTAGGCATCGATGACTTGCTGATCATGCATGGCCGAATGAATTGTCGTAATAGTACCACAATTTATCTCGAATTCTCGATGCAATGTTTCAATCACCGGCACCACGCAGTTGGTGGTACAGGAGGCGTTGGAGACAATCCGCTCCGCTCCGGTGAGGGTATGATGGTTGACCCCGTAGACCACGGTGGCATCCACATCCGCATCCGCCGGGTGGGAGAAGAGCACCTTGCCCGCCCCCGCCGCCAGATGCAGCTCGGCATCGGCCCGCGAGCCGAATACCCCGGTGCAATCGAGCACCACGTCCACCCCCAGCGCCCGCCACGGCAGCTTTGACGGATCCCGCTCGGCAAACAGGGAGATGAGATCCTCCCCCACCAGCATGCTGTTGCCCGCCAGTTGCACCGGATGGTGGAAGCGACCGTGACTGGTATCGTAACGGGTCAGGTGCACCATGGCCTCGGGGGCCGCCAGCTCGTTGATGGCGACGATCTTGATGGTCTTGTCGCGCCCGCTTTCATAGAGGGCTCGCAACACGTTGCGACCGATCCGCCCGTAACCATTGATGGCAATCTTGATCATCGAGAATCCGTTTCCTTGAACCAGCAACAGGGCGGCGCACCGGCCACCCCTAGAGCCCCGGCTACGACAGCAGGGCCTCCTTGAATTCACCGCGGGCCAGCAGTGCGGCCCCGAATACCCCGGCACTGTCACCAAGGGCAGGAGCAATAATGGGGGCTCTGAAGCGGGGATTAAAGAGGAAGGGCAAAATTGTCTGTCGTCCGGCGCTGTAAAGGCTCTGCACATTGCCCACCCCGCCGCCGATGACGATCACATCCGGGTCGAGAATGTTGACCACGTTGGCCAGCGCCTGACCAAACAGCAGGTGCAGCCGGTCGATGGTGAGTTTGGCCACATGATCGTGAGCCGTGGCGGCCGCGATTTGGGCAAGCGAGAGGCGACGCTTGGCCTTGGCTTCATACCAGGCCTCCAGCGCCGGGCCGCTGATCAGGGTCTCGACGCAGCCGCGCTTGCCGCAGTAGCACTCGGGACCATCGGGGGAGAGCACATTGTGGCCCCACTCACCGGCGATGCCGTGGTGGCCGTTGAGGATCTGGCCGTTGATGACGATGCCGGAGCCGACCCCGGTGCCCATGATGATGCCGAACACCACTTTCGCATCGGGATGGTGCTGGCGCACTGCACCGAGATGGGTTTCTGCCAGCGCGAAGCAGTTAGCGTCGTTGGCAATCAGCACCGGCACACCCAGTTTGCGCTCCAGATCCTCCTTGAACGGCTTGCCGTTGAGCTCGGTGGTGTTGCAGTTCTTCATCAGGCCGGTCTGCGGATCCCGCGCCCCCGGCGTGCCCATGCCGATGACGGTCGGGCGCTGGCCAATCTTCTCGGCACACTCAGCTACCAGTTTGGCGATCTGGCCGATCATATGGTCATAACCGCCGGCCCGCTCGGTGGGGATGCGGTGGCGCAGCAGCACCTCGTCGCCATCCAGCACCACGCATTCACACTTGGTACCGCCAAGATCGATACCCCAATCCAGTGACTTGCTGCTCATCTTGCCTCCTGCTCGGCCGCCACGCGCTCGTCGTCGCAGCGCCATTTTTTTAATGTAAAACGGGGCCTGACGGCCCCGAATATCAAACACACTCTTCTTCGCTCGCCCCGGCCTTAGCGACCGTGGTACTGGGCGGAGAGCTCGTGTACCGCGTTGACGAACACGCCAGCGTGTTCCGGGTTCACATCCTGATGGATGCCGTGGCCGAGGTTAAAGACGTGGCCATTGCCGTGACCGAAACCGGCCAGAATGGAGGCGACCTCTTCACGGATGCGAGCCGGAGTGGCGTAGAGCATGGAGGGATCCATGTTGCCCTGCAGCGCCACCTTGTCGCCAACCCGACGCTTGGCGTCGGCAATGTCGGTGGTCCAGTCCAGACCCAGCGCATCGCAACCGGTGGCGGCGATCTGCTCCAGCCACTGACCGCCGTTCTTGGTAAACAGGGTGACCGGCACACGGCGACCGTCGTGCTCGCGGATCAAACCATCGACAATCTTGTGCATGTACTGCAGGGAGAAGTCGCGGTAATCACGCGGGGTGAGCACGCCGCCCCAGGTGTCGAACACCATGACCGCCTGTGCACCCGCCTTGATCTGGGCGTTGAGGTAGGCAATCACGCTGTCGGCCAGCTTGTCGAGCAGCAGGTGCAGGGTTTGCGGCTCTGCGTACATCATCTGCTTGATCTTGGTAAATGCCTTGGAGCTACCCCCCTCCACCATGTAGGTGGCCAGGGTCCAGGGGCTGCCGGAGAAGCCGATGAGCGGCACTTCGCCCTTGAGCTCACGGCGGATGGTGCGCACCGCATTCATCACGTAGCCCAGCTCATCTTCCGGATCCGGAATGGGCAGCGCCTGCACGTCGGCCATGGAGGTGATCGGACGCTCGAAGCGCGGGCCTTCACCCTGCTCGAAGTAGAGACCGAGCCCCATGGCATCGGGCACGGTGAGGATGTCGGAGAAGAGGATGGCGGCATCGAGCGGGTAGCGGCGCAGCGGCTGCAGGGTGACTTCACAGGCCAGCTCGGCATTGCGGCACAGAGACATGAAATCCCCCGCCTGGGCGCGAGTCGCCTTGTATTCCGGCAGATAACGGCCAGCCTGGCGCATCATCCATACCGGGGTCATGTCCACATCCTGACGCAGCAAAGCGCGCAGGTATCGATCGTTCTTCAGCTCTTTCATCCCAGTTCCCGATTTCGTATCACGCATAAAATGGTGGTCATAATACCACTTTGCCCAGTCAAGCGGACTGCCCAAAACGTGGCAAATGGGCGCGCGGTTGCAAAGATGTGAAGGGGCGCAAACCTGACCGCCCCGCTTGTAACAAGAAGTGCAAAAAGATTGGCGAAAAGATAAGCGCCTCGTTACCCCTCGCCCGCCAGCGAACGCTCGATCAGCCGCCGGGCGATGGTGCCGTGGGGCGGCAAACGCGGCAAGCGGTCGGCGGCAAAGAAATCGGCAGCGACCAGTTCGTCATCCTGCACCCGGATTTCGCCGCTCTCGTAGTCGGCGGTAAAGCCCATCATCAGGCTGTGGGGGAATGGCCAGGGCTGGCTCGCCACATAGCGCACATTGCGCACCCGGATGCCGCTCTCCTCGAACACCTCCCGTGCCACGCACTGCTCAAGGTTCTCTCCCGCCTCCACAAAGCCGGCCAGCACGGTATACATGGGATCGTCCGCCTGATAGTGACGGCGATGGGCCGCCAGCAGGATCTCCGGCCCCTTGCGCACCGCCACGATAATGCAGGGAGAGATGCGTGGATAGGCCGTGTGGCCGTGGTGGCACACCTGCGCCCACTCCCCCGCCTTCGGGGTCATGGGGGCGCCGCACTCGCCGCAGAAACGGTGGGTACGGCGGAAGGTGGCGAGCTGCCAGGCGCGGCCAGCTAGACGAAAGCCCTCTTCGTCTCCCGCCACCATCAGCTGGCGCAGAGGGCTCATGGCGCTCGTGTCGGCCTCAGCCCCCAGATCGAGCAGATAGCAGGGTAGCCCCTGCCACTCGTCGAAACGCTCGAAATGGGCGTCAGCCAACGCTGCGGGCAGGCACGCTTTACTGCCCTGTGGCACCTGACCTTGCTGATCGAGCAGTACCAGATGATCGCCCCCCAGCACGAACCAGCGGGCTTGTTCGGTTAATGACATCAGATAAACACTCTCACTTAAGTCCAATTACACAAAGTCCAGTTAAACAGAACCCTGACCACGGCTGGCCGAGCAAGGGGCAAACGCCGCGCGAATGGCTCCCATCTTACGACCAGCACAGGTCGCTGACGACCCCGCCGTGGCCGATTGTTCCATTCGTAAAAAACGGATGGCGCAAATAAAGAGGCCGCCCGAAGGCGGCCCGTTGTTATCCGGTATCCAGTATCCGGCCTCTATCGACGCGGATCAGGCATCGCCCATCGCCAGCAGGGAGGCGTTGCCGCCCACCGCCGTGGTGTTGATGGTACGGGTCTTCTCGGTAACAAACCGCCCGAGATAGTGAGGGCCACCCGCCTTGGGGCCGGTGCCGGAGAGCCCCTGCCCGCCGAACGGCTGCACCCCGACCATGGCGCCGATCTGGTTGCGGTTGATGTAGACGTTGCCGACGTTGATGCGGCTCGCCAGCTCCTCGGCGTGGGATTCGTTGCGGCTGTGGATCCCGAGCGTCAGACCGTAGCCGGTGCCGTTGATATCGCTGATCACCTTGTCCAGATCCCGGGTGGCGTAGCGCACCACGTGCAGGATGGGGCCGAACTGCTCCTTGGCCAGCTCGCGGATGGAGCCGATCTCCAGCGCGGTCGGCTGGACAAAATGCCCTTCCATGGTCGCGGCCGGCATCGGCGCCTGCGCAATCAGGCGAGCGCGCGGCACCATGTAGGCAAGGTGAGCATCGAGACCGGCCTTGGCATCGGCGTCGATCACCGGGCCGACGTCGGTGTTGTGTTCGGCCGGGTTGCCCACTTTCAGCTCCTGCATGGCGCCGGTGAGGATCTCCAGCACCCGCTCGGCGATCTCCTCCTGCAGATAGAGCACCCGCAGGGCCGAGCAGCGCTGACCGGCGCTCTGGAAGGCGGCGCTCACCACGTCGCGCACCACCTGCTCCGGCAGGGCGGTGGAGTCGACGATCATGGCGTTCTGGCCGCCGGTCTCGGCGATGAGCGGCAGGATGGCGCCATCGCGCTGGGCCAGAGTCATGTTGATGAGCTTGGCGGTCTCGGTGGAGCCGGTGAAGCAGACGCCGCCGATGCGCGAGTCCGCAGTCAGCTTGGCGCCGACGGTGGCGCCGTCACTGGGCAGCAGTTGCAGCACGTCGCCCGGAATACCGGCCTGATGGGCCAGAGTCACCGCCAGATGGGCGATAAGGCCGGTCTGCTCGGCAGGCTTGGCGATGACGGTGTTGCCAGTGGCCAGCGCCGCAGCAATTTGGCCGAGGAAAATCGCCAGCGGGAAGTTCCACGGGCTGATGCAGACAAAGACGCCGCGCCCCTGCAGGAACAACTCGTTCTGCTCGCCGGTGTAACCGGGCAGCAGGGTCGCCTGCCCCATCAGGCTGCGCGCCTGCACCGCGTAGTAGCGGCAGAAATCGACCGCTTCACGCACCTCGTCGATGCCATCTTGCAGCAGCTTGCCCGCTTCGCGTGTACAGAGGGAGACAAACTGCTCGCGGTTCGCTTCCAGCAGATCCGCCAGCTTCTCCAGCGCGGCAGCCCGCTCGCTCACCGGGGTTTCACGCCAGCGCGGGAAGGCAGCGTGGGCCGAGGCCAGCGCCTGCTCCACCGCCTGCTCGTCGGCCCAGTGGATCTTGCCGACAGTGAGGCTCACATCCTGCGGGCTCAGCACGGTGCGCGCCTCGCTGCGCTTGAGGGTCTCGCCATCGACGATGGGCCCTGCCAGCCACTGCTTGCTCTCCAGCTCTTTCAAGCGGGCGAAGAAGGGGCGCTGGATGGAGAGGATGTTCATGTTGACGCCGCTGGAGTTCTTGCGGTCGGTGAAGAGGTTCACCGGCTGCGGAATGCGGTCGTTAGCAAAGCCGGAGTAGCGCTTGAGGGTGCGCAGCGGATGCTCGGCCAGTGAATCTACCGGGGTGTTGGGGTCCACCAGCTTGTGGACGAAGGAGGTGTTGGCCCCGTTCTCCAGCAGGCGGCGCACCAGATAGGGCAGCAGATCCTTGTGGGCGCCGACCGGCGCATAGATGCGGCAGTGCAGGCCGGGATTGTCGTTCAGCACGGCGTTGTGCAGCTCCTCCCCCATGCCGTGCAGGCGCTGGAATTCAAACTGGCGATCGCCAGCCATCTCCAGAATGCTGACCACGGTATTGGCGTTGTGGGTGGCGAACTGGGGTGCAATAAAGCCGCGGGTCGGCTCGCTCAGCAGGTAACGGGCGCAGGCGAGGTAGGAGATATCGGTGCCCGCCTTGCGGGTAAAGAGCGGGTAGCCGGGCAGGCCCGCCTGCTGGGCATATTTCAGTTCGCTGTCCCAGTAGGCGCCTTTTACCAAGCGCACCGGAATGAGGTCACCCTGCTCGCGGGCCAGCGCGGTGAGCCAGCAGAGTACCGGCAGGGCGCGCTTGGAGTAGGCCTGCACTACCATGCCGAGCTTGCCCCAGCCACGGTTGGCGTTGGAGCGGTAGAGCTGCTCAAACAGATCCAGCGACAGCTCGAGGCGGTCCATCTCCTCGGCATCGATGCTGATGGCCACATCCTTGTCGCGGGCCAGACGCACCAGCCCCACCAGCCGCTCGCACATCTCGCCGAGCACCCGCTCGCGGTTGGCCACGTCATAGCGTGGATGGAGCGCCGAGAGCTTGATGGAGATGGAGGGGGCCGGGCCGCCGTCGCTGATCCGCTCGTTGCCCACCGCCTCGATGGCGTTACGATAATCGGCCAGATACTTGTCGGCATCCTGCATGGTCAGCGCAGATTCACCCAGCATGTCGTAGGTGTGGGTGTAACCCAGCTCGCGGGATTTGCGGCTCGCCTTGAGCGCCTCTTTCATGTCGCGCCCCAGCACGAACTGCTTGCCCATGATCTTCATGGCGGCGTACATGGCGGAGCGCACCACCGGCTCCCCCAGCTTGTTGACCATACGCCCCAGCAGGTTGGCCGGGTTGCCGTCGAGCTTCTTGTCGAGCTTGATAATCTTGCCGGTCAGCATCAGCCCCCAGGTGGAGGCGTTGACCAGAGTAGAATCGCTCTTGCGGAAATGGGAGGACCAGTTGGCGCCGGAGAGCTTGTCCTTGATCAGGGCATCGGCGGTCTCGGCATCGGGAATGCGCAGTAGCGCCTCGGCCAGACACATCAGGATGATCCCCTCCTGGGTATCAAGGCTGTACTCCTGCAGGAAGGCGTCGATACCGTCACCGGAGCCGCTCTCCTTGCGCACCTTGGTCACCAGAGTACGGGCACGCTGGGTCACCTGCTCCAGCGAGGCGCCATCCCCCGGCAGCATGGCCGACAGTTCGGCCAGATAGGCATTTTCATCCACCACGTAGTTCTGGGTGATGGCTTCGCGCAGGGCGGCCAGATCAGAGGGGATATAGTCAGCGGCAAGCACTTGAGTAGCTTTGAACATATGGGGTCTTCCTGTACGCCCTAGGGCTGATATCGACAAAGGCGGACGCGCCGCCGAAACGCCGATAATGTATACAATGTTGCACCCTGTATGAAATGAATTTGTTGCCACTCTTTAACAAAGATCGCTAATTCACCCTATTCATTCCCTTTTGAAGCCAGCCCGCCAATAAACATGAGGGTCATCTGACTTCATTTTGTATACGATCTGCCACCGCCCGCCCTGTCGCAAAGCAGCCACGCACCCCGCCCAATAGCGGATGTCCCCAATGCGCCCAAAAAAGAAGGGCCGCCACGGCGACCCTTCTCAGCAATTCATTCAGCCAGATGCTGTCAGTTCATCCAGCGATCGCCACGGCTGCGACGACGGGGCAGCATGGGCAGCAGGATACCGAGCAGGATACCGGCCCCCACCATGGCACCACCACGGATAAACCAGTCCATCTGCATGTCGTGCTCCTGGTTGTCGTAGCTCTGGGTCAGGGCATCATTCTGCTCTTTGAGATTGCTCATCTCCTCACCCTGACTGACCAGCTGAGCCTTGAGAGCAGCGATCTCCTTGCTCTGGGCAGCGATCTGGCCATCCTTCTCGGTGAAGCGTTTCTCGTTGTCACCGTTGAGGTTCTGCAGGCGATCTTTAAGCTCATCGCGCTCTTTTTCCACCTGGGGCAGACGCTCGCGCAGGCTGATCTGGCTCTGCAGTTCGCTGTTCTTGATCCACCCCTCGCGGCCACGACCGTCCACCACCTGGGTGAAACCGGCCTCGCTGTTCACCGCCTTTACCTCCAGCGGTTCACCAGCCTTGACGCTGCCAAGGATCCGGTACTGGGTACCCGGGCCATTGTGGATATAGGTAAAGATGTTGTCTGAAACATAACGGGTATCGGCCAGTGCCTGTTGGGCACACAAGCAGATCAAAATCCCGAGAAGGGCGCGCATGGTCGATCGGTTCTCTTTTTCAGGTTTGGACAAGAGGTTGAATGTTAAGCCGCCAGCAGGTTAAAGGACAAGCAAAGAAAAAGCACCTCCCCCCAGATAAAGAGCGCAGAGTTGCGAGTCACCTCGCAACTTGCCCGTCTGCGGTCTCACTTGTTTTTCAGCTCCTGCACCTCGCTGCGCAGGGCGCGGATCTCCCGCAGCAGCTCCTCTTGCTGGTTGTTGTAGTGATGACGCCACTTGTCGGTCTCGCCATCCCCCTTGTTGGGCTGCAAAAACAGGCTGGCCATGAAACCGCTGATGGCACCGAACAGACCGACCCCGAACAGGATCAGCAGGCTGGCGACAAACCGCCCCTCCTCGGTCTTGGGCACCAGATCCCCGTAACCCACTGTCGAGAGGGTCACCAGCGTCCACCAGAACGCGTCATAGGGTGTCTCAATCTGGCTGCCGGGCTGGCCTGACTCAATCCAGTACATGACGCCGGAGCCCACCCCCAGCAGCAGGAAGAAGAGGAACAGGATGCCGGAGAGAGTGGTCTCGTTGCGCTCGCGACGGAACATGGCCCAGAGATCCGGGTGCTCCTTGAACAGCTGATAGACCCGCCACAGCTGGATCAACCGCGCCCAGCGCAGTTGCTCCGCCATCGGCAGGCTACCCGGCAGATAGATCCAGTTGGCCTTGAAATAGGCCTTGCGATCAGAGGCCCGGATCCAGCCATAAGCAAAGTGCGCGAGGAAGAAGTAGCAGATCAGACTGTCGAGGTCATAGAAGAGCTGCAGAGTCTGTGGTGTCAGGCTCTCATGGCCCCACCAGCGGGCCGTCACCAGCACAACCGAGATAATCGACAGAAATGCCATCAGCAGATCCATCGCCCGCAGATGAGTTAAGTGATGTCGCATACATTTTCCAACTTTAAGCACAGTGCAAATTAATAAAAGAGAAGATAATGCCGATAGTCCTGAGGGCAAAGGAAAAAACGGCTTTTAAAAGGAGAATGACAATGCAGCTGAACCTGCTGGAGAAAAGAATGAGCAACATCCGGTTGGTACCCAAAGTGGTGCTGCTGATGGTGTTCAGTACCCTCCTGCTACTGACAAAACTCTGGTTTGACGCCAACAATCTGGAAGCGACCCTGCTCAGCGAAGGGCTCGATCCCGCCAAGGCGGATGCGATCTCCAATCGCCTGCTCTGGACCGGTCTGATGGAGACCGCCGTCATGGGGCTGCTGTTCGTGATCCTGCTGCTCACCGGCTCCCGCCTGATGGTCAAGCAGGTGCACTATCTGGTGGGCCTGCTGGAGCGCTTCGCCAAGCGGGACCTCAGCCACAAGGTACTGCTCAAGTCTCGTGACGAATTCGGTGACATCGCCAAGGCGGTCTCACACTCGCAGGAGAACCTCAAAGAGGTGTTTGGCAACCAGCGCGCCGCCTGCAAGGAGCTCAACGACATCGCCTCCCAGGTGACCCTTTGCATGGAAGAGGCCAACGAAGCGATCAACGAAGAGTTCACCCAGATCGAACAGCTGGCCAGCGCCATGAGCCAGATGGTCGGCGCCATTCGCGAAGTGGCCGCCCATGCGGATCAGGCCTCTCACGCCACCGCCGAAACCAGCCAGCTGGCGGAAGAGGGGAGCCGCTGCGTCGCCGATACCGTCAGCACCATAGACACCCTCTCCGGCAACATCCAGCGCTCCGCCACCGTGGTCAACGAGGTGGAGCAGGGGGTCGAGCGCATTGGCTCTGTGGTCGACACCATTCGCGGCATCTCGGAGCAGACCAACCTGCTGGCACTTAACGCGGCCATCGAAGCGGCTCGCGCCGGTGAAGCGGGTCGTGGCTTTGCCGTGGTGGCCTCCGAAGTGCGCGAGCTGGCCAACCGGGCTCAGGCCGCCACCGTCGAGATCCAGAAGATGATCGAACAGCTGCAGGGCAATGCCCATCAGGCTGGCGAGCTGATGGCCCAAAGCGTACAGCAGGCCGACAAGGGGGTGGAACAGGTGACCCAGGCCGGTACCCAGCTCGCCACCATAGTGCAGCGGGTACAGGGTGTCGCCGATATGAACCGCCACATCGCCGCCGCCTCCGAGCAACAAAGCTCGGTCGCCGAAGAGATGCGCGGCAATCTGGAACAGGTCAAGCAGATCGCCGAAGGCTCCGTTGTGGTGCTGCGCGAACTGCAAGAGGCCTCCGAGCTGGTCGAGCAGCACAGCAAGGAGCTCGACAGCCAGATCCAGTCCTTCAAGCTGGTGTGACCACAGCGCATAGACAGAAAGGCCCTGAGGGGCCTTTCTTCATATCCCCACCAGCAACCCATTTTCCTTGCCGGATCATGCTTCTCGCCCCTGCGCTGTGACGCGGGGGCCTGACAGTGCTAGATTGGCAACCAGCTTTTTATCCGGCAGTTTCGTTAATCACAAGGACGGCAACCGTGGCCCAGCACTCTCCCTCTTTCTCCGCCCTCTCCCCCCTGCTGCAAGAACAGGCCGAGCGCCAATGGCAAAGGCTGATCGAACTGGCCCCCGACTATGGCTCGCTGCCCGAGCCCGTTCGCCAGACCCTGCTGACCCTGCTTGGCCTCTCCGATTTTGTCGCCGACTCCCTCTTCAAACAGCCCGAGTTGCTGACCGAGCTGCTCGCCTCCGGAGACCTGGAGCGCTCCGAGCGGTGGCCCGCCTACCAGAGTGACCTCACCTCCCTGCTCGCCGAAGTAAGCGATGAAGAGGCCCTCAAGCGTATCCTGCGCCAGTTCCGCCGCAGCCGCATGCTGGTGATCGCCTGGCGCGAGCTGCTGGGCCATGCGGCGGTGGAAGAGAGCTTTATCCATCTCACCAAGCTCGCGGATGCCCTCATCAGCTCCGCCCGCGACTGGCTCTACGCCAAACAGTGTGGCGAGCTGGGTACCCCGATGGACGGCAACGGCAACCCGCAACCGCTGCTTATCCTCGGCATGGGCAAGCTCGGCGGCGGCGAGCTCAACTTCTCCTCGGATATCGACCTTATCTTTACCTTCCCCGAGAACGGCTACACGGTCGGCGGGCGGCGCGAGCTCGCCAACCAGCAGTTCTTTATCAAGCTCGGCCAGCGCATCATCAACGCCCTTCACCAGCCCACTCAGGATGGTCAGGTGTTCCGGGTCGATATGCGACTGCGCCCCTTTGGCGATGCGGGGCCGCTCGCCATCTCCTTCGCCGCCATGGAGGATTACTACCAGCATCACGGCCGCAACTGGGAGCGCTACGCCATGGTCAAGGCGCGGGTACTGGGGCCCCAGTGCGAGCACGCTGTGGAGCTGGCCGAGATGCTGCGCCCCTTCGTGTTTCGCCGCTATATCGACTTTGGCGTTATCGACGGCCTGCGCCAGATGAAGGCGATGATCGCTGCCGAGGTGCGCCGCAAGGGGCTGGAGGGCAATATCAAGCTGGGGGCCGGCGGCATTCGCGAAGTGGAGTTTATCGCCCAGGCGCTGCAGCTTATTCGCGGCGGTCGTGAACCGGCACTGCGGGTGCGCCACCTACCCGAAGCGCTGGCCGCCATCGCCCGGTGCGGCGCCCTCGAATCCGCCCATTGCGACCGCTTGCTGACGGCCTATCGCTTCCTGCGCCGGGTCGAAAACATTCTGCAGGAGATCGGCGATCAGCAGACCCAGACCCTGCCCACCGAAGAGCGGGATCGCCAGCGGCTGATCGCGGCTCTGGGTTTTGCTGACTGGGGCGCCTTTATGGCTCATCTGGATGAGGAGATGGCAGCCGTCCATCAGGAGTTCGCCGCCGTGGTGGGGGAAGAGAAAGAGGCTCCCGCCCATCTCGAGCAGCTCTGGCTCGATCTCTGGCGTACCGAGCTCGATGCTGCCGAGCTGGAAAAACTGCTGACTGCTCAAGGGGTCGTCGAGCCCGCTCCGCTCTGCGCTGCCCTGCTGCGCTTCAAGGAGGAGTACAAGCGCCGTCAGGTGGGGCCGCAGGGACGCATCGCACTGGACTGGCTGATGCCGGAGCTGCTGCGGCTGGTGGTCGCCAGTGAGCAACCCGCCCGCCTGTTCGAGCGGGTATGCGAGCTGCTGACCCGCATCTTCACCCGCAGCGCCTATCTGCAGCTGCTGGCGGAGAACCCGGGCGCCCTGCGCCAGCTGGTGCGGCTGTGCGACGCCAGCCATCTGGTGAGCGAACAGCTGGCCCGCTACCCCATTTTGCTGGACGAGCTGCTCGATCCCCAGCACCTCTACCACCCCACCCCACTCGATCAGTACAAGCCCCAGCTGCGCCAGTTCCTGCTGCGCATCCCCGAAGAGGACGTGGAGCAGCAGATGGAGGCGCTGCGCCAGTTCAAGCAGGTGCAACTGCTGCGCATCGTGGCGGCCGACATCGCCGGCGCCCTGCCGCTGATGAAGGTGAGCGACCACCTCACCTGGCTGGCGGAGGCGATCACCGAGGAGGTGGTCAATCAGGCGTGGGCCCAGATGAGCGAGCGCTACGGGGTGCCGCCCGAAGTGGCGTTAAGCGGCCAGCGCGGCTTTGCGGTGGTGGCCTATGGCAAGCTGGGCGGCATCGAGCTCGGCTACGGCTCGGATCTCGATCTGGTGTTCCTGCACGGTGGCGATCCCAACAGCTATACCGATGGCCGCAAGCCCATCGACAGCCGCCAGTTCTACCTGCGTCTGGCGCAGCGGATCCTGCACCTGTTCAGCACCCGCACCCCCTCCGGGATCCTCTACGAGATCGACATGCGGCTGCGCCCCTCCGGCGACGCTGGCCTGCTGGTCTCGTCGCTGTCGGCCTATGAGCAATATCAGCAAAACGAAGCCTGGACCTGGGAGCATCAGGCGCTGGTGCGGGCCCGCCCCATCTATGGCGATGACACCATCGTTGCCGAGTTTGCCCGTATCCGCCGCGATGTGCTGGCCAAGGAGCGGGAGCTGCCGACCCTGGCCCGCGAGGTGCGCGAAATGCGCCACAAGATGCGGGATCACCTGCTCAAGGCGGGGGCCGGCGAGTTCGACCTCAAGCAGTCCCCCGGCGGCATGGTGGATATCGAGTTTATCGCCCAGTATCTGGTGCTGGCCCACGCCTGCGGCGAGCCCGATGCCCTCACCCGCTGGTCCGATAACGTGCGCATCTTCGATGAATGCGTGATGGCGGGGGTGCTAACCCTGGAGCAGGCGGAGGGGCTGAAGCAGGCCTATCTGGAGATCCGCAACCTCGGCCATCGCCTCAACCTCTCGGAGATCTCCCGCAAGGTGAGCGACGATCAGCTGCAGAGTGAGCGCAGCCATGTGCTCGCCGTCTGGCGCAAGCTGCTGGGGGAGTGAGATAAACCACAGCAGGTTCAACGAGAAAGGGGCGCTTGGGCGCCCCTTTCTAATATAAATATCAGCTACAAGCTCATATTTTCTTCATATAACACTCAATAGCGGTGAGCTGGATCCTGTTTCAGGCATACCAGCCTTGGAATCGTATGGCACTTTGCTGAATATACGTAGAGATAAACCGTCTCTATGACCTCACCTGATTTTGGCCAGATATGACGGGTGAATATCAACTCAACAATTCCAGTCCCAGCGCAGAGAGGAAACAATGGATTTTTCAGAGCAGCTACAGAGTCTAGCCAAAAAGATTGCTCAACAGTCATCGATGATCACCACAGAAGAAGCAACCAAAAACGCATTTGTCATGCCATTTCTCAATCGTGTACTTGGTTATGATGTGTTTGACCCTACGGAGGTGATTCCGGAATTCACCGCAGATACAGGCATCAAAAAAGGGGAAAAGGTTGACTACGCCATTCTCAAAGATGGCCAAGTGCAAATTCTGGTTGAGTGTAAAAAATACAGTGAAAAACTCTCGGCCAAGCACTCTGGTCAACTCTTTCGCTATTTTTCAGTTACCAATGCTCGAATCGGCATTCTTACCAATGGGGCACAATATGAGTTCTACACAGACCTTGATGCCCCAAACAAAATGGACGAAAAACCATTTTTGACGCTCGATCTGGAAGACATAGATGAACACATAGTGCCTGAGGTATTAAAACTAACCAAAACCTCTTTCGATGTTGATTCAGTTGTCGATGCAGCTGGCGAACTGAAGTACCTTAGCCAGATCAAAAAATTGCTAGCCGAACAATTTGGCTCACCGGAAGAAGACTTTGTTAAGTTTTTTGCATCCAGAATCTATGACGGTGTACTGACGGCAAAGGTCAAACAGTCCTTTACCGACATTACCAAGAAGGCACTTAGCCAATTTCTGAATGACAGCATCAATGCAAGATTGAAATCTGCGATTGGTGGTAGTGTCAACTCCTCAACTATCCAACCGGCATTTGATAGTAATCCATCAAGTGATAACAATAATGCCGAAGGCTGTAGTGAGGAAAAATCAAAGGTCGATACAACGATTGAAGAGATGGAAGGCTTTAATGTTGTCAAAGCAATTCTGAGACAGCGATTTGATGTAACAAGAATCGCGGCAAGAGATACCCAAAGTTATTTTGGCATTCTCCTCGACGATAATAATCGCAAGCCGTTATGCCGGTTGCATTTCAATGCAAGGCAGAAATATATCGGTTTATTTGACGCTGACAAAAAAGAGACTAGGCATCCTATTTCCTCGATCGATGAAATTTTTACCTTTGCAGATCAGTTGCTGACCGCGACATCAGTCTATGAATAGTAGAAATTAGGAGGGGGGATAATCCCCCCTTCATCTCGCAATGAACATCCCCGTTTTACAACTCAAGCCGTGCTCCATCACCGTCTCCACCAGCATCTGGTTGAAACGCTGATAGGCCTCTTCCTCAAGAAGCCCCGGATAGCTCAACACCCGCAGCGCATGTCCTTGATAATCAGAATGATAGGGCGGGTGGACATGAGCATAGTCGTTGAGACAAAAGCCCAGCCCCTGATAGAAGCGCAGACGGCGAATGGCAATCTCATCCTCTGGCGGATCGATCTCGAGAATGACGGTTTTGCCTGCCCGCTCGCAAAATTCAGCCAGCAGGCGGCTGCCGTAGTTGCGGCCGCGCAGCGCAGGATTGATGGCCAGATGTTCGATATAGATCTGCTCGCCGCACGCCCACCAGAAGATGAAACCGAGCAGCAGGCCGTCCTGATAAAAGATTTGGCAGTGATAGCGAGGATCCCGCATCTTCTGTGGCTGATGCTGTGGCTGGCGCTGTTCGTAGCGGGGAAAACTCTCGCCATAGATCTGCCAGACCAGCGGCCACGCCGGATGGTTTACCTCTCTAATTACTTCACTCTCAATCATCAGAACTACCTCTAATCCATTTTGCAGAACGTTCATCTATAAATAAAAAGTTCCGCCACATCATCCTCTAATGAAATAAAAGCCAGAACGCCAGATTAGCGGGCGCCATCCGGTTGCGAGACAAACTGCTGCTGACTGCCATCGGGCAACAACGCCAACACGCTTTGAGCGGCCAGTTTTATCCCCGCCTGCTCGGTGGCCGGGCCGAAGTTGGCTATCAGTCGAGTGCCATCGGCAAACTCGCTCTGCTGCACCACTCCTCGTTTGTCGAGCCAGCGAAAACCGGTGAGCGGCTGGTTGTAGAGCCGCTCATGCAGTGGGCGGAAGAAGGCATCGAGTCCCTTGAGGTAGGGAATGCGCACGCTGGCGCTATCCAGACTGAGGTTGAGCAGCGGCGGCACGTTGTAGAGCTGCTGCAACAGTTCGGTGACCTGACGACTCTCCCTGAACTTGAGGCTATCCAGCGTCCAGTGGTGGGTGGTCACTATGCTGTCGTGAAAGACGCTCTGAAACAGCGGCAGCCGCAGCGCCGGATCGAAGTAGAGCCCCTGATACTCGGGCTTGAGGTGGCTCTGGCGAAAGAAGAACGCAGGCTGATAGTCGGGATACCAGGCCCCCAGATAGTAGGGAGAGCGCTTGTTGCGGCGCATATCGGGATCCTGCCAGCCAAAGCCGCTGGTCTGGGGGCCGTGGGCAAAGGCCGCGGTGCGGTTGGCAACCGCACCGCCCTCCTCGGAGCCCACCAGCACCCCCTGACTCTTGGCAATCCACGTCATCCCGGCCATCCGGTTTTGCGCATCCTGCGCCTGAGTGGTCGGCTTGGCCGGATCAAAGTCGTCAAACACCATGCCGGTCGCCGCCACATCGAGGAACCAGCTGTTGTAGTGGCTTGCCTGCTGCAATTTGGGCACTCGCTGCTCCATCACCGGACGCACGCAGGCCTGATTGGTGTAAACGCCGCTATTTTGAAAGCCGCTCTTGCGTCGACCGTTCTCCTGCATGATGCCGCAGCGCAGGTAGATATCCTGCCCCATCTGGGCGGTGAGCCAGCTCTGCTGACGATTCCCCTCCGGCAACGCGGTATCGTAGGAGTCGTAAGGAGCGATGAGATAACCCGCCTCTTTGGCAAGCGCTATCCCCTCTGGCGCGGCAAAACCGGCGGTCCACTGGGGCAGACCCAGCCAGAGTTTGGGTAGTCCAGCCTGCTTGAGAGCGGCGATCATCTTGGCCGAGCTGCCATCGCCCCAGCTCTGTGGCTCGTTGAGCGCAGCGCCCAGTTGCGTGGCAGCCAGCGTGCGCCGGGCGGCGAAATCGGCCGGTTGCTGACCGGGATGGCGCTGCGCCAGCGCCTGCTCCACTCCGGCCAGCACCAGATTTTGCAGATAGCGGTTGCGCTCAAGATCGGGCGCTTGCAGCGCACGCTTGCTCTCCCCCTTGAGCCAGTCAACAGGGATCAGGCGGCGCAGCGCGGGCCAGCTCTTCACATCCTGTGGCACCAGCAGTCGCTCACCCCAGAGATAGAGGTGAGAGGCGCCGATCAGCCGCTTGCCATCCTTTACTGCCGCCAGCTTGCTCTCGAGCGAGACCAGTTCACCCCGTGCCTGCAACCAGCTGCGATAGGCCTTGGCCGCCGCTAGCCAGTCGTTGCCCGGTTGCAACGACACTGCCACCTCATAGGGGTCAGCCAGATTGAGGCGATTGACGCTATGGGTCGCGGTGAGGGCAATGCCATCTTGCTTGGGCGCAAAGGTGAGCCGCTTGTTGAAGGGGTTGGCAAAGAGGATCGCCAGCTGCTGATCGCCGTGATCCAGCCCAACCACCGGCAGGGTCAGATTATCCGTGGTGTTGATCCCCTGATACTCCTGCGCCAGCGCCTTGCGCCACGCAGTGTGCGTAGCCGGAATGCGAAATCCCTCGTGGATCGGCAGCATCAGCGCCTGCGCCCCTGCCGGTACCCGCGGCCATACCAGCTCGCCAGTGGTCGCGCGGCTCAGGGTGAGGATCAGGCGGTTGCCCTCAAGGCGGGCCAAGGCCCGTACCTCGCCATCGGCACGGGTCAGCCAGCTGGCGCGCTCCCCCTCCTGCTGCAAGGCGGTGACCGGCTGGCGAGGGCCGGGAGAAGAGATGAGAAGGTGCTTGCCCGATGGCAGCACAGCCTCGGCCGCCAGGGTGGCGGGATCCAGCTCGATGCGCCACTGATCGTTGGCAAGGGTCAGCGCCTCGGCAGGCAGGGAGAACAGCGGCGCCAACAGCAGCAGCGGGCGGATCCGGCTCGTTAGCACGGGAAGAAGAGTCATGGTCTGTGATTCCTGATAACACACGGGAATCGCCATTTCAGCAGATTGGCCGCCTGCGATTGTCAGGCCAATGTCAGGATTGCGGTGACCTGACCATCACGACGACCATTACTCAACCGGCCCCGCCTGACTGTGGCTTAGCTGCAACACCAGCTGGCCACGCTGGCTGGTCTGCACCAGCGAGAGGGTGCGCCAGCTATCGGGCGTAGCGGTTGGCCAGTTCACCGGCTCATCGGGCGCAATCCGGTGCCACCAGAGCAGGGAGTATTGCGGGCGGGCCAGCACCGTCTGCTCAAGCCAGAGCGGCGTACAGGAAGCGGGATTGGCGGGGGGATTGGCCACCGCCAGCGGCGAGCGGGAGAGCCAGTCCAGATCCTGCACCGCAGGCAGCGGCAGCGCTACCTGCCACGCTTTGCCCGCCACTGCCAGCCGCAGCTGATAGAGGCCAGCTGGCAAAGGCGTCGGTAGATCAGCCCCGACGACCCTGACTCCGGAGTTCTCTTCCGCCTCCCACTGGGCGCCTGCCAGCCGGTCGCGGCCAGCGGGATCGATAAGTTCAGCGGCGGTGATGGGCCCCTCGCCGGTCAGCTGCACCCGATAGTCCCGCAGCAACGGCGCATCGCGCTGGATCAGCTCAAGCGTCAATTCGCTCACCCCATCGGGCAGAGTGAGCGGGAAATCCTTGCCGCAGTGTTGGGCACTCAGCGCGGCCAGCATCCCCTGCCAGCTACGGCGCTCGGCTTCGCTGTTGAGCGCAGGCCATGCCTGCTGCAAAGATTGCCAGGCGTGCCGGTTATCCCCCTGCAACAGCGCCAACGTAGCCGGTTGCAGCGGGTCGGCGCGATCAGTTGCCATAACGCAGCCAGCGCTTAGAGCCAACAGCAGAGCAGCCAGCGTTGCGCGCTTCACGCTGTCACCTCCAGCCGGTAGCCGATGCCGCGCACCGTCTCGATGGCCAGCCCGGGCAGCTTCTGGCGCAGCTGCAGAATATGGGTATCAACGGTGCGGGTGGAGGGAAACGCCTGATAGCCCCACACCCGGTTGAGGATCTCCTCCCGGCTCAGCACCCGTCCCGCCATTCGTACCAGCAGGGTGAGCAGGGCAAACTCGGTGGGGGTAAAACTCACCTCCGCATCCTGCCAGCTCGCCTGCATCCGGGCGGGATGAAGCTGCAAGCCGCCCACCGCCTGAGTGCCATCTCCCAGCTGGCGCAGCTGGGCCCGGATCCGCGCCAGCAGCTCGTCGTGGGAGAAGGGCTTGGTCAGGTAGTCGCGCGCCCCCGCATCGAGCCCGGCCACCCGATCGCTCACCTCCACCCTGGCGGTGAGCACGATCACAGGCAGTGCCTTGCGCGCCAGCCACAGGGGCAACCAGTCGAGGGCATCCCCCTCCGGCATGGTGCGATCGAGCAGCACCAGATCCGCCGCCAGCCACTGCTGCTCCGCCGCAGCCAGAGTGTCGCACCAGAGGCAGCGATACCCCTCGCGGGTCAGATAGCGTTGCAGATTCTCCGCCAGCAATGCCTCGTCTTCGACAAGCAGGATGGTCTTCATGATTCGGGGTCGCTCCAGAGTTGGCAGGGCAGCGTCAGGGTAAAAGTAGTGGGCGGGCCGGATAGGGCGAGGCGCCCGCCAAGACGGCGCAGCAGATGGCGCACGATGGCAAGCCCCAGCCCCAGACCATCGGCACGGGCACCGCGGCGCACCAGGGTGGCGAGCCGATAACCCGGCAGCTCGCCGCCATCGCTGACCGCGAGGATCAAACGCCCCGCCTGCCAGCTGGCACAGACGCGAACCGGCGCGCGGCCATGCTGGCTGGCATTGCGCAGCAGGTTGTCGAGGGCGAGATCGAGCCAGTAGAAGGGGAGCGCCAGAGTCATCTCCCGCTCAAGGCAGAAGGTGGCGTCATGTCGCTCGCAAGCCAGGGTGAGCCACTCAGTGAGACTGACCGCCACCCGCTCATCTTCGAGAGTTTCTGCCGCCAGATAGTGGCGACTGGCCTGCGCCAGCTGATGCAGGCGGGCGACACTGCCCAGCAGTTGCCCCACGCTCTGCTGAGCGGAAGGGGGCAGCCGGTCGAAATCGTGGCGCAGCTCCTCGCTGATGCCGGAGAGCGCCATGATGGGGGTACGCAGCTCGTGGGTCAGCATCTGCAATGCGACACGCCGCTCCCGCAGCAGGCGCCAGCGCTGCCAGCTGGCCCACCCCAGCAGCAGGATAAAGCCAAACGAGCTGGCCAGCGCCAGCCACTGCCAGCCAAGCGTGGGGAGAGCATTGAAGCAAATCGCTCCGACTCGCTCTTCACAGGGGCCATCGACTCGGCTATCCAGCATCACGCCGAGCCGCTCGGCCAGCGGTTGCCACTGCCCGGCGCCATAGCGGCGCCACTGCCCATCACCAAGCAGCCAGAGTTGGCCGGATTGCAGCAGCCAACGCTCACCCCGCAGCAAGGCATCGAGGTTGTCATCATCGAGCTCGCCAAGCAGCCCCAGCTGATCACGCCGCTCCCGCACATGGAGCAGAGCATCGAGCCCGGCCGCCGGATGACCTGCCAGCCAGCGGGTAGCGCTGCTTCCCCCCAGCGGATAGATGGGGTGAGCGGCAAACCAGCGGGTCGAGGGTACAGCCCCTTGGCCGCAAAGCGCCCGCAGCAGTGGCAGCCACTCGGCGGGCAACTCATTCTCTGTCCCGCACTCCTGCTGATAGCGATAGATGGCCTGCAGCTGACGCAGCGGATAGCGCTGCCAGGCGGGATGAAGGGAGTCGGGAGCGATCAGGCGACGATCGAGCCGCTGCACCTCGTCAAGCGGCAGCGCCTGTTCGGGAACCTGCCTGGCCAGCTCGCCTGCCAGGCGATCCGCCAATGGCCCGGCCAGCACGGGAGAAGCCATGCCGTAGCAGATCAGGGAACAGAGCAGCAGGATCAGGCGCATGGGTTCAACTCGAGATGACTCCGGATCAAGGCGCAGCAGATCACTGCGCCATAAAAAATGTCAGCGCCATTTTTCAATGGCGCTGACATCCGGTCAACCGCTAACGGCATTGGCGCGGCTCGCGCCAGCCCATGTGAAGTGTCACCTATTTGAACAGTCCCTTGAGCAGCTGGTCAGCCACCCCTTTGACGGCCTCGTTGTCGGCCTTGTCCCCCAGCAGCTTCTTGAGGCCCCGTTCGGCCTCCTTGCGGGCTTTATCCTCCAGCAGCTTGTTGTTGCTGAGCAGCGCCTTCACATCGAGCTGGTAGCTGGGGGCCTGCCAGTGGCCGCCGATCCGCACCGGAATGGTGATCTCCTTGAGCTCGTCCACATCCTTGCCCCCCTGCCCCTTGCTGCTCTCGACGATGGAGGTGAGGAACAGGAAGTCGAGGTTCTCCGGCACCAGCGCCGTCTGCCCCTCGCCCTTGACCCGCAAGGCGGGGGCAAAGAGCTGGATATCCTTGCTGCGGGCGATGCCATCGGCAATCTGGAAGCTGGCGGTCAGGGCGCTGAAGTCGGTCTTGCGCGCCTCCTTCACCTGCTCGGCCCCCTTGCCGGTGAGGGTAGCCCGCGCCTCGCGGATCATCTCCGGCAGGTTGATGCCATGCAGGGCACCGTCGCTCAGTTTCAAGGTAACCTTGCCCTGCATCCCGTTGCGCAGTGCCAACTCAGAGAGACCGCGCCCCTGCACCTGCACATCGAGATCGCCCTTGCCCTCCAGCAGATCACTCTGAGCCAGAGTCTGCAACAAGGGACGAATGTTCACCCCGGCCACCTGCTTGTGCACCTTGTAGGTGGCGGGCTGCTGGCGCGCGTCGAGAACCCCTTTCGCGCTTACCTGACCGCCAGCCACGGTCGCGCTGAACTGCTTGAGCGTCATCAGCCCTTTTGCCAGAGCCACCTGCAGATCGACTGCGCCAAGATCCAGCCCTTTCAGACGCAGGCTGCCGAGTTGCAGCCGACCATCCAGATCCATCCCCTTGAGCGCGCCCAGATCCGGTTCGACCGCGGAGAGGGTTTCGCTCTTGCCGGTTACCGCTTTATTGCCACTTGCAGCGGTGTTGGCAACACCGGCCGCCGGTTTGTCCTCTTTCGGCTGTGCGGTCGTGGTCGGTGCCGATTTGGCGAGCCATTTGTCGAGATCCAGCTTCTCCCCCTTGAGATCGAAGCTGATTGCGGGAACAGCGCCAAGCTGCACGGTTCCATCACCACTCAGCAGCGCCTCATCAGCACTCATCACCAGCTTGCTCAGGGTAATCAACTGCTTGTCGAGCTCGGCACGGGCAAACCCGGCCAGTTTCAGCTTCATCTGCGGACGTGGCAGCGCATCACCTTCCAACGCTGCCGTCAGCAGCACATCGGAGAGCTCGGCCAGCTTCATCTCTTTATCGAGCCGTCCCTTGAGCGTTCCTTCCAGCGAACCAGCCAGTAACGCTTGCTGCCCCTCACCCTTGGCTCCTTTCAGCGCCAACGTGAGATTGCTCCACTCACCCAGGGCCAGTCGGTCTCCCTTGATGGAGAAACTATCGAGTCGCAGGGCCGGGTCACTCAGGCTGCCAGTGAGGCTCAAGTCTTTCAGTTCACTGGCCATCACCTCCTGCGCCAGCTTGATCTGGGTCTGCCCTTTAACATCGAAAGCGAGCTTGTCGGCACTCCCCTTGGCGGCCAGCGTCACGGGTACCCACTGACCGGTGGCCAGCTGCCCCATATCGAGATCGAGGCGATCCAGTCGCAGCGACGTGCCGCTGCGATCATCCTGTACCAGCGCACTGGCCTGGGAGAGCGCGACACCCTGCAAGCTGATCTGCCAGGGCTTGCTGTCAGCGGTTGGCGCAGGGGTTGCGGGGACGACCGGTTCGCTTGCATCAGCAGTGGCATCTTTGATCAGTCCGCTCAGATTGGAGCTGCCATCAGCCTTGGTCTGGATAAAGAGATGGGCGCCACTCAGGGTCACCTTGCCAATCTCCAGACGATGTGAGAGCAGCGGCAACAGGGCCACCGAGGCCTCGCCCTGTTCGAAACGAACCAGATCCGGCTCGGCAAAACCGGCCGGATTGCGCAGAGCCACCTTCTCCAGCGAGAGGCCGAGACTCGGCCAGAAACGCCAGTCCATCTCCCCCGCCATCACCAGTTCCCGGCCCGTGCTCTTGCGCACCTGTTCAGCCAGTTGGGGCTTGAATTGATTGGGGTCGATAAGGCTTATCAACGTCACTATGGCCAGCAAGGCCGCCACGGCGATGCCGAGCAAGATGAGAACTATCTTCTTCACGATATGCTCCTTGAATCCGGATTCACTGCTGACTATACCACTCACCGTCTGACGAATGGCGTCTGCGGGACAAAAGCGGACAAGGATGAGACAGGGATGGTCGCTGCCAATCCCCATCGTCATCAGCAGGGATCAGGCTTGCAAAGGGGATTGCTGTAACCGCGCCATCGCGGTGCGCGTCGACTCGAAAGCAAAGCGGGGCAAGGGGATATCGCTGATCTTCAGCCACTGACAGGCGGCGACATCGTCAGCCGGCTGGATGACCGGTTTTTCGCTCAGCTTGATGGCAAAGAAGGTGTCACAGGTGTGATAGGTGATGCCATCGTAGGGGTAAATATTGGAGAATGAACCGAGATAGGTAAAAGGTTGGGCGCTGACATCGAGCCCCAGCTCCTCCTGTAACTCGCGCACCAGCGCCCCCTCCAGCGACTCGCCGGGATCGACAAATCCGCCCGGCAGATCCAGCAACCCCTTGCACGGATTGCGGGCACGCTCCGCAACCAGCACCTCGTCCTGCCAGCAAAGCGCCACCATCACAGCCGTCGCCACATTCTGGAAAAAATGAAAACCGCAGCCACAGCGAAACTCTTTGGGGCTGATGCTCTGCAGGGTTTGACCACCACATTTTGGACAAAACATGGGCTATCTCCGACCAGATAAAGAGCTATTTTACGCCGTTGGGGTCAATTTCTATGAGTAAAACAGACAGGGAGGATAAGGTGTTCAGGTTAAAGAGGGGGTAAAGAAGGTCAATTATCAGACGATTTGCTGAATTGCAGGCAATAAAAAACCCCGCTCGATGAGCGGGGTTTCTTGTATTGGGTGCCTGGCAGTGTCCTACTCTCGCATGGCGAATGCCACACTACCATCGGCGCTA
>NZ_JAPDCL010000018.1:0-103621 GCF_027706025.1 Aeromonas sp. Y311-2 | reverse complement strand
GGGTATTAGCTGGTCAAGGATGGCGATCATACCTCAGAAGCCGCGCCACGCCTCGCTCATATGAGGGGATGGTTAAGTGTGCTGATGGGCGGCTAGCCAGTTACGTGGTAGACCGAGCGACTCCAGAACAGATAGATTGCTGGTTGGGGGAGATTGCTCTACATGAGTCATGATTAGTCTGCGCCTCCGTCTGGGGGTTGTTGATGGCAGCCCAATGCGAATCATCACTCAGGAGTTCATTGGGTCATCATCTAGTTTGGGGCATTTCGCAAGTCGTTGGCTAAAAAATCGACATTATAATTTAATTCAATTTAATCAATGCGTTAAGTGCATTCATTCCAATTAGATTCGTCATCGCTCAACACAAGCGCGCACCGATTGGTTGATGGTCTCCATATGACAATTATCGTTCGCTCACTCTGTTCCCTGCCTGGCTACTATTAATCAACCTATTCGCGGCTCTACAAATATTCAATCCTCCAGAGCTGCCATGGCCTCTCGTGAGAATCAAAGGTTTGGCTTCAGGCCTAAATTGCATGAAAAGTGTGGTCGATTTGCGAAACGAGGCCGGTAATTAAACATAATGGGGTCACTTTGAATAAGTTTTTTCGGGGGATAGCTATCGAGCCTTCTTCACTGGACCCAATTGCATGATTTCGATTAAAAAAGTGTTCATTGGAATTGGTATACTGCATCACTTCAAAATCGGGAGTGATGCATGAATTTCACCTTGTTGTTCGATTGGCTCAAGCTTCTTGAGCCGACTTCTGCCCCTACTTTCGTGGTCTGCCTGGTCGGGCTGCTGTTAGTGCTTTTTGGCTTGTTCTATCTTTGGCCATCTCTGTTTGTGGCGAACAATCTGAAGCAGGCAAGCAAAGGATTAGAACCACTGCGTGACCTGCCTGCTTTTGAGAAGTTGGAGCAGGCAACAGCAATGTTTGCATCGCCAAAATTTATAGCTATGAAGCATGCGTGGAAAGAATATGAAGACACTTTGCATAAGCAGAGTGAACTGGCCGAGGGAGAGAGTCGCTTGATAGCTGTTCGCGCGACAACCCTGTCAGCGACCTTCTTCTCAGTGCCAAGTATGGTGGAAATGCCGCTTCGCACTGAGGTTTTCAAGCATCTACCAGGCGTACTTACTGGTATCGGTATTGTCGGCACCTTTTTAGGACTGATGTTGGGATTGTCGCATTTTGATGTATCAGATCCCGCGAAAGTGACCGAAAGTGTTTCTCGCCTGCTCAGTGATGTACTTTACGCTTTTGTTGGGTCTTCATTTGCAATTTTGGCCTCTATTTTAGTTACTGGGTTTGAGAAGGCTCGATGGGGACGTTGCCTTGTATTGCTGGAAAAGCTGACCGAGTCCATTGATGAACTCTTCAAGGGGGGGGTGGGTGAGGAATATTTAGCCGACCTGGTTAAGGCCAGCAATGAAAGTGCAGTGAATGCCCGGCAACTGAAAGACAGCTTGGTGAATGACCTACGCACCATGTTGCAAAACCTGGTTGATACCCAGGTACAGGAAAACTTCAAATTAGCCAACACTCTCTCAACCTCTTATCAAGAAGTCGGTGCGTCTTTAGCTAACCAAATTGGGCGTTCTATCGAAGATAGTCTTAAAGACCCGTTGGAAAAAATTGCTGGATCTGTGAAGCAGGCAAGTGGCGATCAGTCGGGCCAGGTACAGCATCTATTGACTGATGTACTGAGTGCTTTCATGAGCAAACTAGATGCATCTTTCGGTCAACAGTTCAGCGGTTTGCATGAGATGCTCGGTCAGTCCGTAACAGCAATGCAGTCCATGCAGCAAGGCTTTATGGCATTGGTTGACGATATGCGACGAGCTGGAGAATCCTCTTCTCAGCAAAGTTCCTCCATGATCGCGCAACTTCTTGCTGATATGCAGGCTGGCCAAGCAAGTATGCAGACGGGCATGAATGAAATGCTGTCACAGATGCAGACTACGGTAGAACGAATGGGAAGTTCGGGCGAAGATGCCAGTGAGCGTATAGCTCACCAACTTGAGAAATTGTTTGCTGAGAGTGAGGTTCGTCAGCAACAGATGGCCGAAAGTCTGACCAGCTTTATAGAGCAGGTCCAGCAAAGTGTTGGTCAGGGACAGGAAGAGATCATGAGCAACATGTCCACCAACTTGACTCTCTTGAGCTCCCAACTCAACCAGATGTTCCAGACCTTTTCCTCTAACCAAGAGGGAATGGATGCTGCTCATCGTCAGGCACAGGCCGATATCAGGAACACAACGGAGACTGTTATTGGTGGGTTGGATAAGCAGCTTAAAGAGACGCTGCAATTGGTCGAGCAGCAGAGAGAAGTGGCACAGCGGGCTAGCGATAGCCAGCAACAAGCAATGGTTGAGAATCTGGATCATTTTATTGCTCAGATTCAGCACCGAGTAGGTCAGGGGCAAGAAGAGGTTATGGCGAGCATGTCGAGCTCACTAACTCATTTGGGCTCCAAGCTTGAGCAAATGTTCGAGACGTTTGCGACCAATCGAGAGGGCATGGATACAGCGCATAGCCAAGCATTAACTAACGTTCGTACTATGACTGAGAACATTGTTGATGGTCTGCAACAACAGATTCGAGGTTTGATGGCGCTGGTAGAACAGCAGCGCGAAGAAGCGCAGCAAGTTATTGAAGTTCTTGGTCAGCAAACAAGGGAGCACTTGCAGCAGATGGCACAAGGGGCGGACAAAATGCGCCTCGCTGCGGATCGGTTCGACACGGCAGGCAATAGTGTGGCTCAGGTTGGTGAAACTACTGCCAAAGTGATGGAGTCGGTACAGCAAGTTGGTGGAGACCTGGCAGGCGCTTCTCGTGAGCTCACAACTATCATCGCAGAATACCGCGCTCATCGAGAGTCTGCCGTCAAAATTCTGGGTACTATCGAGTCTGTTGTCGCTGGAGCGCAGAGCGAACAGAGCCAGCGAGTGCAACTTATTAGCGATCTTAAACAACACGGTGAGCGAATGCGTGATCTGAACCGTGAGGCTACAGAATACCTCGACCAGATCGGCAACGCGATGGCAAAGGGGTTCAACGAGTTTGCTGATGGGCTGAATCGAAATCTGGTTAAGACCATGGGGAGTTTGGATAGCGAGTTGGATAAGGCAGTGAAAGGCCTTGCTGGTGGTATTGATGAAATGAAGGAAGGGATTGAGGATCTTTCCGAGTTGTTTGAGTCGGTCAAGGTACGACGCTAAGGGGCTAACTTATGTTCGGGATGAAAGGGGCCTCAACCTCACGTCGCTATGATGAGGCGGAAAAGCCATTTTGGATATCTTATGCCGATCTGATGACCGCCATGATGGTGTTGTTCCTAGTGGTTATGGTTGCCTCACTTGCATCTGTGACCCAGCGAATTCGGGAAGTAGAGGCTGGGGAAAAGCAAAGAGGACAGGATATTACCCGTATCTGTCAAAGCCTGGAGATTCAGGCGCGAAAGAAGAGCAATATCATCAAGGTAGACTGTCGCGACAACCGAATTAGCTTTGGGGAGGCTGGTCGCTTTGGCCACAACCAATATTTTCTCGACCCACAGGGTCAGCAGGCATTGCAGGATGTGGTGCCATTGATCTTGGATGTTGCCGATAGCCCGGAAGGGCAACGTTGGATGAAGCAAGTGGTGGTCGAAGGTTTTACTGATACGGATGGTTCTTACCTCTATAACCTCCATCTGTCCCTACAGCGTTCCGAGTGGGTAATGTGTTCTCTGCTTGATGGGCGGAGCCAGTTGCAGCAGTCCCTATCAGCCGAGCACCAACAGCAGATCCGCAGCTTGTTTTTAGCTGGAGGCGTTTCTTTTAACAATGCAAAGGACAGCAAAGAGGCAAGTCGTCGAGTAGAGTTGCGCATGCAATTTTATGGACTCAAGGAAGACAAGCAGCAGGCAGTGGAGAGCGCACCTCATTTTTCTGGTTTGATGACTGCTGAACGCTGTCAATTGGAGATGCGTTGATGGTGGATGCAATTTCCCGTTTTACCGCGACCTTGGAGTCCAGTGTAGAACGGGTCAAGGAACACTATCTGGAGCGACCTCTACATTCTTTTGCTGCTTTGAAGCAAGCTAGTGCTGAGGTTGAGGCAAGCTTTGACCAAGCGGATGCTGCACCAGAACCACCGAAGGAGAAGCGTCATGCCGCTTTGGCGGCTTTCCTGCGCAATGAACCACTCACTCGACGACAGTGGCGGCTGGTATATGCAGGACTTGTTGACTCTGTTGAGGCAGGTAAACAACTACTAGATGATGAAAGAGTCTTTCCACGAGTGGGTAGGCATGTTCGTGCTCACATCGATAACAGTGGGTTAGCTCGTCGAGATTGGTTGGCACTTTGTTTTAGCTATTTTGGCTATCAGGCAATCGATCCAGAAAAGAGTCAAAACTGGCAACAGTTGCGCACCTATATCCGGGATGGTTACCGAGTTTTACGGAATCCGGCGAAGCTGAAAGCTTGGATGCGGATAGTTGATGAGCACCAAGATCTTTTTCAGAGTGAGGCTGGCTTGCAGTTAGGGCAGCAGATATTTGAGGGGACTGTAACAGACCTTACTCAGCTTCAGACTCTTGCCCAGATCCCGGCAGAAAGTTGGCTCTGGCATCAAGTTATCGCGGTCGTGCAGAAGAAAATTACCGAACTTGATGAGACGAGATTTTTAGCCCGGTTACCGGAGTTGCTGACGCTGATGGGGGTAAACAATAGACGACATGCTGACGAGATCTTAGCCGCTTGTCTTACTCGGTATCGTGATTGTCACTGTCATGCTCAGCCACAACCCCATTTGATGCAAGCTGGTCTGGAGATCTGGGGAAATCCCCAGTTGAAGTCAGAGCAGAATCGTTGGCGCCACCATGTAGGCAAACCAGTGTGCGACATGGTGGGTGCTTGGCTTGCCAAACAGGATTTACAACATTTCTTTAGTTTACTTAAAGGCGAAGGTGAGGTTGATCAGGCTCGCCTCTTCTATTGGCTGCGTTTTGCTGATCAAATGAGCTACACCCGAATTGTGATGGGACGTGATGCACAATTAAACAGGGATGTAGAGTTTGCCCGTTTTCGTGATCAGAATAAGGGGCGCCTAGGGCATTTATCCGGAGGAACGTCAGCCGATAATGCTGTAATTATGCAGATTGGCAGATACCTTTTTGTTGAGTTTTCACGTACAGGAAATGCCTGTTATGTCTATCATGCTGATTCCTGTGGGTTCAATCCAGATGCACATACATTAGAGCTTAATGGTGTTTTGAAACGAGGAAGTACTCGTTGGCGTCATGCTCCTAGGCCATCTAGACCTGATGCGATGGAGGGGTGGCAGACCACTTATGACTATGAATTGCGACGGCTGGGTATTATTCCTACACCACAGGGTGCCCATCAGTCATGGAGTCAATCTGTCAAGCCAGCAGTCCAATCCAATCAAGCATCCTCAGCCAAAGCAGAACCTAAGCGCCAATCTTACAATGTACCTGAACGGCAGACGGCAGCCAGTAACTCAGTGTATTCAGACAGTAAAGGGAAAAGGGATTTTACCCTGTTGCTTGAGCAGTTAGGCGATAACTTGCTGCGCTATGTGGATAACAGCAACAAGTATGGGACTTTCCATATAGAGCTCAGGGAACGGCATGAACGGCATGAATGGTTATTAAAAAGCTGTAACTTCATCGCGGACAAAAACAAACCTCTCATGTTCAGTACAGTTATTCAGGACAATGAAAGCACTAGTACTCCCCAAGCGGCAGTGTCGATAAAAGATGATTTCTCTCTACTGCTAGAACAGTTAGGCGGAAACCTGCGGCACTATACGGATCATCGCGCTAAGGGGGGAGCTTTCCATATAGAGATCAAGCAGCGCAATACAGATGACATTTTGCTTCTTAGACGCAATGGATTTGTGGTCAAAAATGGTAGCCCGTTTATGTTTTGGAAAAAATGATGCTTGGACGTTGGTTTAGCAAATTTGGGAAAAATAAGCATGACCCGGTTGATCTCAGCCCATGTTGGCAGGCGGATCAAAGAGGGCTCGTGTTTGCCGAAAGTATACAGGACGAACCTGCGCGATGGGCCTTGGTTGCCTATTTGGAACAGCTTGCTGAGGAGGATTACGCCGCAGAGCTTAGCGACCGCTGGCTCCTAACTTGGCGTAACTTGTATCGATTACTAGCGGATCCCGAGCATGAAAGCAGTCTGGCGTTGTTATCTTTGCCTCACTTTGCTGATGTACGCCCCAAATTGGAATGTACTGGTAGCCTGCTTGATGCTCATTTTACCGTTGCGATTACTCACTGGTGTGACGGCGCAACAGGAGAACATGTTGAGTTAAAACGCCAAGGGGCGTTAGTAACAACGGCAAAAGGACAGGGTTTGCTGAGCGAGGCTAGCTGGCAGCTCTGTGAAGCGTTGCGTGATCTTGTTCGTTGTCAGAAGGAGCAACCAGGTGAGGCGACCAACTATGAGGGATGGGCCGTTATTCGCAGTGCAGCTAAGGCAGCTAATGCTGACATGGATGGTTTTCTTGCCAAGACCGTGGTTGTCAAGCCTCAGCGACTGGCCTTGCGACCACGGAAGGCTGAGATCGATTCCTGTCCCGTCATTGAGGTTAGCGTTGATTTTCCTGAACAACCGGCAGGGTTCCTTTCCTCATTTGATGCCACGCAACGGGTGCAGGATAGATACCGTATAACGCAGTCAGATGGCACTATTGCTCATGTGGTGATAGATCCTGAAATTAAACATGTGCTCGAAGCCATCAAGGCGATCCCAGGCAGAAGAGTTGCTGGGGATTCGGCTTTGTCTTTGTTACGTAACCCCTATGCCCTGCTGGGAGAAAAGACCAGCGTAGTACTCGATCCAGATCAGCACGAGCAATCGCTTGTCGATGCGGGGATTTATTTTCATCACTTTCGTCTGGAGCCGCAATTCGAGGTCGAGAGTGGGAAAATCACCATCGTATTGCTGCACCTTTCCCCAATAAGCCGAAAGCCACTCCCAGATGTAACCCTTTGTTTCAATTCACCAGGAGTATTTGCTCCTTTTGTACAAGAGCTTCGCCTTAAGATGGCTGCTGGTATGAGTGCAGGTTTCTGGCAGGGTTTTGAGCTTGAGCTCGGCGACTTTGACGAACAGCAGTTGTTCGACATCGAAAAGTTGCTAGATCGCTGGCAAAGAGAGGTGGCCGGAGAGTTGTTCGATTCTTTGTTTGAGCTTTCTCGCTATGGGGATCGCATCATCGGTCTGGGAGAAGTCGTTCCTGTTTCATCGCCCTTTCTGGCTAGAACCACGGGGCAGGATTGGCTATCGAGCGCGAGCGAGTCGCATGAAATAGAGGAATCCTTGGGAGATGCTATCGCACAGATCAATTTTGATGATTCAGCTCTGCTAGATGAGTTGTCAAAGAGGATTGATGCTGCGCTTGCAAACGACATTGGACATCTTTGTTTGCCCGGTTCTGAGCAACCAGTCCCGTTGCGCTTGGCTGAGCAGTTACAAAAGGAATGGCAAAAGCGCCTTCAAAGCGAAGATACAACAGTTCAAGAATCCATGAGGAAAAATGGCATTGGCTTGTTGATGGAAGAAAACATCGATGAGGTGGGTTATGCCAAGTGGCGACAAGATGCGATTGAACAGGCGCATCTTTCTTCCCCTTCCTTACCGGAGAGACTTAAGCCAGAAATTTCGCTGCGTGAGCACCAATTGCACGGTGTGGCATGGTTACAGCATCTGTTCGAACTGTCGCCAGAACATGTATCTGGTTGCCTCTTAGCCGATGACATGGGCTTAGGTAAAACGATCCAATTGCTGACCTTTGTGGTTGATTATCTGGAACGTCAACCTAGTGGCGATCCTGTTCTTATCGTTGCCCCGGTTTCGTTATTGGATAACTGGGAAGCAGAATTGCGAAAGTTCTTCTATGCCGATGACATTGTCGTCATGCGACTCTACGGTGACGCTCTATCAGAGGCAAAGTTTCGTAGCTATGAAATCCCAGAATCATTGCGTCAGCAGGGTGTAACAAATTTGCTGCGTCCCGGTTGGTTGAAGGAGGCTCGTATCGTGTTAACAACATACGAGACGATGCGTTCCCAAGAGATCTCCTTGGGTCGTCAGTCATGGGCCATGGTGATCTGTGATGAAGCCCAAAAAATCAAAAATCCGGCAGCTATGGTGACTAGGGCTATAAAAGCCATGAAGTCTAGGTTTCGTATCGCTTGTACTGGGACTCCAGTAGAAAACACCCTGATCGATCTTTGGAGCCTGTTTGATTTTGTCCAGCCTGGTTTGCTCGGGGCCTTGAACCAATTTGGTCGTGAATACCAAAAACCAATTGAAGAGGGAGAGTGCAAGGATCTAGCTGCTCTGGCTCGATTACGCTCCTTGATTGAACCTCAAACCTTACGGCGAACCAAGCAGGACGTGGCTAAGGATTTGCCTTCCAAGATAGAAGATCGCACTTGCCGCAATCTGACCATGGTTAGTCGGCAGCGTTCCCTCTATAACCAGCAGATTGGTGAATATCGACAGCGACAATTGGTGCAGGAGGCCGCAGGGAGTAAAGAGAGTTTCATCCTTCCTGTGTTGCATAAACTCAAGCTGGTCTGTGCTCACCCCTATTGTGTGGAGCCTGATCTTTGGTTACGCGAACATTCCCCTAAGATGAGGTGGCTTTTAGAACAACTGGATAACATCCGTCGCAGCGGGGATAAGGTTATCATCTTCACCGAACTACGGGATGTTCAGCGTGAAGTACTGCACGCGGTTAAGGTCCGTTTCGATATATCCCCAACAATCATTAATGGGGACACCAGTACAAGTAGCGATAGCCTGAATAGTCGCCAACGTCTGATTGATCGTTTCCAGGCTGTGACCGGTTTCAATGTAATTATTCTTTCCACCGTGGCGGTGGGGTTTGGTGTCAATGTGCAGGGAGCAAACCATGTGATCCATTTCACCCGATGCTGGAATCCGGCCAAAGAAGATCAGGCGACCGATAGAGCATACCGTATCGGCCAGACCAAGGATGTATTTGTCTATTATCCAACCATACGTGATGCTGAAATTCAGACCTTTGAGGCAACGCTCGATGATTTGCTGGATCAGCGGAGATTGTTAGCGAGTGATATGTTGCAGGGGAAAAAGGATTTACAACTATCGGATTTTGATGGTGTGCTTAACAAATGATGTCATTGCCACACTTTTCAACACTAGCATGTAGCCTTTCTGCTAACGCGCACAAATGACAAGCGTCTGCTCACTAATCCTCATAAGAGGTAATTAGCTGTTTTGTAATTTAGTTACATAGTCACTGTCACGGCAAACAGAACTTGGTTTCCAACTTCAATGTCCTGCTTGTTGGTTGAGCTGGCGGAGGATTGCTATTGAGTTTCCAACTTAAATGTCACTTGTGGGCTCGCTAAGTTACTGAATCGATTGATCAGCTAGTTTCCAACTTAAATGGTCATGATCAGTTTAGGTGCAACAGTTAAGCCTTATAAACAACAGGGCCACCCAGACGGGTGGCCCTTCGTTTACATGGACTTTATCTGCATGTTGCTATCCGAATGTCCGGCTTAAGTCCTTGAGTTGGCTCGCTTTGCTCTGCAAGTTGGCACTGGTTTCACTCACCTGATCGATTTTGAGACTGTTATCGTGAGAGAGCGAGGATATCTGGTTGATATTACGACTGATCTCCTCGATGACCGCTTGTTGCTCGGTGGCAGCGGCGGTGATCTGGTTTGAAAAATCAGAGACCTTGTCTATCTCGATCACAACCTGATTCAGGTTGCCGGTACTTGCCCGGGTGGTGGCGAGGCAGGCGTTGGTTCTGGTCACATTGAGATGCATCATCTCTTTCCATCCCCCCAGGGTTTGCTGGATATGGCCAATGCTGTTCTGGATCTGCTCTGTCGCCTTGTGGGTTCTGGTCGACAGGCTGCGAACCTCGTCCGCCACCACTGCAAAGCCGCGCCCCTGATCGCCTGCCCGTGCGGCTTCGATGGAGGCATTAAGCGCCAGCAGGTTGGTTTGATCTGCAATGCCGCGAATTTCGCTCATGATGGTGCCGATCCGCTCGGATTCGCTCGCCAGTTCGACGGCTGACTGAAAGGCTTGCTCCGCTTGAGTAGCAAGCGCCGACATCTCTTCTCCTGCTTCCGAAAGCTGGGTGCTGGTGGTGATGCAGTGGCTACGGGCTTCTTCAATCTGGCTGTTGCTGTCTTGAATATTGCGGTTGATCTCCTCGGCGGCCGAAGCCATCTGGGTGACGGCGGTGGCAATCTGCTGGATCTGCGTGTCTTGCGAAGAGATATCCTGGCTGGCCAGCGAGGCGGAGCCGCGCAGGTCATTGGCCATGGCATTGAGCGACGCGGTGGTGTCATCCACCCTGCCGAGTACGGTACGGATCTTCGCTTGCCCGAGCTTGATATGGAAATCGGCAATGCTGTGGGGGGCATCCCCCGAGAAGATAAGGCGGCTGATGCTGTCGTAATCCTGCTCGAGCTGCTGCAAGAATCGCGGTGTGAGGAAGAGAGGGTGGCGATTGAACCAGATGGCTGCCAAGAGAGGAATGATGACCCAGAGCGCCTGCAGCGGTGAGAGCAGCCAGAGCGCGCTGATCACGCTGACGAGCAGCAGAGGTATGGTCATCATGGCCGGTGTGAGTTGACGCAGGCCCATGTGAATGGCAGAGCCGGTTTCACGGGCTTTAAGGGTTTTGTACATCTTGCTGGCACGCGCTTTGTGCTCTGCGGCGGGACGGCAGCGGACGGATTGGTAACCGACCATCTTGCCATCTTCATAGATCGGGGTGACATAGGCATCAACCCAATAATAGCGACCATCTTTGCAGCGATTTTTTACCATGCCTCGCCATGGTTTGCCTGCCTGCAGGTGGGCCCAGAGATCGGCAAACGCTGCCTTGGGCATGTCGGGGTGGCGCACCAGATTGTGATGCTGCCCCAACATCTCTTCCAAGCGATAGCCTGCCACCTGACAAAACGCCGGATTGGCGTAGGTGATGTCCCCTTTGAGGTCGGTCGTCGATACCAACTGGATATCGTCGGCAAATTCAACCTCGGTATCTGTGGTGTGAAGCGAGCTGGTTACCATGATCAGGCTCCGGTTTCGGCGTAACGGAATACTTCGTTTGAGTATGGCAGAGGATGTTCATTTATTGTGTTGTTGCACATTAACTCTTGTGCTACTGCGTGGGGACGGGATGGGTCTCACATTTTTACACCATGGTTTGGCGAGGGGTGGCAGGCCAAGTCACATGGCCCGGAGAGCAGCAAACCCCTCATCCTTTGGCGGTCTCAAATTGATTGCCGTACGGAATAGACAAACGCCGATCAGTTGATCGGCGTTTTGTCTATGAGGTGCCGGATGGTTTCACACTCGGCTGGCTTAAAACTCTGTCTGTTTAAAGATGGGCGACTTAAAACAGCAGTTGCGTCAGGTAGCCCATCAGGATCGCCATGCCGAGTATCACGGTAAGGAAGGCCGCAATCATCGGGGTTCTGAACATCGATTTGAGCAGGATCACCTCGGTCAGGCTGGCACCGGCACTGCCGATGATCAGCGCCATGACGGCGCCCATCCCCATCCCTTTGCCCAGCAGCACCGACGCCAGCGGGATCACGGCCTCGGCGCGGATGTAGAGCGGGATCCCGACGATAGCGCTGAATGGAATGGCCAGCGGGTTGTCGGCGCCGGCATGGGCGGCGATCCACTCGGCCGGAATAAAGCCGTAGATAAATGAGCCGATAAGCACCCCCAGCAGCAGGAAGGGCAATACCGCTTTGAACTGCTGCCAGGCATCGATGCGAGCTTTGACCCAGGCGGTGGGGAGCTGTGGCGCTCTGGTCAGGGCAGCCGTGCCATAGCCGCAGCAGGGGAGGGTGGCCTGTTCTGCCATCTCTGGTTGCGGAGCCGGGCAGCATGCTGCCCCGTTGAGGGGTTTGATTGCGCGAATGGCACTGCGTTGGTTGTCACTGCAATTTGTTTGAGTTGTGGCGCGGGTCGCCGGGCCACAGTTGCTACCGCAAGAGGGGGTGGCCTCTTTGGGGTCGATGACATGGCGCTCGAATCCCAATCTGTCGAGCAACATGCTCGCCATGACGGAGACGCTGGCGGCGATCACGGCGTAGAGCAGGGTCACTTTCCAGCCAAAGGTGGCCCACATCAAGCCGACGATGATGGGGTTCAGCAGTGGCGAAATAAACAGGAAGGTGAGGGTGGGGCCAAAGCCAGCCTTGGCCGAGAGCAGCCCTCTCAGCATGGGGATGGTGGAGCAGCTGCAAAACGGGGTGACAGCACCGAGCAGGGCCGAGAGCAGATAGCCCTTGCCATGTCTCGCTCCCAGCATCCGCTGGATCTTCTCGTCGGGGATCTTCTGACGGATCAGGCTGACCCCGGCGCTAATGACCAGAAACAGCACCGACAGCTCGACAGCCAGAAACAGGAACATCTGGGCTGCATCGGTCAGCATGGTTAACCACTCATTCATTGTCGTATCCTCACTTGGTTTCTATATTTCCAAAATAATCGAAATGAATGTTCGGTCAAGATATTTCTGGTATTATCGAAATATCAAATTTGTGGAGGGCGCAGAGATGCAACTGGAAGAGGTCGCCAAGGCATTGAAAGAGCTGGGTCATCCGACCCGGCTGTTTATCTTCAAGCATCTGGTCAAGGCGGGAGAGCAGGGACTGCCGGTGGGGGAGCTGCAAAAGCAGCTGGCGATCCCCGCTTCCACCCTCAGCCACCATATCGCGGCGCTGGTCTCGGTGGGGCTGGTGAAGCAAAACCGGGAGAGTCGCACCCTGCTTTGCGTCTCTCAATACGCGGTGCTGGAGGAGATCATCGCCTTTTTCCGCGATGAGTGTTGCGTCAACAGCCCGGAGCATCGGCAAGATCAAAGGCAAGAGCTGCCTTCCTGAGGGCTATGGCTGCTAGTAGTGCTGCGCGCAATAAAAAAACGCCGATCATCCGATCGGCGTTTTGCATTGTTTTTCTCAGCTGCGGGCATTAACCCAGATTGGCTGCGACCTTGCTTTGGGCTTGTCCTTTGCGCTTGATGACAAAGCCAATGCCCAGTACCACCAGCCAGGCGGGGATCAGTTCGACCGAGATGCGGAAATCGGGGGTCATATACATGATCACCAGAATACCGGCCATGAACGCGAGGCAGAGATAGTTGCCGAAGGGGTACCAGAACGCCTTGAACTTGGGCTGGACACCCTCTGCGACCATGGCCTTGCGGAACTTGAGGTGCGCGAGGCTGATCATCGCCCAGTTGATCACCAGTGCGGAGACCACCAGCGCCATCAGCAGACCGAACGCCTTGCCCGGCATCAGGTAGTTGATCAGCACGCAGAGCAGGGTGGCGATGGCCGAGACCGAGAGGGCAACCAGCGGCACGCCGCTCTTGTTGGTCTTGAGCAGGGCTTTCGGGCCGTTGCCCTGCTTGGCCAGCCCGAACAGCATCCGGCTGTTGCAGTAGACGCAGCTGTTGTAGACCGACAGTGCCGCCGTCAGCACCACGATGTTGAGTACGGTGGCGACCAGATTGCTGTCCAGTGCATGGAAGATCATCACGAACGGGCTGCCGCCTTCCACCACTTTACCCCAGGGGTAGAGGGACATCAGGATAGCCAGAGCACCGATGTAGAAGATGAGGATGCGGTAGATCACCTGATTGGTGGCCTTGGGAATGCTCTTCTCGGGGTTGTCCGCTTCCGCGGCGGTAATGCCCACCAGCTCCAGACCGCCAAAGGAGAACATGATCACCGCCATTGCCATCACCAGACCGCTGATGCCGTTGGGGAAGAAACCGCCCTGGGCCCACAGGTTGGTGACGCTTGCCTCGGGTCCGCCGGCACCGGAGATGAGCAGATAGCCGCCAAAGCCAATCATGCCGATGATGGCGACCACCTTGATGATGGCGAACCAGAACTCCATTTCGCCAAACGCTTTGACGTTGGAGAGGTTGATGGCGTTGATCAGCACGAAGAAGAAGGCGGCCGACATCCAGGTCGGGATCTCGGGCCACCAGTACTGGACATAGATGCCCACCGCGGTCAGCTCGGCCATGCTCACCAGCACGTAGAGCACCCAGTAGTTCCAGCCGGACGCAAAACCGGCAAACTCACCCCAGTATTTGTAGGCAAAGTGGCTGAATGAACCGGCTACCGGCTCTTCCACCACCATTTCACCGAGCTGGCGCATGATCAGGAAGGCGATAAAGCCGCCGATGGCATACCCCAGCAGGACTGAGGGGCCTGCCATCTTGATGGTTTGGGCAATGCCCAGAAAGAGGCCGGTGCCGATGGCGCCGCCCAAAGCAATCAACTGAATGTGGCGGTTTTTAAGGCCGCGCTTCAGCTCCTCACCGTCTTGTTTCAAATCCATGGGTCTGTCCTTACGTCTCTGTTGTCTCTGGTCGGTGTTGGGCTCATCCTGAGCAGGCCGCATTGCGTAGCCAAAACCTGACGAAAGCTGTATTTATTTCGTTACGTCATGCCATTTTCAATTTTTACTGTTGGCTGGCAACCGAAGCAGAATAGTGATAATCCGCCATGAATGCACCTGTTTTCCATCTCTAATGGCCGTATTTTGTACCAAAGGTAGCTTTTTCATGATTTGAAGAGGCTTCTTGGTAGTTTTTGGTTGATGTTTGCGCAATCGAATTCTGTTTTGTTGACATTTTGTCTTGTTGGTGTGCTTTTGTGGTGCCAAGCCACAAATGGATGCAAATGATGCCAAACAAGCAAGAGTACAGGGAAGAGTGCAGGGAGTTGGAGTACAGAGAGCGCGAAAGCGTGCTGCAACAAGGGGTTGCCCGGGGTGTGCTGGTGGCGCTCTGGTTAGGGATTGCCGCCAGTCCACTGTTGTTGCTGGTGGCCGCGATTATGTTGCTGGGTTGGCTGTTACTCGGTGACCAGGAGTTGCTGCACTACTGGCAGTCGCTGTTGCTGGTGGGTGGGGTAACGGGGGCGCTCGTTGGTGGCTGGCTGGCGGAGCGGGTTCGCCTGCGCCACGGTTTGCTGGCCTTCTATGCCCGGTTGATGAACAACCCGGAGCTCAATCGTTAGTTAACGCTGGCTGTTTGCCGAGCGCAGCAGAACGGAATCGAATAGCGGCTAACTGGCAGCAGGTGACAAGGCACAACGCCAAGGTCGACAAGAAGAGGGATAAGCATTTGTGGTGCTTATCCCTTTTTTATCCACGCTTTTCACTGTCATCTATGTAAATTGCAGTTCGCCACAGCTGACTTTCGCCGCGACACTGTAATTTTTATCTTTTGTTGATGCCGATAGCTGTCAAGCTGGCTTAACAGAGCTGGCGGCGCAGACCGGTTGCCTCGAGGACCTTGGCGCTGATCTCCTCCACCGAGTGGGAGCTGGTATCGAGGAAGCGTATCGCCTCCTGGCGAAACAGCCTCTCCACGCAGGCCAGCTCCTGCTCGCATTGTTCGATGGAGGAGTAGCGGCTGTTGGCTCGGCGCTGGTTGCGGATCTCGTGCAGCCGCTGCGGCGCTATGGTGAGGCCAAACAGCTTGTGACGGTTGGCCTTGAGGGGGGCGGGCAGCTCCAGCATCCCCATGTCCTGCTCGATAAAGGGGTAGTTGGCGGCGCGAATGCCGAACTGCAGCGCCAGATAGAGGCTGGTGGGGGTCTTGCCGCAGCGGGAGACCCCGATCAGGATGATGTCCGCCTCATCGTACTCTTTGGTGGTGATGCCATCGTCGTTGGCCAGCGCAAAGTTGACCGCCTCGATGCGATCGTCATAGAGCTTGCGATTCTCCATACCGTGGGTGCGGTGGAGGCGGGGCTCGGCTTTTACCCCCAGCTCCTGCTCCAGCGGGCTGACGAAGGTATTGAGAAAGTCGTGGCCGCACGCTTCCGATTTCAGTACCTCTTCCCGTACCAGCGGGTCGACGATGGTGTGAAACAGGATGGGGCGTACCCCGGTCTGGCGGAACTGCTCGTCGATCCGCATCCGTACCTGACGGGCTTTCTCCAGTGTCTCCACAAAGGGGATAGTGATCTGCTCGAAGGCCAGCGGAAACTGGCTCAGTACCGCGTGGCCGAACACTTCGGCGGTGATGGCGGTGCCGTCTGAAACATAAAATACGGTGTGCACGTAGGGCTCCTGTGATACCGCGGGTGGGGTCGCATGGGGTAAGGGGTGAGAAGTATCTCCCGAAACCATACCAGTTTTGTCAACCGGTCTGCTGTGCCCAAGTTGTGAAGTGGCTTGCAAACCTGAATCGTTATCTTTTTGTGTCGCCATTGTAGAATGTTCCGGTCATTCGACCATCCCCAACTCTTGCTCGGGGATTTTTTTGAAAACCAATAGAAAACGTTTTCATGGTCGTTGGCAACAAAAGAAACAGACAATAACGCACCTGACTTACCCATAACCTCATCGATTAAATCGGGCGCACGAGGTGCTATGGCATCGGTGCCCACCAACCTGGAGACATCCAAGTGCAACAGTACGTGCTCTGGTACGAACAACTCGGAATGCAGGACGTAGAACGAGTTGGCGGCAAGAACGCATCCCTTGGCGAGATGATCAGCAACCTCTCTGGCGCCGGCGTATCCGTGCCGGGGGGCTTTGCTACCACCGCCTTTGCGTTTAACGAGTTTCTGGAGTCAAGCGGCCTCAACGGCAAGATCCACCATCTGCTCGACAATCTCGACGTGGACGATATCGCCGCCCTCAACCGGGCCGGTCAGCAGATCCGCGACTGGGTGATAGACGCCCCGTTCCAGCCCGAGCTGGAGCAGGCTATCCGGGTTGCCTATGAAAAGTTGAGTGCCGGTGTCGAGGCCTCGTTTGCGGTGCGCTCCTCCGCCACCGCCGAGGATATGCCGGACGCCTCCTTTGCCGGTCAGCAGGAGACCTTCCTCAACGTACGTGGCATCGATGCCGTCATGACGGCGGTCAAGCATGTGTTTGCTTCCCTGTTCAACGATCGCGCCATCTCCTATCGGGTGCATCAGGGCTATGACCACAAGGGTGTTGCCCTCTCGGCCGGGGTACAGCGGATGGTGCGTTCGGATCTCGCCGCTTCCGGCGTCATGTTTACTCTGGATACCGAGTCCGGCTTCAACGACGTGGTCTTTATCACCGGGGCCCATGGTCTGGGCGAGATGGTGGTGCAGGGGGCGGTCAACCCGGATGAGTTCTATGTGCACAAGCCGACTCTCAAGGGGGGCCGCCCGGCGGTGGTGCGCAAGACCCTCGGCTCCAAGCTTATCAAGATGACCTATTCGGACGATGCCGGTCACGGCCGTCAGGTGAAGATTGTCGACACCAATGAGGCCGAGCGCAGCCGCTTCTGCATCACAAATGAGGAGGTGATGGCGCTGGCGAAACAGGCCCTCATCATCGAGCAGCACTATGGCCGCCCGATGGATATCGAGTGGGCCAAGGATGGTCAGGATGGCCAGCTCTATATCGTGCAGGCCCGCCCGGAAACCGTGCGCAGCCGCCAGGAGGCTAACACCCTCGAGCGTTTTGCCCTCAAGCAAGCGGGCAAGGTGTTGATCGAGGGGCGTGCTATCGGTCACAAGATTGGCGCGGGCCCGGCGCGGGTCATCTCCTCCATCAGCCAGATGGACGAAGTGCAACCCGGCGATGTGCTGGTCACCGACATGACCGACCCGGACTGGGAGCCCATCATGAAGCGGGCCTCCGCCATCGTCACCAACCGGGGTGGCCGCACCTGTCACGCCGCCATTATCGCTCGCGAGCTGGGCATTCCGGCGGTGGTGGGCTGTGGCAACGCCACCGACCATATTCAGCCGGGCCAGCGGATCACCGTCTCCTGCGCGGAAGGGGATACCGGTTTTATCTATGACGGCGAGCTGGACTTTGATGTGGCGGTGACCGAGGTGGGCAATATGCCGCGCCTGCCCATCAAGATCATGATGAACGTCGGCAACCCGGATCGTGCTTTCGACTTTGCCCAGTTGCCCAATGCCGGGGTGGGGCTGGCACGCCTTGAATTCATCATCAACCGGATGATCGGCGTGCACCCCAAGGCGCTGCTGGAGTTTGACCAGCAAACCCCAGAGCTCAAGGCCACCATCGGCAAGATGATCGCCGGTTACGACAGCCCGCGTGAGTTCTACGTGGCCAAGCTGACCGAGGGGATCGCCACTCTGGGGGCCGCCTTCTGGCCGGAGCGGGTGATCGTGCGGATGTCAGACTTCAAGTCCAACGAGTACGCCAATCTGGTGGGCGGTCGTGGCTACGAGCCCCACGAGGAGAACCCGATGATCGGTTTTCGTGGCGCATCCCGCTACATCGCCGACAGCTTCCGCCCCTGCTTTGCCCTCGAGTGCGAGGCGATCAAGCGGGTGCGCGATGTGATGGGGTTGACCAACGTCGAGGTGATGATCCCCTTCGTGCGCACCGTGGGCGAGGCGGAGCAGGTGATCGACATCCTGGCCGAGAACGGTCTGCGCCGCGGCGAGCGGGGGCTCAAGGTGATCATGATGTGCGAGATCCCGAGCAATGCCCTTCTGGCGGACCAGTTCCTCGAGCACGTGGATGGCTTCTCCATCGGCTCCAATGACATGACCCAGCTCACTCTTGGGCTGGATCGGGACTCGGGGCTGATTGCCCATCTGTTCGACGAGCGTAACGAGGCGGTCAAGGCGCTGCTGGCGATGGCGATCCAGGCTGCGCGCAAGGCGGGTAAGTACGTGGGGATCTGCGGTCAGGGCCCATCTGATCATCCAGACTTCGCCGCCTGGCTGGTGGAGCAGGGGATTGACTCGGTGTCGCTCAACCCCGATACCGTGGTCGATACCTGGCTCTATTTGGCGGAGCAGCATGGCGCCAAGTAAGCCACTATCAAAATAAGCAGCACAGAAAGGGGGCCATGATGGCCCCCTTTGTTATCTGTGTGTCGCGACCTATTTCGGCTGCTGTTCGGCCCCCGACAGCTCGATCTGCACATTAACCCCTTCGCTCTTGAGCTTGGTGGCGATGGCGTTGAGATCGGTGCCCGATTTGGCCTCCAGCAGGGCGATACCGCCGCTGCTCTGCTTGAAGTTCAAGCCGTGGCGAGTCGCCAGTGCCTTGGCGCTGGCATCGTCAGCTTCCACTAGCAGGGTGCCACTGACGGTGAGTTCGGGGCTGGCGGCCCCTTGCATCAACACGTCACCGCGGCGCAGGGTCTGTTGCGGGACCTTGCTGTCAAGGCTGCGGGCGACCCGCTTCTTGCTGCCATTGTCAGGAATGAGGTAGGTCTGGCCGTTCACCTCTATGGTGCTGTACTGCTTGCCATCCATGGTGATGGACTCCTGGGCGCAGAGCTGTCCCGAGAGGGGGGCCAGCAGGGTTGCCAGAAGCAAGGTAACAGGTTTGTTCATGGTAATACTCCTAGCGTGTTAGCTGCGGTTGGCATCGTGACCCAGGACCCGCAGGGACCATGAGATCAGCTTGCCCGGTTGGCGATTGTTGCGCTCGGTCAGGGTGGTACGCTCACGGGTCTCGCGATTGAGCAGAGAGACCTGACGGGTACCGTTGGCAACGTCGGTTACTTCCAGTCGCCATGTGCCTTGCGCCGATTCGCCGTAGAACTTGTTGGATAGCATCCGCATGTCGCGCAATCCCTTGGTTCGCACAAAGCCCAGCTGCTGCTGGTCGAGAGATTGGCCGACCAGGCTGTTGAAGGGGCTCAGCAGGATGCTGCGGGTGCCAGCGGGGGAGACCAGTTCGATCAGCAGATCGGGCAGGCGCTGATGATCCAGACTCACCATCACCTGAACCGCTTCTACCGTCAATGGTGTCGCGATGCGGGTTGTTGAGCTGGTCGGGCTGTTGCCCACATCCGCAATGGCGGCGGCACTGCCGGTGACATTGATCTTCTGCCATGGCAGCTGTACCAGCGGGGGCAGGGGCTGGTGATTGGCTGCCAGCTCAAGGGCCTTGTTGACGTCGATCAGACCGAAACCGTAAGTCGGGCTGAACCACATGCCGGCGGCATTGCGCTCCCAACCTTCCAGTCCTTTCACGTCGCGCACCTTGCCGGTGCTGCTGGTGTAGCTGACCATCACAGGTTTCTGTGTGGCATCGACCCGGGTTGCGCTGCGCGCCAGCAGATCCCGCAGGTCCCGCACCGACAGATCCGGGTAGGCGGACATCAGCAGCGCCATGGCGCCGGAGGTGCTGGGGGTGGCGGAGGAGGTGCCGTTCATCACGCCGTTGTAGTCGCAGCTGGCATCCAGTTGCGAGTTGCCGTGCAGCCGGTTGGTGCTGGGATCGTCGGTGCGGTTGTAACCCATGTCGCAGCCGGGCAGATCCGTGGTTACCATCGCCGGAGCGTCGGTACCGTACTCGCCGCCGGTCGCGCTCAGGAAGATGTTGCTGCCGACGCTGGAGTAGGAGGATCTGACGCCATCGGCCTTGAGCGCGCTTACCACCAGGTTCCAGAAGTTGCTGTTGGAGGGATCGAGGTTGCTGTTTTCAAACGGCAATTTGGGGCCATTGCCGGTGCGGTTAAGCACATAGCCGCCCGCCGCTATCTTGTTGAAGCCGTTGCCGGCGGCCTTGATATAGGCCGCACCCTGCGCCTTGAGGGTCTGCTGTTCAAACAGACGATCAAGCTGGGATTGATCCAGAGAGTTGGCAGAGCGGGGATCCACCACACTCATGCCGTAGCTCTGGTTGAACACCCGGTTGTCGCGGCTGGCATCGCTGTCGCCAAGGGCGTAGAGCCAATCTTTCTGCAACTGCTGGCTGTTGTCATCCAGCAGGTTGAACCCCTGCAGCTGGGCTCGCGGGGCAATCCCCTTGGTTCCGATGGCGTTGTCTACCGCCGCAATAATGCCGGAGACCGAGGTGCCGTGGGCCGAATCCGGATCGGTCGGTGTCGGGTCATCGCTGCCGGTTACCACGTTTTTCGACCCCGGGCGCACGTTCTCCGCCAGATCCGGGTGGGCAATGGCCAGACCATCATCCACCACGGCCACATTGACTCCCTGGCCCAGCACGCCGGTGCGATGAGCCCACCAGAGGTTGAGATCATTGCCCGCTATGCCGCCACGGGCGCTGAATCCATCCTGGCCGCTGTTGAGCAGATACCACTGCTGATCCTGCAGGGGATTGGTACCTGGCAGGCAGCGCTCGGTGCTGCTGCGTCCGATATCCATGCCGCTCTCCTTGCCGGTGAGCGGCGCACAACCTTCATTTGCCTGAACGAGCACACTGGGCAGGGTCGACAGCAGTGCTGTGATCGCCAGTGCTAACGATGTTTGCTTCATTATTTTTTTAACTCCATCTTGGATCGCACCATCCTGAGTGCGACGGAAATCTATACACGGGTGAAAGGGGTTCAAAAAGAGCCATTTTCAAAAAACGCAATGAGGTTCAAAGAAATCCGATTCAGTTTGTGGTAGGTATTCCAATGACACTGGTTATGTGTTCTATTGAGAATGGTTCTCACAGCTCACTACTGATCTTTTTATCTGTAATTCACTCTCTCGTGACTCTTCTTCGCCGCAGCCATCTCGATTCGGGGCAATCCCGAGGGGAGCTCGTGCGCTCTTGAACGTGAGTGGCATGGTTGTGTGTGCCAATGTGAGTACAGCTATGCATTCGGGGGTGACAGCAAGGGTGATGAGGTGGGACCAGCGGTTTATTGCTTGGCGGCGGTGGATGGCTCTGTTATGGTAATTGAAATAGCCGTTTGGATGGCTAGATTGCTGCGGTTTGAGGGGCCTAATCTCTGAGAGCCACCCCGCCGCAGTCCCATAGCTTGATGCGTACCTGACAGGGAGTCCCTATGCCGTTTCGTTCCTTCTTATCTTCTCCTTTGACTGCTTCCTTGCGCGCCACTACTGGCGCCAGCACCTTTATTGCCGCGATGGCGGTCGGGAGCCTCTCTTTTTCCGCGGTTGCCGCCGATGCGCCCTTGCCGACCAAACAGGAGATTGTGATTGGTACTACGGTGGGGGATTTTGCCGACATGGTGACCGATTCCATCAAGCCGCAGCTGGAGGCCAAGGGGTACAAGGTCAAGCTGGTGGAGTTCACCGACTATGTGACTCCCAATATTGCTCTGGCTGACGGATCACTGGATGTGAACTGTTTCCAGCACAAACCTTATCTGGAGAGTTTTGCCAAAGATCGCGGCTTGTCGCTGGCGCCCATTACCCAGGTGCCAACCGGTCCGATGGGACTCTACTCCGGCAAGCTGGCGGCACTCGACAAGGTGAAAGAGGGGAGCACGGTGGCCATCCCCAACGATCCCACCAATCAGGCGCGGGCGCTGTTGATGCTGCAGGATCTTGGTTGGCTCACTCTCAAGGAGGGGATAAACCCGCTCAAGGCGAGCGAGTTTGATGTGGTGAACAATCCGCACAATCTCAAGCTGGTACTGCTGGAAGCCGCGCAGTTGCCCCGCTCGCGGGAGGATGTGGACTTTTCGGTGATCAACGGTAATTTTGCCGCCTCCAGCGGAATCCCGTTCACTGAAGGACTGTTTCTGGAGCGCAGCTACGATTTTATTAACTGGGTGGTGGTGAAAAGCGCAGATGCGGATCAGCCTTTTGCCAAAGATGTGGCGGCAGCCTACAACTCGGCGGCTTTCAAGGCCTATGCAGCCAAGCGTTTCGTCGGCTACAAGTACCCGCAAGGGTGGGGTGGCTAACTGTCGTGAACGTGGTCCGGCTATACAACGAAAAACGCCCCGAATTCGGGGCGTTTTTTATGGCTATGTCCCAATTACGTGTTGCATGGGGCGCCCCAGCGCCTCATGCAAACATGTTTTGATATTTACGCCTTTTCCGTAACGCTCCAGCATCCTGCGCCAACCCAAGTAGTTCTTCAGGTAGTGCGTCGCCACGCCATGGAACCGCTCCATCCACTCTTTCAACCGATGGTGATATCCGTTCACATGCTGGATGTGATACGCACCGACTACCCGTTCGCCTTGACGATTGCGCACCACCTGATGGGTTATACCCTGTTCCTTGCTGAAACAGGCATACACACCCGCCCCATCGCTACACAGCACCGCATCTGGTGACACCAACGGCTTTAACACCGCGATGACCGTCTCGGCATCTATTTTCTCCAACTGGAAATCCGCATGGTGGCCTGTACGGTCTTGTACCACCATCACCGGGATGCAATCTGGCCCGGTTCCACGAGTTCGACCTTTACCACCGCGATGACGTGGTGGACGCAGCAGTCCCCGCTGCCCCTTGAACGATTCAAGGAAGAAGGTCTCATCCACCTCAACAATGCCCTCTTCCCGGGTGGCCTGATGGGTTGCCATCGCGCGCAAGAATCGGTGACGCCAGAGGAACGCGGTGTTTTTGCTGACCCCACAGTGCCGCGCGGCCTGGCGGACAGTCAGTCCTTCGATGAGAGCTTGCGCGTAGTCTTCCCAGCACTGTGCTTTACGCAATCTGGCCAAGGGCGTCTTGGTCAGAACGGTGCTGGTGCGCAGACACAGTTTGCAACGGTAGCGGCGCAGTCCCCGACTCCATCCCCAAGGCGCCAGCTGGGTGACATCAGCCTGACAATGTGGGCAGCCACTGCATGCCGGTAACTGATTATTGAGCGAGGTAATGGTGTGGGGTGCAGTGAGCTCCTGCTGAGCAACACGGCGCTGGCGCAGGGTTAATTGGGGAAAAAGGGACAACAGGTGTTGAAAGGCTGGAGTATCCATGATGGTAGACCTCAAGGTGATGGCCTACTTCAAGATTAGCCTTTCAACACGTAATTGGGACAGAGCCTTTTTTATGGTATCAAGCCATTAACGGGCGTTTCACTGGTTGCGATAGAAGCGGTTCAGCTCGTTCATCACCTGGATCATTGCGCCCATATCCGGGGTGCCGTGCTTGATCGGGCGATAGCTGTTGCGCTCCAGCAGTTCGAAGTCACCCTGCTTGTTGAAGTGGGTGATGGTGTCCCCTTCATAGATGGCGAAGTCATTCTGATCCCCCGCCAGCAGCCAGTTGCGCGGGCTGGTATCAAACAGCGAGCGGCCAACGCTGTAATCGCGCGCCGGATTGCGCACGCCCAGCATCCCCTGCATCAGGGTCGGCGCCAGATCGAAATGGCTGCTTGGTTGTTCCCAAACGTCACTGCCGCGCCCCGGCCAGGCCAGTACCAGCGGTACCTGCACCTGATAGGGTGAGTAGTTGCTGCCTGCGCCCCAGCTGTTGCTACGGGTGTCGTTGAACTCCTGGCCGTGGTTGGAGGTGATGACGACGATGGTGTTGCTGTCCATCCCCTGCGACTGCAATTTGGTCAGCATCTGCTCAAGCAACTGGTCGGTATAGAAGACCGAGTTCTTGTAGCGGTTCTCCAGTTTTTGCAGGTTCTCCGCCCGATAGGCGGTCGCCGGATTGAAGTTGGCAAGCTCCGGTTGGAACGGCCCCTTCATGGTGGCGGGTAACTGGTAGTCGCCTGGGCTCGAGAGATAGACCAGCGAGAACCAGGGACGCTCGGGAGAGCGCTTCTCCAGCCACTGTTGCCAGTCGGTCAGCAGCTTGCCATCGTCACTCTGTTCGGAGACAAACACCTGTTTGCGCAGACCGGCGAGGATGCTCTTGCGATACTTCTGGGCATCTTCCATCGCGCCGAACAGCCCGAACTGGTAATCCTGGCGCAGCATCTCGTCGAACAGCACCGGCGGACGCTTGTCGCTGCTGATGTCCTTGTAGTAGTGACCGGGCAACCCGTAGAAGAGGCTGAACATGCCCATCAGGTCGTCGTTGCCACCACTCAGGTGATTGCGGAACGTCAGATGCTGATCCGCATAGCGCTGCAGATTGGGCATGTTGATGTTGTTGAGCATGTCAAAACGCAATGAGTCGACCACCACAATCAGCAGATTGTTGTGAGTCAGGGGCGCGTTGACGTTGAGCGGGCGCAGCGGATAGTGCATCCGGCTGTCGCTGTTATCACCCTGGGAGGCCGCCTGCTTCTCGTACTGATCCAGATCCAGCCAGCCATGTTTGGCTAGGAAGGAGCGGGCCGTCATAGGGTAGGAGAGGGGGAAGTTGGCTCTCTGCATGGTGATGGGCTGATAGAGGGTCGCATCCGCCCAACTGTTGACCACGTGGGTCAGAATAAAGCAGATCAGCAGAGCCAGCCCCACCTGATTGCCGTACTGGCGGCGCTTGCGCTTGTTGATCTTGCGCCAGACATAGGCCGACAGCAGCAGTTGCAGCAGGAAGATGGTGGGCACGGCAACGAAGATGATGCTCCAGATTGAGCCCTCTTCGGTCTGCGCCTGATCCAGCAGCAACTGCCATACCTGACTGTTGAGGTGGAACTTGAACAGCCGGAATACCTGGGTGTCGATCAGCAGCAACACCAGCGCCAGGGTGGCGATGATGGCCGAGATGAACCGCAACGACTTCTCCTTGGGCAGCACGAAGCTGAGCGGGAAGATCGTCAACAGGTAGGTGACAAAACTCAAAAACGAGAAGTGGCCAATCCAGCTTACAACGAGATAGATCACGCCAAGCGTGGTCGATGGCCAGCTGATGGCACCCAGATAACGGGTGGCGATGAGCATGGCCAGAATAATGTTGAAGAAGGAGAACCAATGCCCCCAGGTGATCAGGCGAGAGACATTATCACGATAGGGGTTACCGGTTTCGACCATAGTGATCCATCTGCGTTGAGAAACGTCAAATCAACAGAGTCGGGGACTCAGTGTGCGTCGTGGCGATTATCGACCGATGCGGTCAGGGCCTGGACAAACTTTTCAGTGATGGCCTGGCGCTGGGCCGGTGCCATACCGTTGATGATATTGGTGGTCAGATTGCCAAGCACCATAAGGCTGAGATCCACCGGCGCTTTATGCTTTTCCAGCGCGGTGATCAGGTCGTTCATCAGGGCGTCAAATTGCTCGTTATTGTACTTTGATACGATAGGCATAATCTTCAGTTCATCTCGGTTCAAAGCGCCTTATAATACTTCACCCTTTCGGCTAACACTATGGCTTTGTGACATGAGTCTCGATATCGACAAGATCATTCTTCACTCCTTGCGCCAGGGCGGCGATGGTCAACCCCACGCCGATACCCGCAGCCAGACCCTGCCCCCTGATGAGGCGGTACAGGGACTGATGGCGGAACTGCATCGGATCTACAACGGCAAGGGCGGCAAGGGCTTTGGCTTCTTTGCCGACCCCGAGGCCGCCGTCGCCGAGCTGGCCGATGGTGAAGAGGCTCCCAAGCAGCCTTCACCCGCGTTTCGTATCGCCCTCGAACAGCTGCTCGACGAGCAGACCGAATTCGTCCCCTTCTCGGTCACCGTGACCCAGATGCTGGTCAAGCAGCTGGTGGAGCACGCTCTCGATGAGCAAGGGGTGCTGCTGTTTGCCAAATATAACTACGTCGGGGTCGATTATCTGCTGATTGCCCTGCTGGAGGGCAAGGAGAGCGTCACCGTCAGCGAAGCGCTGGAATTGCGCCATATCCAGTATCTGGATATCGGCAAACTCAATCTGGTGGCCCGCATTGATTTGACCGAATGGAAAACCCAACCTGATTCGCGCCGCTATATCACCTTCAGCAAGGGGCGCATTGGTCGCAAACTGGGCGACTTCTTTATGGATCTGCTGGGTGCCCGCGAGGGCATGGATGCCAAGGTACAAAATAAAGGCTTGCTGCAGGCGGTCGAAGATTATTGCGACAGTCGTCAGCTCGAGCCGACCGAGCGCAATGACTATAAAAAGCAGGTCTTCAAATATTGCACCGAACAGGCGAGTGCCGGTGAAGAGATCGAAATCAAGGAGTTGTCTGCAGAATTGCCTGGCGACGGTGACCTCGATTTTTACAGCTTTATCGGTCAGGAGTATGAGCTGGAAGAGCGCTTCCCGGCGGATCGCTCTACCCTGCGCGGGCTGACCAAGTTTGTTGGCTCCGGCGGCGGTCTGACTCTGAGCTTTGAGCAGAAGCTGTTGAACAGCCGGATCTTTTACGATCCCCAGACCGACACCCTGACCATCAAGGGTGTGCCGCCCAATCTCAAGGATCAGCTGCTGCGCCAGTCGTAGTCATGCTCCCGAGTGTGATCAAGTCGTCATTTCTGGCAAAAAGAGACCCAGCCCCGGCGGGGTCTCTTTTTTTATTGCGCCCGGGCAGACCTCGAAACTGGCGCGGTACTTTGTTAACAAATCAAACAAAATAAACCATCTGAAAGGGTTTTCATTGAGGTGAAAACCCTTTCATTCATGAAATTTTATTTCATTTTGGTAATTATTATTCTGTGGTTGTCTGGAATTAAGCCGATAAATGGCCGTAATTCCCTGAAATAAGAAAATGTTTTCAAAACTTTCTGGAAGGAAATACGTAATTGCATTTCAAAAATGCGAGTTGCGTCATGTGAGCCGTTTGCCGCTTGGGATAATATTCATCTCGCACACAATGCTCTTACAGCGCGGAACTAATACAAGGAAAGGCTCATGAAAAAGAAATTGCTGTCATCCCTGATCGGTCTGGCCACTCTTGGCGTCGCTTGCTCTGCTACTGCTGCCATCGATGAAGGCCAGCTGACCATCTGGATCAACGGTGACAAGGGATACAACGGTCTGGCTGAAGTGGGTAAGAAGTTTGAAGCAGAAACCGGCATCAAGGTTACTGTGGCTCACCCGGATCAGGTTGAAGTGAAATTCCAGCAAGCCGCCGCCACTGGCAACGGCCCGGACATCTTCTTCTGGGCTCACGACCGTTACGGTGAGTGGGTCAAAGCCGGTTTGCTGGTTCCGGTAACGCCGAACGCTGCCACCAAAGGCAAATTTGAACAGCTGGCATGGGATGCCATGACTGTTGATGGCAAAACCTATGGCTACCCGGTTGCCATGGAAGCGGTCAGCCTGATCTATAACAAAGACCTGCTGCCCGAGCCGCCGAAAACCTTCGAAGAGATCGCCAAGATTGACGAGACTCTGAAGAAAAACGGCAAGCGCGCCATCATGTGGGCTTATGACACCCCGTACTTCAGCTATCCGCTGGTGGCTGCCAACGGTGGTTACGCCTTCAAGAAAACCGCTACCGGTTATGACGTTAAAGATACCGGCGTGAACAACGCAGGTGCCAAGATGGGCGTGGGCTACATCTCCGAGATGATCAAGTCCGGTCACCTGGAAAAAGGCATCGACTACGGTGTGATGGACGCCAAGTTCAACAAGGGCGAAGTGGCCATGATGATCAACGGTCCCTGGGCCTGGAGCAACCTGGACAAGAGCGGCATCAAGTACGGCGTAGCGCCGCTGCCGACCCTGAACGGCAAGCCGGCCAAAGCCTTCGTTGGCGTACTGGGTGCCACCATCAACGCCGCCAGCCCGAACAAGGATCTGGCTATCGAGTTCCTGGAAAACTACCTGCTGACCGATGCCGGTCTGGCGCCGGTTAACGCCGACAAGCCGTTGGGTGCCGTTGCGCTGAAATCCTTCCAGAAGACCCTGGAATCCGATCCGCACATCAAGGCCACCATGCTGAACGCCCAGGCTGGCGAGCCGATGCCATCCGTTCCCGAGATGAGCCGTTTCTGGTCTTCCTTCGAAACTGCCCTCAAGAACGTGACCTCCGGTCGTCAGGGTGTTGACGAAGCTCTGGATACCGCTGCCAAGCGTATCGTTCAGTAAGCACGCACTACCCGGGAGGCCGTCATGGCCTCCCACTCTCTCAAATCTCTCTTGGCGTTATAAAGGTTAATTGGCATGGAAGTAGTACCTTCTGTTGAGTCCTATGCCGGTCCGAAGGATAAGCACACCTGGCTTAAGTGGACCATAGCGGCCCTGGTTGCCATCCTCAACGGCTACGCAGCCGTGATGATGTACGCCAGTGGCGAGTGGGTATTCGCGCTGCTGGATCTGGTGGTGGTTTCCGTCGGTCTGTATGTCTTCATGAACAAGAAGACCTATGCCCATCGCTACATCTTTCCGGGTGTTGCGGGCATGGTTGTGTTTATCATCTTCCCTCTTGCCTACACCATTGGCATTGCCTTCACCAACTATTCGGGGTCCAACTTGCTCTCCGTGGAGCAGGCGCGGGACTACCACCTGAAGAAAACCTACAAGGTGGCGGGCGGTGAATTCGATTTTACCCTGCTGGGTGGCGACAACGGCCAGTTCCAGCTGCTGCTGACACAGGATGATCAATCCTTTATCAGCCAACCTGTTTCCCTGATGACCAACAAGGCCCGTGAGCTGGCGTCCCGCGAGGGCCGTGTGCAGAACACACAGCAAGTGGTCGAGCTGCAGCCCTTCACCGGCGAATCGGCCAGCAAGGCCGCACCGATCCGCGCCATTGTTGAGCATCGTACTCACCTGAGTGACCTTGATCTGGTGCTGCCGGATGGCGGTACCCACCTGACCCTGAGCAGCCTGCGCAAGTTTGCCGCCCAGAAGCAGCACTACACCCGTCTGATGGATGGTGCCGTGCTCAAGTCCGGCGTGGTGATCAAAGACAGCAACCTGCTGCGTGATACCCAGAATGGCGAGCTGATGCTGCCCAATGGTGAGACCGGCTTCTATCAGTACATCGACGAACAGGGTCAGTTTGTCGGCAAGGGTATTGCTCCGGGCTTTGTGGTGAGCGTCGGTTGGAAGAACTTCGCGCGCATCGTCACCGATCCGGGCATCCAGTCACCCTTCCTGCAGATCTTCATCTGGACCGTGATCTTCTCAACCTGCTCCGTCGCTTTCACCTTGGCTATCGGTATGGTGCTGGCCTGTCTGGTGCAGTGGGAAGAGCTCAAGGGGCGCGGTTTCTATCGGGTCATGTTGATCCTGCCCTATGCGATCCCGGCGTTTATCTCCATCCTGGTGTTCAAGGGGTTGTTCAACCAGAACTTCGGTGAGATCAACATGTTCCTGGAAGCGGCATTTGGCATCAAACCGGACTGGTATACCAACCCCTTCCTGGCCAAGGTGATGATCCTGATTGTCAACACCTGGCTCGGCTACCCCTACATGATGATCCTCTGCATGGGCCTGCTCAAAGCCATTCCGGAAGATCTCTATGAAGCGTCCGCCATGGACGGTGCCGGCCCGGTACAGAACTTCTTCAAGATCACCGTGCCGCTGCTGATGAAGCCGCTGACACCGCTGTTGATTGCCTCGTTCGCCTTCAACTTCAACAACTTCGTGCTTATCCAGTTGTTGACCAACGGTGCGCCCGACATCATCGGCGCCAGCACCCCGGCCGGTACCACCGACTTGCTGGTGAGTTATACCTACCGGATTGCGTTCCAGGGATCGGGTGGTCAGGACTACGGTCTGGCCAGTGCCATCGCCACAGCTATCTTCCTCATCGTAGGTGCGCTGGCGCTGCTCAACCTGAAATTGTCCAAAGCCGACAAGCAGCTGTAAGGAGGCTTCAACATGGCAATCGTACAACCCAAATCAGTCAAATACCGGGTGTGGGCAACCCACCTGGTCATGTGGGGCTTCCTGGCGCTGATCATCTTCCCGTTGATCATGGTTATCGCCATCTCGTTCCGTAACGGTAACTTCGCGGTAGGGGAGATCATCCCCTCCAATCCGACGCTGGATCACTGGAAGCTGGCGCTGGGCATGTCTATCACCAACGCCGACGGCAGCATCACGCCGCCGCCGTTCCCGGTGCTGACCTGGTTGTGGAACTCCATCAAGATCGCCGGCATCACAGCCCTGATGATCGTGACGCTCTCCACCACTTGTGCTTACGCCTTTGCCCGCCTGCGTTTTCGTGGCAAGTCCACCATCCTGCAGGGCATGCTGATTTTCCAGATGTTCCCGGCGGTGTTGGCGCTGGTAGCCATCTACGCGCTCTTTAACAAGATTGGTGACTATATTCCCTGGCTGGGTCTCAACACCCACGGTGGCCTGATCCTGGCGTACATGGGGGGGATTGCCCTGCACGTCTGGACCATCAAGGGCTACTTCGAGACCATCGACTCCTCCCTGGAGGAGGCGGCGGCCATCGACGGTGCGACCCCGTGGCAGGCATTCCGTCTGATCCTGTTGCCCCTGTCGGTGCCCATCCTGGCGGTAGTGTTTATTCTGGCCTTTATCGGTTCCATTACCGAGGTGCCCATGGCCTCCATCCTGCTGCAGGATGTGAACAATCTGACCCTGGCGGTCGGGGCCCAGCAGTACCTCTATCCGCAGAACTATCTGTGGGGTGATTTCGCGGCGGCCGCAGTGCTCTCCGGTTTCCCCATCACAGTGGTCTTCCTGTTGGCACAGCGCTGGTTGGTTGGCGGTCTGACTGCTGGTGGTGTGAAAGGTTAAGTTTATGGCCGGGGGAGCTGACTCCCCCCGCTATCACGATTTGCAAAGATTCAAGAGCGGAGCTCGTCATGGCTGAAGTAGTACTCAACAACGTTCGCAAAAATTACGATCCGGCTGTTCACAAGGACACCCTGCGCAACATCAACCTCTCCATCAAGGAAGGGGAGTTCATCGTCTTCGTCGGCCCGTCCGGCTGTGGCAAATCCACCCTGCTGCGGATGATCGCGGGTCTGGAAGACATCACCAGCGGTGAGCTGACCATCGGCGGTCGCTACATGAACGACGTGCCGCCGGTAGAGCGCAACGTCGGCATGGTGTTCCAGTCCTACGCCCTTTATCCGCACATGAACATCTACGAGAACATGGCCTTTGGTCTGAAGCTCAAGAAGATGGACAAAGAGAACATCCACAAGCGGGTGATGCGCGCCGCCGAGATCCTGGGTCTCGAGCCGCTGCTGGACAGAAAGCCCAAGGCGCTCTCCGGTGGTCAGCGTCAGCGTGTCGCCATCGGTCGCTCCATCGTGCAGCAGCCGCAGGTGTTCCTGTTTGACGAACCGCTCTCCAACCTGGATGCCGCGCTGCGGGTCAAGATGCGGATCGAGATCGCCAAGCTGCACAAGGAGCTCAACTCCACCATCATCTATGTGACCCACGATCAGGTGGAAGCGATGACCCTGGCCGACAAGATTGTGGTGCTGAGCCCGCTCAAGGCCGAAGCTGCCACCAACCTGGAACAGTTCGGTTCACCGCTGGATCTCTACCACAACCCGGACAACAAGTTCGTGGCGGGCTTTATCGGCTCTCCCAAGATGAACTTCCTGGCGGGTGAGTTGCTGGAGATTGGAGAGCAGGAGTGCCTGGTCAAGTTGACCTCTGGCGATACCGTGCGGGCCCGGGTCGATGCCCGCAGTGGCGCTGTGGGTGACAAGGTGGAGCTGGGTATTCGCCCCGAGCACCTGATGCCGCTGGATCACCCCCATGCGCACAGCAAGGTGAGCGGGATCGTGCAGGTGGCCGAGCACCTGGGGGCCGAGTCCTTCGTTTATATGGATGTGGATGGTCACGACTTTACCGTCAAGGCCACCTCGGATGTGGATGTGGCGACCGGTCAGACCTACAGCGTGGGTATCCCGGCCGAAGCCTGCTACCTGTTCGATGCCAAGGAGCAGGCGTTCCCCCGCACCGCCAAATATATCCGTACCTGATTTTTTTGTTGTGCCGGTTTTCCTTTCTTAATAATCAATGCCTTTTTGCCGGTCGTCAGACCGGCTTTTTATTGCCTGCGATTGGAACATGCAGATAGGCAAGGTAGCCCGGTTCAAGCCTCGAGTTCGGCGGTAATATCGGGCACAAAGGTCTGGCTGGCCAGCGGCGGGCGCTCATACCCTTCGGTCTTGATGGGGGGGAGCTTGATAGGCTCGTAGTGGATCGCCTCGTAGGGCACCTTGCTCAGCAGATGGGCGATGCAGTTGAGCCGGGCACGGCGTTTGTCATCTGCCTCCACTACGAACCAGGGGCAATCCTCGGTGTCGGTGTAGGTGAACATGTCATCCTTGGCGCGGGAGTATTCCACCCAGCGTGACCGGGATTGCAAATCCATCGGGCTGAACTTCCAGCGCTTGATGGGCGTATTTATCCGCTCCTTGAAGCGCTTCTCCTGCTCCTCATCGCTGACCGAGAACCAGTATTTGATCAAGGTGATGCCGGAGCGGATCAGCATCCGCTCAAACTCGGGGCAGGCGCGCAGAAACTCGCGATACTCGGCGTCGCTGCAAAATCCCATCACCCGCTCGACTCCGGCCCGGTTGTACCAGGAGCGGTCAAACAGCACCATCTCGCCAGCGGCGGGCAGGTGGGCTACATAACGCTGAAAGTACCACTGGGAGCGCTCCCGATCGGAGGGGGCGGGCAGCGCCGTGACCCGGCAGACCCGGGGGTTGAGCGGCTCGGTGATCGCCTTGATGACGCCCCCTTTACCGGCGGCGTCGCGTCCCTCGAACAGTACCACTACCTTTAACCCCTCCTGCTTGACCCACTCCTGCAGCTTGACCAGCTCCTCCTGCAGATGGGCAAGGTGGTGCTCGTAGCACTTCTTGTCCAGACGTGGCCGCTTCTTGCTCTTCTCCTTCGCCATGGGCTTCTCCTTTTGGCATCCTTTCATGGGTGACTTCTTTGAGTCACTGTCAGCTTGCACCAGGGAGGCGTCACCTGCCAAGGGGGACGTGATACACTGCCCGCCCATCGCTGGCAACAGGAGATAACATGAAGCATTTTATGGAGATAGCGGGCCGCCGGATGGCCTATCTGGACGAAGGGCAAGGGCCGGTACTGCTGTTTGGTCACAGCTATCTGTGGGACAGCGCCATGTGGGCGCCGCAAATCGAGGCGCTCAAGGGCAGCTATCGCTGCATCGTTCCCGAGCTGTGGGGCCACGGCGATTCCGACCTGCTCCCCGAAGGTGGCTGCACCCTGGCGACTCTGGCGCGGGATCACCTGGCGCTGCTCGATGCCCTCGGGGTTGACGAGTTCGTACTGGTGGGCCTCTCCATCGGCGGCATGTGGGGTGTGGAGCTGGCGCGCATGGTGCCAAACCGCCTCAAGGGTCTGGTGCTGATGGACAGTTTTGTCGGCCTCGAGCCCCAGATCACCTGCGAGCGCTACCTAGGCATGCTGGCGATGATCGAGCAGCTCGGCACCGTCCCTTCACCCATCATCGAACAGGTGGCGCCTATCTTCTTTGCCAGCCAGCCTGATGAGGCGCTGATGAGTGGTTTCAAGGCGCGTCTGGCCGCTTGGCCAAACGAGAAGATTGCTGCCATGGTGGCGGTGGGCCGCAGCTTTGTGACCCGCGAAGATCGTATCGAGTGGCTGGAGGAGATCACCACTCCCGCACTGGTGATGACCGGCTGCGAAGACAAGGCTCGTCCGGTGCTGGAGGGCTATCTGATGGCCGAGGTGCTGGGTTGCCCGTTCAGGGAGATCCCGATGGCTGGCCACATCTCGTCGCTGGAAAATCCGTCCTTCGTCAATCAGCAGCTGGCCGATTTTCTGGCGGCGCTGTAAGCCTGAATTGGACGCCTGAGTAGGCTGTACGACCAGCTTGATGATGGCCGTGAAAAAGGGAGCCGAGGGCTCCCTTTTGTTTGGTCGTGTCTCACGGTTCAAGACTCATAACCGTTACCAGATATAGCCCAGCGCAAAACCCGCATAGAGCTCGCCATCGTGCTGGACGACGGGGCTGTTTTTGATGTCCCGATCATACCATTCGTAGTTCATGGCAAACATGCCAATCCAGTTGGGGCTGAAGCGGTAGCTGGTGATGAGGGCCGCCATCGGAGATAGGGTGGTACCGGTATCCCAAGCGGGCCGCTGGGCAGTCGCCTCGCTCTCGGAGATGCCGCCGAAGTAGTAGTTGGCCATCTTGTCGCTGCGCAGCATCAGCCCCATCCCCGGCATGATCAGCAGGTTGTCGCGCAGGATGGGGAAGTCGGCCCACAGCAGCAGCTCCTGTCCCTTGCTGCGGCCGGTGACATCGCTGTTGGCACGCACGGTCAGCAGGGCATAGGGGGTGATGATGTTGCCACCGATCCCGCCTTCCAGCTGCCATTTTCGCTGCTCCATGCCAGTAAAGGCCGGAGAGTCCTCGGGATCCAGATTGCCAAAACGGACCCGGCCATAGCCGTAGAGGGCCACGTTCTCATCCTTGTGGAAGTAGTAGCGGGCCCGATCCCCCAGAAACATAAACTGGTCGCCGAAGTAGATAAAGCCGGGGATGGCGTAGAGGGCGTTGTCCTGCGCTTCATAACGGGCCTGTCCCCCGATGAGCGCCGCACCGGCGACAAAGCCCTGTGGCACCGGGCTGGTAGGGCTGTCGCTGGTGAGCAGATCCATGGCGCCAAGATCGATATCGGCACGCGCTGGCATAGCGGCAGCGAGGAGCAGGGCCGTCAGCCCTGCCGCTCTGATTTGACGAAAAAAGGTCATGGACACTCCGTTGTCACGATTGCAGGGGAAGCAGGTTATTTTGCGGCACCGGGCATCTCTTCACGTTTTGGCCAGGCATTGAGCACCGCCTTGACCAGGGTGGCGAGGGGAATGGCGAAGAAGACACCCCAGAATCCCCACAAGCCGCCAAACACCAGCACGGCGATGATGATGGCCACCGGATGGAGGTTGACCGCTTCCGAGAAAAGCACCGGCACCAGCAGGTTGCCATCGAGAGCCTGAATGACCAGATAGGCCACCATCAGCCAGGCGAACTCGGGGGTGAGCCCCCACTGGAACAGGGCCACCATGGCGACCGGAACCGTCACCACGGCGGCGCCGATATAAGGGATCAGCACAGAGAAGCCGACCGCGACCGCCAGCAGCACCGAGTAGCGCAATCCCATCAGGGCGAAGGGGACATAGGTGGCGATGCCGACGATGAGTATCTCGATCACCTTGCCGCGGATGTAGTTGATGATCTGGTTGTTCATCTCCACCCACACCCGGTTGACCAGGGTGCGGTTGCGCGGCAGGAAGCGGCGCAGGCTGCCCATCAGTACCCGCTTGTCTTTGAGCATAAAGAAGACCATCAGCGGTACCAGAATGAGGTAGATCATGATGGCGACCACGTTGACCAGCGAACTGAGGGAGGCGCTTACCAGATGCTCGCCGCCACTGAGGATGCGCTGGCGAATATTGTCGATGACGGTCTCCACCAGACTGACGTCGATGAGCTCGGGGTATTTGTCCGGCAGGGTGCGCACATAATCCTGAGCGTGGGTCAGCATGGCCGGCGCCTCTTTGGCCAGATTGATCCCCTGACTGACCAGCGTCGGGATAAGACCCAGCAAGGAGGCGACTGCTACCGCAATAAAGAGGAGCAGAATGACGCTGGTGGCCAGGGTGCGCGACAGCCCCGCTTTTTGCAGCCGGGCGACCGGCCACTCCAGCAGATAGGCCATTACCAGCGCCACCAGCAGGGGGGCCAGCAGATCGCCAAACAGCCAGATGATGGTGAAGCAGAACACCAGCAACAGAAAAAGGGTAACGGCATCGGGATCGGAAAAACGGGTCTGATACCAGCGCTTCAATACTTCTAACATGACGGCATCCTTACATCACTGGGGCTCAAGATGGCTGTTTCGCCCCGACAACCAACTGCAAAGAGAGGGTATTGTCCGGTTGTTGCTGCATCTCGACATGGTGGCCCTGACGGTGCAGATAGGCCGGAATATCCTGCCGGGAGCCCGCATCGGCCAGCCGGATGGTGACGGTTTGACCGCTTTTGGCCTCTCTTAACCAGAGCTTGAGCCGGATCAGCGGCTCGGGGCAACGCCAGGGGGTCAGGTCGAGAATTTCCATGGGGGCTCCATCAGGCAGGTGGCCGCTATTATGGCCGTGATAAGAGCGTGAAACAACGCTTGTAGCCCTTGATGGGCAAGGGTATTCTGCCGAGGCCCTTTCTGATGGAGATAGAGATAACGTGGCACGTTTTTCCCCCCTGATGGCATCGCTTCCCCTGCTGGCTTCCCTGATGGGCGCCACGTTTCATGCCGAGGCCAACAATCAGCTTCCCGACATCGGCACGGCCGGGGTTGCTGCCCTGCCCATCGAGCAGGAAGTGCGTTACGGCAACGCTTTTATGCGCTTTGCCCGTGCGGGTCTGCCGATCATCGATGATCCGGTGCTGAGCCAGTACATTGACGATCTGGGTCAGCGATTGCTGACCAACGCCGATGGGGTACGTTTCCCGTTTACCTTCTTCCTCATCAATGATCCCAGCATCAACGCGGCCGCCTTCCTCGGTGGGCGAGTCAAGGTGCACACTGGCCTCTTCCTCTACGCCGACAGCGAGAGCGAGCTCGCCTCGGTACTGGCCCACGAAATCACCCACGTGACCCAGCGCCATATCGCCCGTTATATGGAAGCGCAGGCGAGCAGCTCGGCGGTGACCCTGGCCGGTCTGGTGGGCTCCATCGCGCTGGCTGTGATCAACCCGACCGCCGGTATCGCTGCGTTGCAGACTACGCTGGGCCTCTCCATGCAGTCGGCCATCAACTACACCCGCGACAACGAATATGAAGCGGATCGCATCGGCATGAAGACGCTTTATGATGCCGGTTTCGACCCCATGGGGATGGCCAATTTCTTCCAGAAACTGGCTGCCGAGTACCGTTACGCCAGCAAGCCGCCGGAAATGCTGCTCACTCACCCGCTGCCGGAGACCCGGATCAGCGAGGCTCGCGCTCGGGCGGGCAGCTATGGCCGCCGCGACTTGCCGCCCAGCCTCGACTTCTGGCTGGCCAAAGTACGGATTCAGGTGCGTTTTGGTACCGATACCCCGCAGGGGCTGCTGAGCTACTTCGATAGCCGGATCCAGAAGGGGGATTACCCGCTCAAGGATGCCGCCATCTATGGCAAGGCGCTGGCGCTGATCCAGCTCAAGCGCACTGACGAAGCTGATACCCTGATGCAGGAGCTGGCGGCCCGTCATCCGGAAGATCTCTTTATCGTCGATGCCCAGACCGACATCGATCTGGCCAAGGGGCGCAGTGCTCAGGCCATCGCGCGCCTCGAGAAGTTCCGCAGCCGGATGCCGGACAACGAAGTGGTGGTGGTCAACCTCGGCAACGCCTACCTCGAGAGCGGCAACTACAAGAAGTCCATCGCCATCCTCGACCCCTATGCCCGTGCCCATGAGGAGAACAATCTGGCCTGGAACCTGCTCTCCGACGCCTATCGCAAGGCGGGCAGAATGACCGAGCTGCATATGGCGCGGGCTGAAATCCTCTCCCTGCGCGGTGATTATCAGGCGGCCATCGACGAGCTGATCGTGGCGCGTGGCACCACCAGCGATCGGATGACCCTGGCTCGTCTGGAGGCGCGCATCACCGAGCTGGAGCGGGCCAAGAAGGATCTCGACAGCCTCAAGGGCTAACGAAACCTATCAAACAAGGGCGCACTATGGTGCGCCCTTGTTGTTTATGGCGGTGGCGTTGATGTGGGGGACGGTGATAGCAGCGATGGGCTAGTGACTCATGCTGCTGGCGGTCGCCTTGAGCATCTCGATCTGCTGCTGGTCGAGCTCGCCGACCAGCGTCTGCTTGAGCTTGCCCTCGCTATCGAGCAGATAGCTGGTGGGCAGGCCGCTTGGGCGCGGGAAGGGAAGCCTGGCATCTTCATTGGTAATAAGGAGCGGCACCTTGATGTGGTACTGCGCAGCCAGCTTGCCCAGCTCTGCCGGGGTGGTCGGGTCGTAGTTGATGGCCACCACTGTGATCTGGCCCTCCGCTGCCAGCCTGTTGAGGCGCGGCATCTCCCGCAGGCAGGGGGCGCACCAGGGGGCGAAGTAGTTGACCAGCAGCGGCTTGCCGGCAAAGTGGCGCAGGCTGACCGACTGCCCTGTGGCATCGGTAAATTCGGGGGCGGGTGTGCAGGCGCCCAGCAGGCCAGCCACAATCAGCCAACAAATTCGTTTCAATTCCTTTCCACTGCTGCTTACCCTGACCATCACTTTCCCCTACAATAGCGCCGTTTCTAATCCCATCTTGCGATTAATCAGGGAGTTACCATGAGCGAGACCCAAATCTACCACAATCCGCGCTGCTCCAAGAGTCGCGAAACCCTGGCCCTGCTGGAACAGCACGGGATCGCCCCTGATGTGGTGCTCTATCTGGAGCAGGCCCCGAGCGAAGATGAGATCCGCAACCTGCTCTCTCTGCTCGGTTTTAGCGATCCCCGCCAGCTGATGCGCACCAAGGAGGATCTCTACAAGGAGCTGGGATTGGCCGATGTCAGCGGTGATGCCCTTATTCGCGCCATGCACCAGCATCCCAAGCTGATCGAGCGCCCAATTGTCATCAAGAATGGTCAGGCCCGCATTGGTCGCCCGCCGGAGCAGGTGCTGGAGATCCTCAAGTGAGCACCCGCTTCGCACGTTGGCTGACTCTGGTCGGCTTCTTCGGCCTGCTGTGCTGGGTCATCCTCTGGCATCTGTGGCTGTCGCCCCATCCGGACCTCAACCCCTGGCTGCTGCCGGTGATCTGGACGGTGCCGCTGCTCTTCCCTCTCAAGGGGATAGTGCAGGGCAACCCCTACACCCACGCCTGGGGCAACTTCGTGTTGATGCCCTATTTCCTCCACGCCCTCACCCTGATCACCACGGATGAGGGGGAGCGGTGGCTGGCTGTGGTGGAACTGCTGTTCACCACTATCGCCTTTGTCGGCACCATCTATTACGCCCGACTGCGTGGTCGGGAGCTGGGCTTAAGCATTCGCAAAAAGAAAGACGAAGCCAACTGATGACAAACGCCCCGCAAGGGGCGTTTTTTATGGGGACGCAGGGCTATCCAGAGGGATCACTGTGCCCCTTGGGCTGCCCGATATTGGGCCAGCTGCTGCTGGCTAAAGTCCATCAGCGCGGGATAGAAGCGCAAAAACCCCGCCTCGCATGTTTGCCACTGCGACTCATCGAGGGTCAGTAGCGCCTCTCCCAGTTGTACCGGGCGGCGCAGTCGGCGACCTATGCCATTCAGCGCTTGCCCCAGCCCCTCCTTGTGGCGGTAGGAGGCGATCCAGTTTTGCTCGGCCATCCGCTTGAGGGGGAGTGGCAGTCCATCCGGCAGGCGTGGGTGATCCGCCAATAGCTGTTCATAACTGCGTTGCAGGAAGCGGGGAAGGGGCTCGGTACTGAACAGCTCCCAGTGCTGGCTCAGCCAGTGGTCGTAGATCATATCCACCACTATGCCGCCAAAGCGGCGCCAGGGGGCCTCGAAACAGGCGACGGCCGCCTTGTGCTCAGGGTGGCCGTCGGTGAAAGCGTCAATTTTGCGGTGTAGCCAGATCCCCTCATCGAAGTGGGCGGCAAGCCCCGTGGGCAGCGTGCCTTTGACGAAATCGCCGAGCAGATTACCGGTGAGGGAGCTTCGGGTGTGGGCAGCCAGATGGAGATGGGCCAGAAAATTCATCGGTCGCTGTGGGTCTGTTATGGGATGGCAAGGTGCTTCGAGCCTAACGGATCCCGCCCGCCTTGACCATGATCGGGATTTTGCTACTGCCCTGCGGCTGCCTCTTGCTGGGCAAAATTCGGGCGTGCTAAGGTGATGCCATCTTTGTCACAGGACGCGACAAACCACCATGATGCGCAAAGCCAGAGGCTTTTTTCTGGCCTTCTACTTCAAGCCTTTCTATCTCTCCGAGTGGTTCGACGAATAGATCGAACCCCTGGAGCAGTTCACTGACGCCCGCTCGGGCGTGATCTCGCTCATCCAGATTTTGCTGCTTTTGGTCATCGCATGTATTCGCCTGCGGTGCCTTGTCCGCGCCTGTGCGCTTTTTATGTAATGGAGTACACATGATGAAGATCAGACTGACCCTCTCAGCCCTGTTTGTTGCCAGCCTGCTGGCCACCCCCGCTATGGCCAAGGAGTGGAAAACCGTGCGTTTCGGGGTGGAGGGGGCCTACCCGCCCTTCTCCTGGACCGATGCGTCGGGCGAGATCAAGGGGTTTGATATTGATCTCGCCAACGCCCTTTGTAAGCAGATGGCGGTCAAGTGCGAGTTGGTGGCGCAGGATTGGGACGGCATGATCCCGGCCCTGCTGTCGCGCAAATACGACGCCATCATCGCCGCCATGTCGATCACCGACGAGCGGCGCCAGAAGGTCGATTTCACCGAGAAATATGCCCATATTCCCAATCGCTTTGTGGCGGCCAAGGGGACCGAGCTGACGCTGACCCCGGAAGGCATGGCGGGCAAGCGCATCGGGGTGCAGCGGGCCACCACCCACGATAAGTACCTGACCGACAATTTTGGCTCGAATGTCACCATCGTCCGTTACGGCAATGCCGATGAGGCCTATCTCGATCTGAAAGCGGGTCGGGTGCTGGCCCTGCTGGCCGATGCCTCTGCCATCGAGCAGGGGCTGCTTGGCAAAGAGGGGGGCGACAAGTTCGACTATGTGGGGCCCGCCCTGACCGATCGCCAGTGGTTTGGTGATGGGATGGGGATCGCCGTGCGCAAGAGTGATAAGGAGCTCAAGGGCAAGCTGGACGAGGCGATCAAGGCCTTGCGTGCCAATGGTACCTATCAGCAGATCAACCAGAAGTACTTCAAGTACGATATATATGGTGGTTGACGGGGGGAGGGAGCTTGCTCCCTCTCTTTTCATTGGGCAAGCGACAATCGTGCAAGGAGGATCGCCATGTTGACCCTGATCGAGGGGGCTGAGATCTTCAGCCCCACCCACCTTGGCCAGCAGGATCTGCTGGTGGCTGATGGCCGCATTGCCTGGATGGGCAAGGGGTTGACGGTGCCCACAAACTGGCCGCTGCATCGGGTCGATGGTCGTGGCCGCTATCTGGTGCCCGGACTGGTGGATCCGCTGGCCCATATCACGGGCGGCGGCGGTGAGGGGGGCTTTGCTTTTCGCACCCCGGAACTGGCGGCGAGCGAGGCGCTCAAGGCAGGTGTCACTACCCTGGTGGCGGCGCTTGGCACCGACAGCCTGACCCGCACTCCCGCGCAGGTGCTCGGCAAGGTGCGTGAGTTTCGCGCCGCCGGGGTGAGCGCCTTTATGTATACCGGCTCCTACCATCTGCCGGTCAAGACCCTGACCGGCACGGTGGAGTCGGACATCATCCTGATCCCCGAGGTATTGGGGGTGGGGGAGGTGGCCATCAGTGACCACAGATCCAGCGCGCCGACCCACGATGAGCTGGCCAGGCTTGCCAGCGAGGCGCGAGTAGCCGGGCTGCTTGCGGGCAAGAGCGGGGTCAGCTTCTTCCATGTCGGGGATGGCAAGGGGGCATTGGCGCCCCTGCGGGCCCTGCGCGATGAGACTGACATTCCGCTACGCCAGCTCTATCCTACCCACTGCAACCGCAACCCCTGGCTCTTTGCCGAGGCCATCGAGTGGGGCAAGGCGGGAGGCTGGGTCGACCTCACCACCTCGAGCTTTCCCGATCTGCTGGAGGATGGCGAGCGGCTTGCCGCCGATGCGTTTCTCGAGCTGCTGGCCGCCAATGTGCCTGCCGAGCGCATCACCTTCAGCTCGGATGCCAACGCCAGCCTGCCGCGCTTTGATGGCGAAGGGCGGCTAATCGAGATGCGCTGCGGCCAGATTGCCAGCCTGTGGCAGCAGTGCGTGCGCGCGACCCGGCTCGGTGTCTCGCTGGAGAGGGCGTTGGCCTCGGTAACGAGCAATCCGGCACAGGCGCTGGGGCTCGGCAGCAAGGGGCGTATCGGGGTCGGACAGGATGCGGATCTGCTGCTGGTGCACGACCGGACGTTTGCTATCGAACGGGTGATGAGTGGCGGCCAGTGGCGCGAATAAGGCTGCGGGCAATATCGCAGCCAGTGCGAGTACGTGGTTGCTCCAAACAGCAAAAACCCGACAACAAGGTCGGGCTTTTTTATCTGCAATGTGGGAATCAGGCTTAGAGCGCCAGAAACCCGAGGATCAGGATGGGGCCGAGCAGGCTCAGGATAAAGCCGGAGACAATGGCCACCGGCACCACCTGAATGCCCCCTGATTTCTGGATAACCGGCAGGGTGAAGTCCAGCGCCGTGGCGCCGCCGTAACCGATGGCCGCCGAGGGGTGGCGACGCATCAGGACCGGGATGATCAGAATGGCGATAAGCTCGCGCCCAAGATCGTTGATAAAGGCAGCAGAACCGAGCACCGGCCCCAGTTTGTCGGCCACCAGAATGCCGGAGAGCGAATACCAGCCGAAGCTGGAGCTCATCGCCAGACCATGGGCAAAGGGCATGCCCAGCAACTGGGCCGCCAGCAGGCTGCCCAGCCAGCTGCTGAGGATGACAGTGGCGGCTATCTTCATCCCCCAGGGGTTGAGCAGGATCTGGCGCAGCCGCATGCCGGAGTTGCGCATCTGCACCCCGATGAGAAACAGCAGCAGCATCAGGGCCCATTCGCTCCACTTGTCGATGGGCAGGGCGCGCAGATCCACCAGTAGACCCAGCAGCACGCCGCCGAGCACCACAAAACAGAGCTGCAGGGATTCCCACAGCAGGTGCAACTTGCTCGGCATCTTGGTATCACTCGCCTCATGGGTCGGCGGTGTGCGCTTGTCGAGCCACCAGAGGGCCAGCAGGTTGCAGATCGTGATCGCGGTGAGCATTACCCCGGCGACCTTGAAGATCACCGCCAGATTGCTGCCCAGGTTCTCCACATAGGCAAGCCCGAGCCCCATCAGAAACAGAATGAGGTAGACCATCTTGCCCAGACTCTGGTTGACCAGCTTGATCAGCCGGGCAGAGGAGAGGGGAATCAGATAGCCGATTGCCAGTGGCAACAGGATCAGCAACACATTGAGCAGCATCGAGGCCTCGATCACAAAAACTGATAAAAACACCACCTTATCATTACTTATTGGCTCTGTGTCACATATCTCTCGCTTTCATGGCCGAAAACAGCCCTTTTGGGGGCGGATTGTTACTTTTTTGCCACAACCTCCCTGTTTGATAAGGTTCTGTGCGAGCCCGAGTGCACCAATGAAATCAAGTTGATCCGATCGGGGGGCCGATATTTCGCTCGGCAAGGGGGTGCATAAAGCCATTTTGGCGCCGGTTTGGCACACATCACGCTTTTCTCTTGCCACTGATATGATTGGGGTATAAAAAGGCGGTATCGGAACAGCCATTGAAACGGCTGTTTATGCAAACAAAGTGCTGAAAAATACGCAAAGGGCGAATGAAAATAGAGCGAATCCCCTGAAGACCCTCGTTCTGTATTGTTTTTTCACTATCCGGGTGATATTTTCGCTGAAGGTTGCCATCGGTTAACTTTTTGTTAAATGGACGATGGTTGAGTCACGCCCCTGCGGCGTCTAGGGACAGACAAGGTTGTAATGGATGAGCGACGTTGCCGCACTGGAAGTACGTGATCTGCACAAATATTTTGGCACCCACGAAGTGCTCAAGGGCATCGACATGACCGCCCACAAGGGGGATGTGATCTCCCTTATCGGCTCCTCCGGCTCGGGGAAGTCGACCTTTCTTCGCTGTATCAATCTGCTCGAAACCCCCTCATCCGGCACCGTCTCGCTCCATGGCGAGCTGATCCGGATGAAAACCAGCCGCGCCGGCGAGCGGTTGCCCGAGGATATGCGTCAGGTGGAGCGGATCCGCAGCCGGCTGGCCATGGTGTTTCAAAGTTTCAATCTCTGGTCACACATGACCATCATGCAGAACATCATCGAAGTGCCAATCCAGGTGCTCAAGGTGCCTCGCGCCGAAGCACTGGCCAAGGCAGAGCAGCTGCTCAACCGGGTTGGACTCTGGGAGCGGCGTGACTACTATCCCGGCCACCTCTCTGGTGGTCAGCAGCAGCGGGCCGCCATTGCCCGTGCGCTGGCGGTAGAGCCCGAGGTGATGCTGTTTGATGAACCCACCTCGGCGCTGGATCCAGAGCTGGTGGGGGAGGTGCTCGGCCTGATGCGCGAGCTGGCCGAAGAGGGGCGCACCATGCTGGTGGTGACCCACGAGATGTCGTTTGCCCGGGATGTATCGAACAAGGTGATGTTTCTGCATCAGGGGCGGGTGGAAGAGGAGGGCAACCCCAAGGAGATTTTCGCCCATCCCAAATCCGAGCGGTTCAAGCAATTCATCTCCTCCATCTACTGATGGCGGGATGCCTGGTTACCCAATCAACTGTTTTATCAAGGAGAGATACATGAACAAGCTGATGCTGGCGACAGCCGTAGTTACTGCCCTCGCGTCCGGTAGCCTGATGGCAAAGGAGTGGAAAGAGGTCCGGATCGGGGTTGAGGGTGCCTATCCCCCCTTCTCCTGGACCGAGCCCAGTGGCGAGGTGAAAGGCTTTGATATCGACATCGCCAACGCCTTGTGCGAAGAGATGAAAGTGAAGTGCACCCTGGTCAAGCAGGACTGGGACGGCATCATTCCGGCGCTGCTGTCGCGCAAGTTTGACGCCATCATCGCCACCATGGACATCACAGAAGAGCGCAAGAAGAAGGTGGACTTCACCCAGAAGTACCAGCACATTCCGGCCCGCTTCGCCGCCAAAAAGGGCACTGATGTGCAGCTCGACAAAGCCTTTATGGAAGGCAAGTCCGTCGCAGTGCAGCGTGCGACCTCCATGGATACCTTTATTACCGACAACTTCCCCAACGCTACCATCAAGCGTTACGGCACCGCCGATGAAGCCTATCTCGATCTGAAATCCGGTCGTGTGGACTATGTGCTGGCCGACTCTGCCGCCATCACCGACGGTCTGCTGAAGAAAGAGGGCGGTGATGCTTTCGAATTCGTCGGCCCGAAACTGACCGACCCCAAGTGGTTTGGCGAGGGTGCCGGTATTGCAGTGCGCAAGGCTGACAAGGATCTGAAAGAGAAATTCAACGCCGCCATTCTGGCGCTGCGTGCCAACGGCAAGTACAAGGAAATCAACGACAAGTACTTCGAGTTCGACGTTTACGGAGAGTAAAACAAAGAGACGTTTACGGCGAGTAACGACAGGTTGATCCCGTCAGTAGTCATCGGGCCCGTCACCTCCCTGAGGGAGTTTACGGGCCCGCATTGATTGCAATGGAGCTGCACATATTTCATTCGGACTGCTATGGAGCCTTCTGGTTAGCAGGTGCGTGAAGATTCAGTGGCGATGGAGCTGCATATGTTTGATTTGAAAGGATACGAAGCCTCGCTGCTGGAGGGCGCCTGGGTCACCCTGGAAGTGGCGCTGGCCTCCCTGCTGCTGGCGTTGCTGCTGGGGATGCTGGGGGCGCTGGCCAAACTCTCTCCCTACAAGTGGGCCCGGGCCATCGCCACCGGCTACACCACCATTATTCGCGGCATCCCCGATCTGGTGCTGATGATGCTGCTCTTCTTTGGCGGCCAGGTGCTGATCAACGGCATCTGCACCTGGGTCAACGAGACTTACAACAGCTGGTTACTGGAGAGCAATCCCAATCAGGAGTGGGTCTCCCTGCTTCCGGACTATATCGACATCAGCCCCTTTGTGGCCGGTGTCGCGACCATCGGCTTTATCTTCGGCGCCTACATGACCGAGACCTTTCGCGGCGCCATTCTGGCAGTGGACAAAGGTGAGCTGGAGGCCGCACGGGCCTTTGGCATGCGGGCAACCCAGGTGTTTGTGCGGATCCTCTTCCCCCAGATGATGCGCCACGCCCTGCCGGGGTTTGGCAACAACTGGCTGGTGCTGCTGAAAACCACCGCGCTGGTCTCCATCATCGGCCTCGATGACATGGTGCGCAAAGCCTCGCTGGCGGCGGGCTCGACCCAGCAACCCTTCACCTTCTACATGGCGGTGGCGCTGATCTTCCTGATCTTCACCGCAGTCTCCACCTCGGCGCTCAAGTGGGCCGAGCGTCACTATGCCATCAAGACGAGGTAAGCCATGGATTTCTCAATCATTCTAAAAGAGTGGCCCACCTATTGGGAGGGGCTCTATACCACCGTCTGGCTGGTGGCCCTCTCTCTGATCCTTGGGTTGATGCTGGCGGTGCCCATGGGCATCCTGCGCAATAGCCGCAACTGGCTGATCAAGGGGCCGATCTGGGCCTATATCTACTTCTTTCGCGGCACCCCGCTGCTGGTGCAGCTCTTTATCATCTACTACGGCGCCGCCCAGTGGGAGTGGCTGAAGAACAGTGCCGCCTGGTCGCTCTTCTCCGAAGCCTGGTTCTGTGCGCTGCTGGCCTTCACCCTCAATACCGCTGCCTATACCGCCGAGATCGTGCGCGGGGCGGTGCACAATATGCCGCGCGGCCAGATTGAGGCAGCCAACGCCTTTGGCATGACCCGCTGGCAGACCCTGACCCGGATCATTTTGCCCAACTCGTTTCGTCGGGCACTGCCGGCTTACAGCAACGAGGTGATCTTCATGCTGCAAGGCTCGGCGGTGGCGGGCATCATCACCATCGTCGATCTGACCGGCGCGGCGCGGATCATCAACTCTCGCTACTACAGTCCGTTCGAGGCTTTTTTGACCGCAGGGCTGCTCTATATGCTGCTCACCTTTGTCATCGTCTGGCTGTTCAAGAAGTGGGAAGCGCGCTGGCACGCTCACCTGCGCCCGCGCAATGTGTAAGGTGTGATCTGCCAAGATGAGCGAAAATGGCCCCGCCTGTTGCAGGCGGGGCCATTTTTTATCTTTATCCTCTGCCCGTCCGGTTTGCCAAATGGCGGACGAGCAGGGAGAATGCAGCACTCCCGAGCGCCGCCAGTCGTTGGCTGCATGCCTTATTCCCCAGTTCCCGAGGTTTTATGTACCGGATATTGTTTGAGCATCCCGCTTTCCTGGTTATCGACAAGCAGCCCGGCATCGGCATGCACGACGAGAAGGGGGACGGTGAGTCGGTCAATCCGGGGCTGGTCAATCGGGTGAAGGCCGATACAGGGCTCACGCTCTATCCGGTGCACCGGCTCGACAAGATGACATCCGGCTTGGTGCTGCTGGCCCGCAGCACGGAGGCGAACCGTGAGCTGAGCATGGCTTTTGCGGCCCGTGAGGTGAGCAAGCAGTATCTGGCGCTCTCCGATCGCAAACCCAAGAAGAAGCAGGGCTGGGTAAAAGGGGATATGCAAAAGGGGCGCGGTGGTAGCTGGATGCTGGCGCGCACGCTGGATAATCCTGCCATCAGCTGGTTTGATTCGGTGTCGGTGCGCGAGGGGCTGCGGCTCTATCGCATCAAGCCCCAGACCGGCAAAACCCACCAGATCCGGGTTGCCCTCAAAAGTATCGGCGCCCCCATTCTCGGGGATGAGCGCTATGGCGGTATGCCAGCCGATCGCGGCTATCTGCACGCCTGGCGGCTCAGCTTTACCCTGGCGGGCGAGCCGTTCGATTTTGTCTGCCCGCCCGATGTGGGGAGTGAATTTGTCACTCCCGAGCTCACGGCAGCCATCGCAGCCCTTGCGCCCTGATGCTTATGCGCCCAGCGTCTGACACCATTATCCATTCAGCAAAAGAGCGTGATGCATCCAATGCCTCTGACGGGAGCACTCCGCGCTGGATCCTGGCCGACTTTGACGACACCCTGGCCCCCGGCGACAGCCACGCCGGTCTGCTGCGCTATATCCTGCGCCGCCGGATCTGGCCGCTGCTGCTGTTGCCAGTGATTGCGCTGGGTGGCTTGGTCTATCTTCTTCCCAGCCAGCGGCGGCGCGGTATCTCCCTTATCTGGTGGGCCATCACGTTGGGGCTTTCTCCTTTGGGCTGGCGCAAGCTGGTGCGTGCCTATTGCCGCACCAGGCCGGGGCTGTATCGTCAGGCTCGCGAGTTGCTGCAAAGCGAGGGGGCGCGCTGCTGGGTGATCTCCGCCAGTCCCTGCCCGCTGGTGCGAGCCCAGCTCTATCAGCAACTGCCCGGCCAGTTGCCCCACCGGATCATTGGCTCGCAGATGCACTACCGTTTTGGCGGCCTGATGCCGCGCTTCTATTGCCACGGCCAGCACAAGCTGTTGCCGGAGATCTGCGCCCTCGATGCCGAGCTGGCGCTTAGCGACAGCCTGCACGATCTGCCGCTGCTGGGGTTGGGGAAAGAGGCGTGGTTGATCAATCCGACGCCCACGCGACTGCAAAAGGCCCGGGCCTGCTTGCCCCATCTGATGGTCAAAAACTGGCAACTGTAAGGCAAAGCTGACAGCCATACTGGTCGTCACCGTTTGATCCGCAGGGCTGCCGCTTGAATGTCACAATCTATTTACATCTTTTGCTGCCAGCTGCGAAAAACTATCTGCAACCCGCCTCTTCTCTTCCTGCTACGCCCTGCTTCTAATGAAACAAGTTGTTAACACTTGCCGCGCCGCGGGGTGCTGCAATCCGTTTTAACCGAATCAAGAGCAAGGAGCGCCCGATGAATGCCACCTCTTCCGCCACCCACACCATCAATCCGTTAGGCACAGATGGCTTCGAGTTTGTCGAGTACACGGCCCCCGATGCCAAGGGGATTGCCGCCCTCAAGAGCCTGTTTGTCTCGCTCGGGTTTGCCGAGGTCGCCAAGCACAAACACAAGCAGTGCTGGCTCTACCGGCAGGGGGATATCAACTTCGTGGTCAATGCTGAGCCTCACTCCCAGGCGGAGCAGTTTGCCAGCCTGCACGGGCCGAGCGTTTGCGGCATGGCATTTCGGGTGAGCGATGCGGGCAAAGCCCAGCAGTACGCCATCGCCAAGGGGGCAAAGCCTTTTGTCGGCAAGATTGGGCCGATGGAGCTCAATATTCCCGCCATCTACGGTATCGGCGAGAGCACCCTCTCCTTTGTTGACCGCTATGGCGACAAGGGCTCCATCTATGACGTGGATTTTGTTTTCTACCCCGACTGGCAGGCCCGGATGGCAGAGGTAGATGCCGGTCTTATGGAGATCGATCACCTGACCCACAACGTCCATCGCGGCAATATGGATGTCTGGTCCAACTTCTACGAGCGGATCGGCAACTTCCGTGAAATTCGCTACTTCGATATCGAGGGCAAGCTGACCGGGCTGCATTCACGCGCCATGACCGCGCCTTGTGGCAAGATCCGCATCCCCATCAACGAGTCGGCGGATGACAAGTCCCAGATTGAGGAGTACCTGCGCCAGTACAAGGGGGAGGGGATCCAGCACATCGCCATGGCCTCCAGCGATATCTACCACACCATCCGCACCCTGCGCAGCCGCGGTACCGGTTTTATGCCGACCCCGGATACCTACTACGAGAAGGTGAACAGCCGGGTCGAGGGGCATCAGGAGGATCTGGCGGCCCTCAAAGAGCTGCGCATCCTCATCGACGGCTCCCCTACCAAGGATGGCATCCTGTTGCAGATCTTCACCGATACCGTGATAGGCCCGGTCTTCTTCGAGATCATCCAGCGCAAGGGTAACGAAGGGTTTGGCGAGGGCAATTTCAAGGCGCTGTTTGAATCGATCGAGCTGGACCAGATCCGCCGTGGCGTGCTGGATGGCGGCGAGGATGAGAAGGGTGCCCGCAAAGAGGGAGCGAGCGATGCGTAACTGGATTAACTTCCCCCATCGGGAGGGAACCCACTCCCGGCAGGCCCATGCCGACCTGCCGGAACAGGCCATCTATGAGCGCGAACTGGGGCGCAGCGGCTTTTTCGGCCCCGCCACCCACATGCACCACAAGCATGCCCCTACCGACTGGAGCAGTTGGGAGGGGCCGCTGCGGCCACGGCTGTTTGACCTCAATGCCCTGCAAGAGGAGGTGAGTTCCCTCTCCCCTTGGGTGGCTCCCGACATTCTCAGCAACCCCCACTGCCGCTATCGCATCTGGCGGCTCTCCGAGGCGATGCCGTTTCTGGTGCGCAACGCAGACGGCGACGAGCTGCTCTTTATCCACGAGGGGGGCGGCGAGTTTTTCTGCGATTACGGCCATCTGACTCTGCGGGACGGCGACTATGTGGTGATCCCCCGCGGCACCATGTGGCGCATCGAACCCAGTGCGCCCATGTTCATCCTGATGATCGAGGCGACCAACGACAGCTACCAGCTGCCGGACAAGGGGCTGGTGGGCAATCACGCCATCTTCGACCCGGCGGCGCTGGATGTGCCCGCCATCAACGAGCGCTTTTTGGCCCAGCAGGATGAGAATCCCTGGTCGCTGCAGGTGAAGCGCCACGATCAGGTGTCGGTCATCACCTGGCCGTTCAACCCGCTGGATGCACAAGGGTGGCACGGCGACTTGTGCGTGGTGCGCCTCAACTGGCGGGATATCCGCCCGCTGATGAGCCACCGCTACCATCTGCCGCCGTCGGCTCATTCGACCTTTGTGGCGAGCCGCTTCGTGATTTGTACCTTCGTGCCGCGCCCCATCGAGAGCGATCCCGGCGCCCTCAAGGTGCCCTTCTACCACAGCAATGACGACTACGACGAAGTGCTCTTTTACCACGCGGGGGACTTCTTCAGCCGGGACAATATCGAGCGGGGCATGGTCACCTTCCACCCTGCCGGTTTTACCCACGGCCCCCATCCCAAGGCGTTTGCGGCAGGGCAGGCCTATGCCAAGAAGTTCACCGACGAGGTGGCGGTCATGCTCGATACCCGCGATGCGCTGAACGTCGGTAGCCTGTGCGAAGGGATCGAGAACACCCGGTATGTCTCCAGCTGGCAGCGCCCGGACGCGGCTGCCGGCAAATAAGGAATCGCTTATGAAATTGGCAACATTGAACAATGGCAAGCGCGATGGCGCTTTGGTGGTAGTGAGCCGGGATCTGACCCGAGCTGTACGGGTGAGCGAGATTGCTCCCACCCTGCAGGCCGCCCTCGACGAGTGGGCCGAGGTTGCCCCCAGGCTGGAGGCTGTCTATCAGCTGCTTAACGAGGGCCGTGCGGTAGAGGCGTTCCCCTTTGACGAAGCGTCTTGCCTCTCTCCGCTGCCGCGTGCCTATCAGTGGGCCGATGGCAGCGCCTACGTCAACCATGTGGAGCTGGTGCGCAAGGCACGCGGCGCCGAGATGCCGGAGAGCTTCTGGCACGATCCCCTGATGTATCAGGGGGGCTCCGACAGCTTTTTGGCTCCCCGTGGGCCCATCGTGATGGGTTCTGAGGAGTGGGGGATCGATTTCGAGTCGGAGGTAGCCATCATCACCGACGACGTGCCGATGGGGGTGAGCGCGCAGGGGGCCGCCAGCCACGTCAAATTGCTGATGCTGGTCAATGACGTGAGCCTGCGCAACCTCATTCCGGGGGAGCTCGCCAAGGGCTTTGGCTTCTTCCAGTCCAAACCATCCAGCGCCTTCTCGCCGGTGGCCATCACCCCGGACGAGCTGGGCGATGACTGGCGTGATGGCAAAGTGCATCTGCCGCTTCTGACCCACCTCAACGGTGCCCTGTTTGGTGCGCCCGAAGCCGGGGTGGACATGACCTTCAACTTCTTCGAGCTGATTGCCCATGCGGCCAAGACCCGCCCCCTTGGTGCGGGCTGCATCATCGGCTCGGGCACCGTCTCCAACTACGATCGCAGCGCCGGTTCATCCTGCATCGCCGAGCGCCGCATGCTGGAAATTCTTGATTGTGATCAAGCTATAACCCCCTATTTGCAGTTTGGTGATAGAGTGTCGATCGCGATGGAGGATCGCTCTGGCCAAAACCTGTTTGGCACCATCTTTCAACAGGTGGTGCCAGCGAGCGGTCAGGGAGGTTGATGGCCAGCGCCGGTTGGCGGCAAGGATATTCGGGATATGTCCGGATCACGACGAGCCCTCAACCGGTGCCGGATACACAAGGAGGCAGGTGGTGAGCACCTGCCGGGCTTCGGGCCCAGATAAGATGCAGGGACAGATTATGTTGCAGTTGTTTGGCTATTGGCGTTCGTCGGCAAGTTTTCGGGTGCGGATCGTGTTGCAGCTCAAGGGGCTCGCCTACGAGCAGCATCCCATCAATTTGCGGCAAGGCGAGCAGAGCGAGAAGGCCTATCGTCGGATCAACCCGCAAGGGCTGGTGCCGTTTCTGGTGGATGGCGATGTGCAGATCGGTCAATCGGTCGCCATCATGGAGTACCTTGACGAGACCTATCCCGCCTATTCTCTGATGCCCTCTTCCCCCGATGCACGGGCTCGAGTGCGCCAGATCGTCAACATGATCGCCTGCGATATCCACCCGCTCAACAATCTGCGGGTGCTCAACTATCTGGAAGAACACTTCAGGGCCAACAACGAGCAGGAGGCTCGCTGGTATCGCCACTGGATTGACGAGACCTTCACCGCCCTCGAACAGCTGTTGATGACCACCGCCGGTGTCTACTGCGTCGGCAACGAAGTGACCCTGGCCGACTGCATGCTGGTGCCCCAGGTCTACAACGCCCGCCGCTACGACATGACCCTGGACGATTACCCCACCATCCGTCGCATCGTCGCCAACTGCGAACAGTTGCAAGCCTTTATCAAGGCGGCCCCCGCCAACCAGCCGGACGCGCAGTGACCTACTGACTTGAATCGCGGGATGGCATCAACACGCCATTCATAAACAAGGGCCCACTGTGTGGGCCCTTGCTCGTTAACAGCACTCCAGTTTGCTGGCGTGCCTCTTTCTGTTCAGAGGGGATCAGGCACCCTGCTCCGGGCGGGCGTCCGGGATCAGCGGATCGGCTTTGCGGCGGCGCAGCAGGCGTACCAGCGGGGGCAGGGTGATCACTGCAATGGCCAGTACCAGCAGGGTCTGGCTGATGCCGCTGCTCCACAGGATGGCGGTGTCGCCATTGCTGATGGAGAGGGCGCGGCGCAGGTTCTGCTCCAGCATTTCACCCAGCACGAAGCCCAGAATGAGCGGTGACATGGGGAAGTGCATCTTGCGCAGCAGGTAGCCAAAGACCCCGAGGGCCACCATCAGCAACAGGTCGAAGGTGGTGCTGTGCACCGCATAGACTCCCACTGCCGAGACGCTGGCGATGGCGGGCACCAAAAACCAGAGCGGGATGGAGAGCATGCGGGTAAAGAGCCCCACCATGGGGATGTTCATCACCAGCAGCATGACGTTGGCCAGCAAGAGGGCGGCGATCAGTCCCCACACCACATCGGGCTGTTCGGTGAACATGGTGGGGCCAGGGGTTATGTTATACAGGGTTAGCGCCCCCATCATCACCGCCGTGGTACCCGACCCCGGCACTCCCAGGGTCAGCATGGGTATAAAGGAGCCACAGGCTGAGGCGTTGTTGGCCGCCTCCGGTGCGGCCACGCCGCGAATGTCCCCTTCGCCGAATTTGGCATTCGGCCCCGCCAGACGCTTCTCGGTCATGTAGGTGATGGCACTGGCGATGGTGGCACCGGCGCCGGGCAGAATGCCGACGAAGAAGCCGATGGTGGATGAGCGCAACATGGTGCCGGTGCAATGGACCAGCTCCTTGAAGTTGAACAGCATCCGCCCGGTGGTGCGCACCAGCTTGCCGCCACCGCTGGTGTGTTCCAGCATCAGCAGGATTTCGCTCACCGAGAAGAGGCCGATCACCACCACGATAAACTGCACCCCGTCCGAGAGGTGAACGCTGTCGAAGGTGAAGCGATAGACGCCGGTGTTGGCATCCACCCCGACGGTGGCGAGCCCCAGCCCAATCAGCGCCGCCATAAAGGATTTGAGCGGGTTCTGGCTCATCATGCTGCCAAGGCAGGCGATGGCGAACACCATCAGGGCGAAATACTCCGCCGGGCCGAAGGCCAGTGACCAGCGCGCCAGCGCCGGGGCGAACAGGATGATCCCCCCGATGGCGAGCATGGAGCCGACAAAGGAGCTGACCGCCGAGATGGAGAGGGCCACTCCCGCTTTGCCCTGCTGGGCCATGGGGTAGCCATCCAGCGCGGTCATGATGGCGGCGGCATCCCCCGGCACGTTGAGCAGGATCGAGGAGATCCGCCCGCCATACTCACAACCGATATAGACGGTGGCGAGCAGAATGAGCGCCGATTCGGGGGGCAGTTTCAGGGCAAAGGCCAGCGGCAACAGGATGGCGACCCCGTTGATGGGGCCAAGGCCCGGCAGCAGGCCGACCACGGTGCCGACAAAGCAGCCGATCAGGGCGATCACCAGATTCTCCGGGGTGAGTGCCACCGCAAAGCCCTGGGAGAGGTACATCCAGGTATCCATATTGACTCCTTAAGAGAACCAGACGCCGAGGGGCAGGGTGACATCCAGCAGCCGGTCGAAGGCGAGATAGAGCACCAGACCGCCGACGACGCCGGAGAGCAGGGCGGCTTTGGCAGAGGCGCCAAACAGGCGCCCCAGAACAAAGGTGAGCAGGGTGGTGGCCAGCGGAAAGCCCAGCCACTCGAAGCTGGCACCGTACCCGGCCAGCGCCACCACCATGATGGCGAGGTGGCGCAGGGTACGCAGCGGCGGCCAGCTGACGGTGTCCGGCTGGCGGCGCAGCAGCAACAGGGCGCAGAGCGCCATCAGGCCGATGATGCCGAGCGGGAAGGGGCGCGGCCCCAGCGGCTCATAACTGTATTCGCTCTGGATCTGCCAGGCGATGGCGGCGCCTGCCAGACAGAGCAGCAGCCAGATGGCGGCGAAGATGCGATCGCTCATGGCTGCGGCTCCTATTTGGCCAGACCGAAGGCTTTGGCCTGCTCGCGATATTGCGCCACCTGCTCCTTGACGTAGCTGTCGAGCGCCTCGCCGGTGAGGTCAAACTCGAACAGGCCGCGTAGATCCCGCTGCGCCTTGAAGGTGTCGGTCTTCACCAACTGATCGAAGGTCTGCTTCCACCACTGGTATTCGCTGTCGCTTACCTTGGGGCCGACATAGAAGCCGCGGATCACCGGCCACACCAGGTCATAACCCTGCTCCTTGGCGGTGGGGATGGTGGCCAGCTTGCCGGGCAGCCGCTCGGCAGAGAACACCGCCAGCACCCGCAGTTTGTCGCCGCCGATATAGGGCACCATCTCGCTCAGATCGCCGGAGACCGCCTGCACATGGTTGCCCAGCAGCGCGGTGACCGGCTCGCCACCCCCTTCAAAGGCGACGTAGCGCATCTTGTGCGGGTCAACCCCGGCCTGTTTGGCCAGCAGCGCCGTCTTCATCCAGTCCTGACTGCCGATGGAGGCACCCGCGCCGATCACCACGCTGTTGGGATCGCGCTCCATGGCGCTCACCAGCTCCTTGAGATTCTGATAGGGGGCATCGTGGCGCACCGCGATCATGCCGTAATCGGTGCCCACCGCCGCCAGCCAGCGCACATCGTCCACCCCGTAACGGCCAAATTTGCCCTGTGAGAGGTTGAGCAGGGAGCCGCCGGAGAAGGCGACCACAGTCCCCGCCTCGGCGGGGCGCTGGGCCACGATGGCGTTGTAGGCCACGGCGCCGACCCCGCCCGGCATGTAGGTGACCCGCATCGGCTTGTCGATGGTGCCGGTCTCCTGCAGGCTCACCTGCAGCAGCTTGCAGGTGAGATCGAAACCACCGCCCGGTTTGGCCGGTGCGATGCATTCGGTACGGCTCGGGGTCGCGGCACTTTCGGCCGCCTGCAGTGGCAGGGCGCCGAGCAGGGTCAGCAGGGCGAGGGCATGACGTGTGCGTTGCTTCATGGTTGTGTGCTCCATCTTGTCGTTGTTTTTCCTGGGTGTGACTCCGTCGATAGACGAAGTGATGCGAAATTGTTAAAACAACAACCTTTCATTCACCTTTCAATCGCTGACCAAGAGCCGGGAGTGTGACCTTGATCGCACCTTCTCCCGCAATAGCAGTGACGAAGGGATGCAGTTGAAGCACTGCGGCTGAATGCTGCGGTTAGGAACAAGGGGAGAGGGATGCGCTTGCTGTTGGCAGAAGATAATCACGAACTGGCTCATTGGCTGTCGCGGGCACTCACCAGCGCCGGTTTCGCGGTGGATTGGGTGGCTGACGGAGCTCAGGCTGACCACCTGCTGCGCCACGAACAGTACGCGCTGGCGGTGCTCGATATCGAGATGCCCAAGCTCGACGGGCTGGCGGTACTCGGCCGGTTGCGAAGTCGGGGGCAGGGGGTGCCGGTGCTGCTGCTCACCGCCCGCGGCGCGGTGGAGGAGCGGATCTGCGGCCTCAATGCCGGAGCCGATGACTATCTGGCCAAGCCGTTCGATCTGGGGGAGCTGGATGCCCGGTTGCGAGCCCTGCTGCGGCGCAGCGAAAGCGGTGGTGCCGAGCTGCGGCTGGGGCGCCTGACCCTGCACCCCGACGGCTATTTTCTGCTGGCCGATGCCCGCCTTGCCCTGACTCCGCGCGAACTGGCGCTGCTGACAGCGCTGATGTATCGCCATGGGCGGCCGGTCGCCAAGGGGCAGCTGTTCGAGCAGGTGTTCAACCTCGATGACGAGGTGGGGCTCGACAGTATCGATCTCTATATCCACCGGCTGCGCAAAAAGCTGGTGGGCAGCGGGGTGGTGATCACCACTTTGCGCGGGCTGGGCTATCTGCTGGAAGCGGCGCCGGAGGCTTCCCATTAGTCGCTCCCTGCTCCATCAACTGCTGCTGTTTCTGGGGGGCCCCTTGCTGATCCTCTGGGCTGCCTCGGCCTGGTACAGCTACTACGGCGCGTTGGCGGCGGCCACCTCGGCCTATGATCGCACCCTGCTCGCCTCGGCCCGCACCGTTGCCGAGCGGCTGACGGCAGCCGAAGGCAGCCTCAGGGTGGATGTGCCCTATGTGGTGCTCGACAGCTTCGAGCGCAACATGCGCGATCGCCTCTTCTATCAGGTGCGCGGCATCGACGATAGGGTCATCTCCGGCTTTGACGACTTGCCCCCCATGCCGGACGGTACGCCCCTGACCGACCGCTATCCGGCGCTTGCCTACTTCTATGACGGGCTTTATCAGGAGGCGCCGATCCGCGCCGTGATGCTGCTGCAACCGGTAGGTGAGGGGGGCGTCAACGGCATGGCCCGCATCACGGTGGCGGAAACCCTGCTCGGCCGCCAGCAACTGGCGGAGCAACTGCTCTGGTCGGCCCTGCTGACCCAGGGGGCGCTGGTGGTGCTCACCTTGCTGCTCGCTTATCTGTTGCTCAAGCGGCTGCTCACCCCGATGCGCCGCCTGTCGCGGGAGATCCTGCGCCGCGATGCCGCCACGCTCGCTCCCTTGCCGGATCTGCTCCCCTGGCAGGAGACCCGGCCGCTGGTGCAGGCGTTCAACCGCCAGCTGACCCGATTGCGCCAGCTAGTGGCCCGGCAGGAGCGCTTTAGCGCCGATGCCGCCCATCAGCTGCGCACCCCGCTCACCATTTTGAAAACCCAAGTTGAGGTGGCGCGCGGCAGTGGCGATCCGGCCCTGATGAGCGAAAGCCTCGATGCCATGGCCGTGCGGCTCGATCACACCATCGCCCTGACCGAACGGCTCCTGCTGCTGGCGCGACTCAAATCGGACGAGTGCTCCGGGCTGCGTCAGCGTGAGTCCATCGAGTTGACGGCGCTGGTGCAGCAGGCCTGTCTGTCACGGTTGGCGCAGGCCCGCAGCAAGGGGATCGATCTCGGTTACGAGGGGGAGGAGTCCGCCATCATGGTGGCGGGGGAGCCGCTGCTGCTCGGGGAGTTGTGCGCCAACCTGCTAGACAACGCCATCAAATACACCCCGCCCCACGGTACTGTGACGGCGCGGGTGGTGCGCAGCAACGGGCAGATCTGGCTGGAGGTGGAGGATAGTGGTCCCGGCATCGCCCCCGAGCTGGCGGAGCGAGTCTGGCAGCCGTTCCAGCGCCTCGAGCAGGGGAGTGAACAGCCGGGAGCGGGGCTGGGTCTGGCGCTGGTGCGCGATATCGCCCACTACCACCACGGCGAAGTGGTGTTGCTGCCGGCAACCCAGCTGGGGGGCTTGTTGGTGAGGTTGATCTTGCCGCTGGCAACATCGTGAGGGCGATAAAAAAGAGAGGGCACCTCGCGGTGCCCTGTTTATCTACACATAGATGGCGTTGGGGGTCAGCTGCGGATCTTGTTGAAGACAAACAGGACGATAAGGGCACCCACGGTCGCCAGCGCGATGCTCGGGATATTGAAACCGGTCACCGAGCCCAGCCCCAGCAGGGTACCCACATAGCCGCCAACCATGGCGCCGACAATCCCCAGCAGGGCAGTCATAAAGAAACCACCACCGTCGCGACCCGGCATGATCCACTTCGCCAGAATACCCACCAACAGTCCCAATACGATCCAGGTGATAAAGCCCATGGATTAATCCTCTCTGTGTGTTTGAGCCCGCATTATAGGCAGGGTTGCCGGGATGCGAAGGGCCGGACGGCGCTGGCTGGTCACAAGCTGTCGGACGGCGGCCGGCGCTGGTCGGGCTGCACAGTCCGGTTATGAGCGGTTGAATGGCGTTATGTGCGCCGCCAAACAGGCGGGGGATGGCCCACGTAAAGGCCAAAATGAGAAAAGCCCCGCAAGCGGGGCCGGGTTTGTGACGGGGTTGTGCCCTCACTTCTTGAGGTGTTTTCTGATCGCCTTGCCTGAGGTGCCGACTGCCTTGACCGCCCGTTTCAGCTGGACTTCGGTGCACTCAAACATTTTGATCCACTGCTTCATCTCATAGGGATCGTTGACATTGATCTTCTTGGCATCTAACGGGTGAGCGACCGCATTGCTGTCAGGCATACAAACCTCAACTTGTTGAAATAGCTGGCGAGAAAGATGTTTCTGCCTGAGCGCCATCATCCTCTCAATTGGCAAGGGGCAAGGTGACGGAGTTCACACAACCCGGGGACTGAAGGAGGAGTGCAGGTTTGCTTTGCTGATCTGTGAGCAATCGCCACTTATCCCACCCTCTTTACATCATCAACAACGGGGCCAGAGGCCGGATAAACAACAAGCGCCCAGCCGGGCGCTTGTTGTGGTTATCGCGATGACCCTATTCAGGGTGTTGGGCAGGCGCTTGGCGAGCCGCTGTTGCGGGGCCAGAGGGTGGATCCGTCGCTTTCAGAGAGCGGCAGGAATGTGACGCCTTCGCTCATGTTGGCAGGGGGCAGGTCATCCTCCAGCACATACATCCCCATCGGCAGGCTGCCATAACGCTGGTTGGCCTGCACCTGAGCGACCGCGAGGCTGGAGTAACGCAGGCCAAGCAGATCGAAGTGATTGCGCCAGTCCCAACCGGTGAGCCGACTGAGTGCAACCAGCATAAAGTCATTGCCCGGTATGTCGCGCACCCGTTTGCCGCCATAGACCGCATGCCCCGAGTAGGGGAACAGGCTAAAGCCGAGCGTATCCTTGTTGGCATTCCACTGCGCTTCACTGTCGGCTGCCGCGCCGAAGATCCGTGAATGCTGATAGAGCAGGGTGAAGATAGTGAAGCCATCGTTCAGACGGGTGCCATCAGTCAGGATCATACCGTGAGCGCGTAATGCCATCTGGATATAAAACGCCATGCGATAGCCGTTGTGGACGGCGTAGGCATTGCTCTTCCAGGGGGCTTCGTAGCGACTCTCGCCGGTATCGAGCACCTGGCAGTTGGCCCCGAGCACGACGCGGTTGCCACTCCTGTCCCGTACCTGCGCCGCATCAGACATGAACACATAGAAGAGATCCTTGTGATTCATGTGCCCATCCTTGATGGGCGCCGTGTTGCCATCTCTCAGATAATGGGCGCGCCACTTCACCACATAAGGGAAGATGTTGTTGGAGTTTTCCCCCGCCCGGCTGCCGTAGCCACTCCAGTTGTCGGCATCGTCTGCCGCTGCGTACTGCACGTTCAACCGGTTGGTCTGCAGGTTGTGGCCCAGCTCGTGATTGTCGAGCCAGCCGGTCGGGCTGATGCTGCCGGAAGAGTCCCACGGGTTGCCACTGCAACCGCTGCCGCAATGGGCATTCTGGTCATAGTTGGCATGCTGGATGATGGTGCGGGTATGAATCGACTCATCGAGACAACCCTCCCCCAGCAGTGCCACGCAGGCGTTTTTAACATCCGCAGGCAGCGACTCATCGAGCCCCTTGCCCTGAATTTTCAGGCCTGCCAGGGTGTAGACGCCATTGATGTGATCCCGGGCGATGCTGTCGAGCAGGGCATTGGTGTCGGGGATGACGCCACCCACCGCCTTGGTGAAGCGATCCCGGCGCAGATGCTGTTCGGCGCCATCGGCCCGCAGATCGATATGGGGCAGCTCGGTTTGTTCCAGCCGCTCGTTGAACTCGCGTATCTGCTGCTCATCACTGAAATCCATGATGGCCGGATGACGGGTGACGCCCGTGGCGCTTACCTGGACGGCCAGCGATGCTGCCCCCCCTTCCAGATAGAGATAGATAGGGCCGCCATAAGGAGAGGTGAAGGTGACGCTGCCCCCCTTGGCCAAGAGCAGTCGTCCGGTGGTCAGCTCCAGCGGTGCTCGATAGATCTTCTGCTCATAGGCTCGATTGGTGTTGGGCCTGTGGTAGTTGAGTCGGACGGTAGCGGACACATCGGCGTTATCGGTGCGTCTCAGGGTGATGGTTTGTCCCGGCAGGGCATACCAGCCGGTGGTGGTCCACTGCCCGCTGTAGGGAACCGCAATGCGCCGACTGTCGGTGAGCGTCGCGGGATAGGCGTAGTGAGCTGCTTGTCCCTTCACCACCTTGTTGCGATCGGTGACGTACTCCCCCAGATCGGGCTGGGCCGGGGTACGGGTGCGGGCATAGCTCACCAGCCAGTCGGCAAACATCGCCTGCTGCCAGGATTGATGTTCATCCCAGGCAATCGGGTAGTCGATGGCGGCACGGTATTTGTCGGCCAGCAGCAGGGTGGCGGGCAACAGTGTCACGCCGTCACGGGCAAAGGGACTGATCCCTGCCTTGTCGAGGGTGATGGCCGCATTTCTCAGCCAGTCGGCCCCCAGCTTGAACTGCTGGTTGAAGCTCTCCGAGCCACCGCAATTGATAAAGTTGCCGCCGCAGCTATCGAGCCACTGGGTAGTGAAGTTGCGATCCTGAAGGTTGCCAAGCAGGGTATCGAGCGCCATCAGCTGGGTGTCGGGTGTCATGATGGTGTTCACTGCCAGATCGCTGGCTCTGAGTTTTGACCAGTAGTTGCCCCAGGTGACCAGCCCCATATTGAGATAGAGGGGGCTTAGCAGCGGGCTGGCATCGCGCCGATAGTTGGAGAGCAGCAGCGGGATCCCGGCCGCTTTGGCCTTGGCGATCCCCTGTGCGATCCCCTGATACCCCAGCCCCTGGCGGTCGATATCACTGATCACGATAAGCTCCGGCGCCATGGTGTCGATACAGTCGCTCAGCGCCTGATAATCGCAGGTATTGGCCGGGTTGATGTTGTGCTTGTCGGGATAGATCGCCTTGAGCCAGTCACGCACGCCTTCGTTATGGGGAAAATAGACGCTATCGGCGCGGCTTGGCATCTGGGTGGTAATGATGCGCAGGCCATCGCTATCCTTGCCCCGGGTCAGCCAGCCAATTAGGCCCTTGAGCAGCGCCTCGCTCTGCGCTGTGCGGTCAACGGAAAACAGGTTCGCCCCCATGGCGGCCTGACGGTAATCGGCTTGCTCTGAGACCATCACCAGCCCCCGGATCTCGCTCTCCCCCTTGCCATTGATGTTGGAGGGGAGCAGGGTCACCGTGCTCTCCGGTTGGAAGCTGGAAAAGGTGATGGAGTCGTGGCTCGGGTTCCAGCTGATCTGTGCCATTCCGTGATAGAGGCTGCGAACCAGCTCAGTGCGGTGCGTCTCACTGTCGGCAATCGCCGCACGGGCATGGGCGATCAGGGATTGCTCGCTGGCAAGGGTATGATCTTCCCGGGCAATCGCATTGGCGGCATCGCTGATAAAGCGGGCCGAGATCTGACAATCGGCGCGCATGGGTGCTGTGGTGTAGGTATTACCCGTCAGGGTGCCCTCACACCCAGCGATCTGCGCCAGCACGAAGCCACTCTCGGGCTGCACGGTGAAACGGCCCTGTTCACCGGCGTTCAGACGCAGGGCGTCGGGGCTGAGTGCGCCCCCCTGAGAAGCTTGGGTGGTGGCGTTGAAATAGACGGCGGCACTCTCCTGAGTGAAGCTGGCCGAGATTTGGCAATCGCTGCTCATGGGGCCAGTGGTATAGGTGAGGCCGTCCAGGGTGCCATCACATCCGCTTATCTCGGTCAGGAGGTAACCGCTGTCAGCCTGTACCGAGAAGCGCCCATGTTCACCCGCCGCCAACCGCAGGCTGGTGGGGTTCAACTGTCCGCCCGCGCTGCTCTGGCTGGATGCCTCGAAATAGTTGGGGGTGACAGGGGGACGGATAGGGGTCTCTTCCTGTTCGCCATCACCGCCGCCACAGCCTGTGATCAACAGCGCCAGTAAGGGGGTGAGAACCGTCTTTTTCATTGTTTGATACGTTCCTTGTGTTACGACGGGTAGGGGAGTCGGTAGTCTAATGAGCTGCCTTGCTTATTTCAACGCTGATTGAATGGTCATTTTGCTTTATTTTCAGCATCTTGGATGTTTTTTGGGCCGGCTCTTGCCGTATTTGGTGTTGCTGGCGCAGCAGAACCGATAGGGATGGGGCGAGCACCCCATCGGCACAGGCTATACCAGCCTGAGCTCATCGTGATACGTCGGTTCACCGGGTTTACAGGGGGGCGCCGGGCCGCAGGTTTTACCTGCAACCCGCACAGGGGGGATGTCAGACGGATGGCTGAGCGGCGGGGTCGATCGTTGCCAGCGCCCGCATTTCCAGCCGCTGCTCGCCGGGGCGGCAGATCAGCACCGAGCCTTGCTCGAACCAGTCTCCCAGCACGATGCGGCGGGCGGGCTGGCCATCAAGGGTGAAGTCGTGGATGGCGGGTCTGTGGGTGTGGCCGTGGATCATCATCTGGCAGTCGTGGGCGCGCAGGGTGTCGTCCACCGCCGCGGGCGTCACATCCATGATGATCTGGCTCTTGTGGGCATTTTCCATCTGACTTTGGCCGCGCATCTTGCAAGCGATGGCCTGACGGCGGGCGAGCGGCAGTCGCAAAAAGAGCCAGCGCAGCCACTTGAGCTGGGTGATGCGGCGAAACTTCTGATACCCCTCATCCAGGGTGCAGAGCAGATCGCCGTGGCTCAGCACTACCCGCTCCCCATAGAGGTCGATGACGCAAGGATCTCCCAGCAATGTCATCCCCGCGCGCTTGGCGAACTGCTGCCCCAGCAGAAAGTCACGGTTGCCGTGGATAAAGTAGATGGGCACGTTCTGCTGGCTCAGGGCCAAGAAGGCATCGGCCATCTGTTGATGGAGCGGATTGGGGTCATCGTCGCCAATCCAGAATTCGAAGAGATCCCCCAGCACATAGAGGGCATCGGCGCCGGGGGCGTCGTGCTCGAGAAAGCGCACCAGTGCCGCGGTCATATCGGGCCGCTGGGCAGAGAGGTGAATGTCACTAATAAAGAGGGTGCTCATGATGTGGGGGTCGGGCTCTCGGTCGAAACAGGGCAAACGGGGGGGGGCAGAGATAGTAGAAACAACTGGGGACGAATCGTGCGCTGCGGGCGCCATCGCGCCAGTTGAGGTATGGATATCGTCACGGGATGGCGGCTGCCATGACAGCTCGGCCAGATTGCGTCCCTCCAGCGTCAGCAGCGCTTCATAAGGATCGCCAGCCAACCCCAGCAACCGGCACATGGCCGCTTCCCCTTTTAGTCCCTCTTCAAGGCGCAGGCGCAGCACTTCGCGGTAGAAGGCATCACCAAACCGCTCGAGCAACGCGGCCATCAGGGTGAGGTGGCGCCAGCCGTTCAGCGTCTCGATGGGGGCGGGGGTGACATAGAGTTCCAGCGGCCAGCGGGAATCGCTCTCAACGCAACCGCTAACAGCACAGTGCTGGTCGAGGCAGGAAAAGGTGCGCTCCAGCAGCCAGACATTGTCGCCCTTGGGGCTCGCCTGCCAGCCTTGAGCTGCAAAAGTAGCGGCAAATGCCGCCGGATTAGCATGCTGGCAGAGGATATCGAGATCGCTGCCCGGCCGATCCAGCCCGATGGCCAGCGTGCTCACCAGCGCCATATCGGCGCACTGCGCGGCCAGATCATCCCACACACCGGCGGTGAGCAGGGCATGGGCCGAGCGCTGGCGCGGGTTACCGTGGGCCAGATAGTCGAGGCGGCGCCAGTTCGGACTGGCTGTGGGGGAGGCAGATGGAAAAACTGCGGCCGGGGCCGCAGTTTTGTCAGTGCCGAGTCGGCAGAGATCAGTCAGCAAGGGTCACCTTGGTGATCACCACGTCTTCTACCGGCACGTCCTGGTGGATGCGGCCGTAGTTACCGGTCTTGACGCCCTTGATCTTGTTGACCACGTCCATACCGGCGGTCACTTCACCGAATACGCAGTAGCCGAAGCCCTGAGTGGTGGCGGATTTGAAGTCGAGGAAGTCGTTGTTGTTCACGTTGATGAAGAACTGGGCGCTGGCAGAGTGCGGCTCCATGGTGCGGGCCATGGCGATGGTGCCGATCTTGTTGGACAGGCCGTTGGCCGCTTCGTTCTTGATGGGAGCGCGGGTGTCTTTCTCTTCAAAGCCCGGGGCATAGCCGCCGCCCTGGATCATGAAGCCGTCGATAACGCGGTGGAAAATGGTGTTGTCGTAGTGACCGTCACGGCAGTATTGCAGGAAGTTGGCCACGGTTTCCGGGGCTTTTTCAGCGTTCAGGGTGAGGGTGATGTCGCCGTGATTGGTGTGCAGAGTGACCATGATATGTCCTTTCATTTGATGCGGACGACGAAGTGCCCGCAGGTGTATGGCATAAAGTGGTGGCAATTCTAGCCCATCAGGGGCTGGCGGCATAGTCTCTCAGGCGCCGTAACCGTGCTGGCAGGCGGGATTGGCCACGTTTTCTGCCTCGTTTTCTGCCCCTGAACGGGGTATTATGACCAACCATTTTACTCACAGGCAGTGGTTAGAAGATGCTGAAGATATACAACACACTCACTCGTCAAAAAGAAGAATTCAAACCTATCCACCCGGGCAAGGTGGGCATGTATGTGTGTGGTGTCACCATCTACGATCACTGTCATATCGGCCACGGCCGCACCTTCGTCGCCTTTGATGTGGTGGCTCGCTACCTGCGTTACGCCGGTTATGACCTCACCTACGTGCGCAACATCACCGACGTGGATGACAAGATCATCAAGCGCGCCGCCGAGACCCAAGTGACCTGCGACGAGCTGACCGAGCGTCTGATTGGCGACATGCACGCCGACTTCGACGCCCTCGGCATGGTGCGCCCTGATATCGAACCGCGCGCCACCCAGCACATCGAAGAGATCATCGAGCTGGTGCAATCCCTGCTGGAAAAAGAGCACGCCTACGTGGCGGATAACGGTGACGTGATGTTTATCGTCGAATCCTACGCCGACTACGGCAAACTCTCCGGCCAGGATCTGGAACAGCTGCAAGCCGGTGCCCGCGTTGACGTGGTCGATGCCAAGCGCAACCCGCTCGACTTCGTGCTGTGGAAGATGTCGAAGCCCGGCGAACCGACCTGGGAAAGCCCCTGGGGCCCGGGCCGTCCTGGCTGGCATATCGAGTGCTCCGCCATGAACTCCAAGCACCTTGGCAACCACTTCGACATCCACGGCGGCGGCTCCGATCTGCAGTTCCCGCACCACGAGAACGAGATCGCCCAGTCCTGCTGCGCCCACGGTGGCGACTACGTCAACACCTGGATGCACAGCGGCATGGTGATGGTGGATAAAGAGAAGATGTCCAAATCCCTTGGCAACTTCTTCACCATCCGTGACGTGCTGGCCCACTACGACGCCGAAACCGTCCGTTACTTCCTGATGTCTGGCCACTACCGCAGCCAGCTCAACTACTCGGAAGATAACCTCAAGCAAGCCCGCGCCGCGCTGGAGCGCATGTACACCGCCCTGCGCGATCTGCCGGTCGCCGCTGCTGCCGGTGGTGACGAGCAGGTGGCGCGCTTCAAGGAAGCGATGGACGACGACTTCAACACCCCGGAAGCCTACTCCGCCCTGTTCGATCTGGTGCGCGAGATCAACCGTCAGAAGGGCGAAGACATGGCCGTTGCCGCCGCGCTGGGCGCCCGTCTGCGCGAGCTGGGCGCCGTGCTCGGCATCCTGCAGCAAGACCCCGAGGCTTTCCTCAAGGGTGACGAAGCGGATGAAGAGGTTGCCGAGATCGAGCGCCTGATCGCCGAGCGCAATCAGGCCCGTGCCGACAAGAACTGGGCTGCTGCCGATGCCGCCCGCAACCGTCTCACCGAGATGGGTATCGTGCTGGAAGACAGCGCCGGCAAGACCAGCTGGCGCCGTGCCTAAGGTCGGTGGGCCTTGTTGGCGTCTGGTGCCAACAGGTTGAGCCAATAAAAAACCGCAGCCCTTGGGCTGCGGTTTTTGTTTGGGCATTTTCCCTCGCCACCGCTCAAGCCTCGGCGGCCTGAGTCCTGATCCCCTCTCCCCTTGTGGGAGAGGGCTAGGGTGAGGGGGGGCTAACGTCATTCCTCAGCTGAATGCCCTCCAACGCCTTAATGGCATGGCTTCGCCATGCAGGACGCGAGGGCGCTGCCCTCGAAGAGGTTTCGCAGCCGCTACGCGGCTTGGCGAGTGACTTTTGAAAGACCAAAAGTCACCAAAGGTCTTCTCCCAACTAGTTGAATGGTGTACTGCACTGGGCATATTTCTGTACCGGTGCTTAATTTTTCACAGACCTGTTGAACTCGAGCAGCCGATTTGCTGAGGGAGACACTAACACCTTAGTGAGTTATTGAAGTCGTTAACACGGTTTAAGCCCTCTACGGGTTTTTAGCAAATGAACATCCTTTTTATTAGTCTTGTGATTTAGTCTACTTAGTATTTTTTGCTGTGTTTCTGGTGTCCAGAAAATTTTAAGTTTTTCTCTAGCTCTCGTAATTGCCGTATAAAAAATACTATGACTTATATCATCTTCATTAGCGTCAGTTATTACTATTTTCACCGAGTTATACTCAAGGCCTTGCGCCTTATGAATTGAGCTAGCGTAGGCTACCTGAAATGGAATAACAGTATTTAATGAGTCATCATCATCATCACTAACATTAGGGAAATCATAAACTGTGAATTGAATGGTTGACTCTCTAATCCATGTTAATCCATCAATGTCAACATCAAACTCACTTAGTGGGCGGTCAAGTTTTACATCAAATCTAATCCAGCCAGGTTGCTGAACGATATCTACAATCCAACCTTTTAGATTATTATAAATGACGGGGCGAAAAAGTTCGGCATTTGAAAATAAAACAGGATCTCCGACTTTATAAGTTAACTCTCGCCAAGAAAAGCTTTCATTATTGTTCCTGCTTTGTAGGAAACGATTAATGTTATTGATTCCATACAGACCGTCATAATTCAAACACAATATGATTTCATCATCAGAGTGACTATCAAAAAGTGAATTATTTAACAGGGTTGAATATCCATTCTTAGCAATGATCTCTGCAATATCATCTTCATTTTGTCTTACTTTTGTCCAAAATGCTAATAGCTCTTTGTTGTTAGTTCTGTAAGGAGTGGTTAATTCAAATACAGAGTTTTTATTTATGAAATGCCGTATTAGTTCAAACCAATTGCCAAACTGGATAGATTCAATTTGGTAAATATCTCCTACCAATACTAGTAATTTAAATGAGGTTTTATCAAGAACAGTTAAAAGATCAGTGTTGCTAACAGTACTACATTCATCAATTATCAGTAAGTCATAACTTTTATTAATTTGGCTCTTAGATGCATGACTTCGAATTGTCCGAAACTCTGAATTTCTGGCTGCTATCTTCCTTTGAAGGTTGTCTATTGCTGGATTGGTATGTGCTAAGAATAATTTTTCTTTGTCGTTAAAATAACGAGCTATATGATCTAGCATCGTTGATTTTCCAGTACCAGCTGCACCATAAATGAGAGCGATACGAGACTTTTCAAAGAGTCTTTGAAGAGCTTCTGATTTTATATGGTCATCTATTCTATATTGACTTTCGCTTAGCCACTGCTCTACAGACGCTGCATACCCTGAAATACCAGATGATGCTTTGCTTTGAAGCATCTCAATAATGGAAACAATCTCATTTTCATATTCACTTATGGATATATGCCCCCTGTCAATGAAAATCTTACGGCCTTGATGCTTATAGTAGAGCTTAGAGTTATATTGATTAATTAAATGTTGTACGTTACCAAATCCAGCTAGTTCACTTTCAGGTGTATATAATATTCCATTGACTTCGATATTATTTTTTACTTTTCTAGCTAATAGTTCATTTTGTCTACTCTCTGACTCAATACAGTTGAGAAGATCCCAATACCGTGGATTGTGTCCAGGTAAAGAAGTACAAAATGGCATGCTGTCAAAAGGAATGCATCCAAACTTTATTTTTAGGCCTGATAATAAACTGCATGTATCTCGTTGATATTGAGATTTTATAATCTGATTGTTCATATGGAGCATGAGGTAGCGGATTACATTATGTCCAGAATAGGAGTTTTTTATTATGGCTCGAGCTTTATCCAAAACATCAAAAATTTGTGTGTTAGAGCCACTTTGCGTAGATAATGCTCTAAATGTAATATATTTGTCATCGTTAAGGGTTACAACATCCAACAAACTTTCTGATCGTTCCGTTAAATACTGCATTAAAAATTTATATTCATCAGAACTTGTTCTAGCCTTTAATTTTACACTAAAAAGCTTGGCGAAATTATCAAGCTCACAAGGCCTAATAGATACTTCCCAGCTTCTTATAACTGTTATTGGCATATTATATCCAATAACCTCTATAGAGTCGTGTTGTAACTTGAGCATGGCCGCATGATCATTCGATATATCAATGTCGGTAAATGCAATAACTCTATCAAATTTGTTTGCTAGATTTGTTGCACGGAAAAATGTAACTTCATAAAAAACCCTACCATTACAGAAGAAAGGACACACTTTATGAATATAGTATCTTTCTGAATGAGCGTTGTTGTCTTTTCTTGATTTCCATTTATCTATCACTTCTACAATTTTTTGATGATATTCAAATAGTGCAGGATCAATATCTATAGGGAATTTTTCTAAATTGCTTAATATTTTTAAATCAGTTTCTTTCTCAACCAAACTTCTTATTCTATGAAGATACTCATAGTACTTTAGCATTAACCTCTCTGAGTTATCGCCATCTAATGTATAGTGAGAAGCACTCTTCTGGATCAGTTTGTGAAACTTCCCTATAAAATTTAATTTCCCGCTTGACTTTACATACTCAATGGATGGTCCGACACAGTCGTAGTTGAAAGTACTTTCTGATGAACCACTCTGTAATCTTACTGCAACACCTTCAACTAAATTACGCAGTTGAGAAAGAATATTTTGAGATAGAAGCCCTCTCTGCTTTGATAGTAAGTCAATATTGTTGCATATAACATTGTCAGCACTGGTTATTTGATTTCGGACCGTCGTCATAATATTCCCCAAAGTGTGTACTGTTATTCATTGCTTTAGCTCACAAGTGCGATTAACAAAGCGCAATATGGCGTTATAGAAAAAGGTTTTATTGCGGTGAAATAGGCACTTTTGGGTATCCAAGATAAAGCTATTTTCCTATAGGGATATGTGCCGTTTGCCGTTGTAATCACCATGATTTTTCCACCTATGCAACCATGTCGATGACACCTGTTGTATCGGAGCGACAATCTGAGCTCGCCACGGGGTGGGCGAGGGGTTGGTTCTGAGATAAGGGTTCGCGAATTCAACTTCGAAGTGCAATTCCCGATTAAAAATCAGGCTGCTTTCAGAAGTTCGTCAAAAACCACCTGTGGCTGTTTAAATCCCAAGCATTTGCGCGGCCTGAAGTTCAGCCGCTTTTCGACGGCTGACAGTGCCTCTGCTGTCACCACACTCAAATCACTGCCTTTGGGCACATATTGCCGCAGCAGACCATTGCTATTCTCATTCTGTCCCCGTTCCCATGCACTGTATGGATGCGCAAAGTACACCTGCGCTTCCAGCTCTGCTGCAACACGTTCATGTTCGACAAACTCGCTACCATTGTCAGCTGTGATGGTATGGACATGTGCCTGGTAGGGTTTCAGCATGCTGATAATGGTGTCCGCCACCGCGCTGGCTGTTTTGCTGGGAACGTATTGAACCAGGTAGAGCCGGCTCTTACGCTCCAACAGACTCACTATTGCACCGCTGCCTTGCTTACCCAACACGGTATCGACTTCCCAATCTCCCACACGGCTCCGCTCATTGACTATCGCAGGGCGTTCATCAATCGATACCGGATTGGGAATGACACTGCGTTTGCTGTTCTTACCCTTGCGATAGCGTTTGTGACCCTGACGCAGATGCCGGTATAGCGTGCCACCGTTGGCCTTGTCGCGTGCCACATAGCGGTATATCCACTCGTGGCTAACCGGGCAGTTAATCATGTCTCCAACGCCACTGATTTGCTCGGGACTCCAGTCCGCGACCAGCGCCATGCAAACAAAGTCGATGGTATCAGACGGGACAGTACGCTTCTGACTCGTCAGCCGTCGTGCCGTGGCAAGTTGGTGAGCCTGCTGCGGCTGATAGGCCTGCCCAGCACAATTACGACGAAGCTCACGACTGATAGTCGATGGATGAACCCCGAGCTGTTTGGCAATGCGGGCCTGTGACAGGCCATGGTCACGGAGGCAGGCAATCTGGTATCGTAGCCCCTCGGTCAACTGCTGGTATTTCATGGTGTATCGCTTTGTTTCTTTGGCGAGAAGAAGCGTACCCTAACTGGTAGTTGACCGCCTCTCTCCTATGCACCATGGGCATTGCACTTATTATCTGAATTCACGTTCCCCAATTGTTATCCCGATAACACTTGGACCGGAGCAGTACACGAAGTACATTGCCCCGCTATTTCTAAGTACGGTTTTCAACTTTCCAATAGTCACCTTCACTAGATGGTTTGTTATTTTTATCGTCATCCATACATCGAGTCACTTTATTTTTTCCTGTGCCCATTAAAAGCGGGAACCAAATAGGATTTTTATCTTTGGTAAGCATAAAATAGACTGGATCTTCAATGGTTACGTTCTGTGGCTCTTTTGGGCTGCAAAGTAAAAAGTGAGGCTTTACATTTGGCCAAGTATCTTCATCGCCGAAAATAGCCTTGAATCGTTTGTTTTTACTGTTTAACTGAGCGTTGGTAAAATAGCTGTCGCCTTTAGCCTCAATCATCACAATATGGGTTGTGTTTTCGTGATCAACAAAGGCAAGAAGAAAGTCGACATCCTCTTGAGTACCTGATATTTGATAGTCTATCTTAACACCGTCATTTTCTATCGAATTCCGTTTGAAGGCTGTGTTGGCATCATTTTGGGTTAGGAACAAGCTGGCATAAATCCAGTCAAGGTGGTAATCCATTGCAGCAAAGTATTTTCTGGGGATGGTGAGACCGATTAGGTTTGATATCTTATCAAGCTGGTTGTCATCCATGCGAAATTCTGGGTTTCCCAGCATTTGGCCAATTAGGTAAAACCGCTCTTTGCGGTTAAACGATTTCAAATTATCAATTAGGTTATCGCTCATACAAATCTCGAAAATGTATCTTGTCTGATAGGAAATAATGCAATGGAAATCGGTGTATATCGTAGGGTGTAATGAACGAAGTGAATTACACCTCTATCTCAGATCGGCATGAATCCTGTATCTGATATTTTCCTCAGGGCTATGGGTCGGGTGTTGCCCCCTGTTGTTCGCCGAGGTGAGCCCGTTTGCCAGGCCGCCGAGCGAGCGCCGCTGTGCCATGGGACAAACGGGTGAACTGAGGGAACCCGACGCAGGAGGGCGAACAATTGGGGGAGAAGACTTTTGGTGTTATTTGCCAAAGAGAGCGGGTCTTTCCAAAGTCACTCGCCAAGCCGCGCAGCGGCGGCGACACCCCGTCGAGGACGGAGTCCTCGTGTCCTGCATGGCGAAGTCATGCCCATCAGGCTAGTGACCCCTCACCCTAGCCCTCTCCCGCAAGGGGAGAGGGGACGGTTACCTTGGCGCAGGGGCGGGAGACCGGCTGGTCTCCGCTAAAGTGGCTACCGCCCCTGACTGTCGCTACCAGATTGCGCCGTTGACCATTGATCTCGGAAAAGGGGTCAACAGACGCCCGTCGCCATATTACGGAGCCAGAGTGGTCTTATCTATGGTTTTGATGAGCTAACTATCAGAAAAGAGTGATTTTTTGCGCTGGCACAAACTTTTATTAATTAGTGATTAGTTGTTGGTTGCCGGGGTTTGGTCGTAGCGGGGCGGTGGGGTGACGCCGCGAGGGGGGACGCAAAAGGTAAAAGAGGGGAGCGCAAACGGAAAAAGCGAAGGGGCCCGCAATGGGCCCCTTGTTGTTGGCGTTCGACGCCGCGCCGCTATTTGGCGGCGGGGGTTGGGAAGTATTTGCTGTGCAGCAGCGGGTATTCGCTGCTCGCCAGCACCTGGGTCAAACCGGTCTGGAACTCCTTGACCAGCTCGTCGCTCACCGGATGGCTGAAGGCGAAGCAGAACTGCTCGGAGCTCAGCACCCACTGCTCCTTGAAGCGGGCGGGATCGAGTTTTTGTTCGACGATCAGCTGCTCCATGGTGGTCTTGTTGGTGGAGACCAGATCGACCCGGCCTGAGGTGAGCATCTTCAGCGCCTGTGCCAGCCGGTTGGCGGCCATCAGTTTGGTTTCGTCAAAGCCGTTGTTGAGCAGCAGTTGCTCCCCCACATCGGCCCGCACCGCGCCGATATTGAACGCCTTGGCATCGTCGAGCTTGGTGATGGTGATATTGCGATCGGCCAGCCCCACCAGCACGATCTCGGCATACCCGATGGGGCAGGCCCACTTGAACAGGGGATCCCGCGCCTGGGTGCGGGCGGTGGAGAAGAGCACCGCATTGGGCTTTTGGGTCAGCAGGTAGTAACCGCGCGCCCACGGCATGATGGTGATGGGCTGCGCCGGTGTATTGGTTTTTTTCCACACCAGTTGCAGCAGTTCGACCGCGAGGCCGGTGGGGGCGCCGCTGGCATCGGCATAGTTGTAGGGTTTGTACTCTTCGGTGATGTAGTGCAGTTTGCCAAGCTCAGGACTCGCCTGTGCGAGGGTGGCCAGCAGCGCCCCGGCCAATCCAATCCATGGTTTCATTTTTGCCATCCTGATCAAGGGAATATCTGCTCAAGTGTGACCAAGCTGGCCGATTTCGCCAAGGCGAGGGAGCATGTTTGGCAAAAATGCGTGAGGGGCGGCCGCCATCTTGCGCCCTATGTCGGCGGCGATCGGGGCGTTAGCGCAGCGGCAGGTATTTGACTTGCAGGGCCGAGAAATCCGCCGAGGCGACGACCTGGGTCAGCGCCTGCTGAAAGAGGGCGACCTCGCTGTCGGGCACCTGACGGCTGAAGGCGTAGCAGAGCGGTCTGGCATCCAGCACAAAGGCGACATGAAAGTCATCCGGCTTGAAGCCCAGTTGTTGCAGGGTTTGATAGCCCGCCAGCTTGTTGGTCGCAAACAGATCGGCGCGACCTGAGGTGAGCATTTTGGCCGCCTGGGTGAGGCGGTTGGCCAGCATCAGCTGGCGCTCATCGATACCGCGTTCGAGCAGCAGCTGTTTGGAGACGGTGGAGCGCACCACGCCGACCTTGTAGCGGCTGATCTCGGCCTCCGAGCCGAGAGTTATGTTGTCCGCCTTGCGCCCCAGCAGCACAAATTCCGAGTGATCGATGGGGCAGGCCCACTTGAAGAGTGCTTCCCGCTGCGGGGTGCGGGCGGTGGCAAACAGCACCACATTGGGTTTTTGTTGCAGCAGGTTGTAGCCCCGGGCCCAGGGCATAATGCGGATGGGCTGGGGCGACACGCCGCGCGCTTTCCAGATAAGCTGCATCAGCTCCACCGACAATCCGGTCGGCATCCCTTGCTGGTCGCTGAAATTAAACGGGGGAGATATTTCGCTCAGATACTCGAGCTTGCCCGGATCGGCCTGCGCGAAGGTGGCCCACAAGAGCAGTAGCAGATGAGGTAGGTGCCATGTCCGCACGGGAAAGATCCTTCGCAATCAACTATGTAGCCCAGTTTGACTGCTTGCGGCGGGAATAGCTAGCCACCTCTATTGCATCTTTCATCAATAAAATGGGCAGCGAACCGCTGCCCATCGGGTGAGTGAGTGCTCAGCGCACCGGCAGGTATTTGGCCTGCAATTTGCGAAACTCTTCCGAGGCGAGGGCGCGGGTCAGGCCCTGCTGAAAGAGGGTGATCTCGCTGTCGGGCACCTGACGGCTGAAGGCGTAGCAGAGCTGCTCGGCGCTCAGCACCATGGCCACGTTGAAGTCGTCGCTGCTCAGCTTCAGTTCGCGGATGGCGTCATATCCCGCCAGCTTGCTGGTGGCGAGCAGGTCGGCGCGGCCGGAGAGCAGCATCTTCAACCCCTGCGACAGGCGGTTGGCCGGGATGATGTTGTTGTCATCCATGCCGTTGTTGAGCAGCAGCTGCTCGGCGGCATCCGAGCGCACCGCGCTGATCTTGTACTGGCTCATCTGTTCGAAAGCGGTCAGGGTGATGTTTTGCGCTTTGCGGCCGAGCAGTATGTACTCCGAGTAGCCGATGGGGCAGACCCACTTGAAGAGATCCTCCCGCGCCTGGGTGCGGGCGGTGGAGAAGAGCACCACGTTGGGCTTCTGGGTTAGCAAGTAATAACCTCGCGCCCAGGGCAGGATGCGCACCGGCTGGGGTGTCACGCCGCTGTGTTGCCAGACCATCTGCAGCAGATCGACCGCAAGGCCGGTGGGCTGGCCTTGCGGATCGCTGAAGTTGTAGGGGGGGTACTCTTCGGTGAGGTACTCGAGCTTGCCCAGATCAGCCCGGGCCGTCGAGGCCCAGCAGAGCAGCAACAGATGACAGATCAGCCATATCCTCATTGGGAACATCCTTAGCGATCAACCTTCCCTTGAGTGTGACCATGAACAGAGTAAATAGCCACTCACTGCCGCTACCAGCGGGCGCGGATCTGCCCGATGGGCTGGTAGGCCTCATCCCGCAGCCCCACCAGCAGGGTCTTGCCATCCGCTTGCAGCCGGAACTCGCCGTAGCGGGCCGCTTCGTACTGCTCCCCCGTGCCCTCTTCAAAGAAGTAGGCATCGGGGCCGATCTGCCACTGCCGCTCACTCTGGTGCACCTGCAATAGCCGCTCATCGCTGGCGAGTCGATCCGGTTTGCCATCGATCACCAGACTGGCCACCTGATGGGCATCGAGGCGGATCACCAGGGTATCGCTGCCCTTGTTTTGAGTCGTACGGGTGTCGCGGCTGGTCAGCTCGCGGGCAATTTCATAGTTGAGCCGCATGTAATCCCCCTGCATCAGGGAGCGGGGATCGACCGGAGCGAGCCGCAGCAGCACCACTTCGCCGCTGCTCATGGCGTGCTCATAGCGCCAGACGGTGGCATTGATGCCCGCCAGGATGGCGAGGCCGCTCAGCAACAGGGCGAGTTGTCGGGTGACGGGTTTCATGAGTCGCTCCTTGCCGCGAAGGTGGTGAGCAGCTGGCGGGCCCCCAGCAGCAGGATGCCGGAGCCCAGCAGCAGCCAGGATTTGGTCATCAGGGTGAGCCCCAGATCGTAGTAATAGAGCGAGCCATAGCCGAGCAGCAGCAGGGCCGAGAGGGTCATCAGCCCCAGACTGCCGGCATAGAAGCCGAGGATCAGCACCAGTGCGCCTGCCCCCATGCCGGGGATGATGGCACTGATCAGCACCAGCGGCAGGCCAAACAGCAGGGGGAGCCTCAGCTTCACCATCACCGCCAGCAGCAGGGCGGCGCAGAGCAGGGGATTGAGCCAGAGCGGCAGGCGAGACAGCCCCAGCTCGTCCAGCACGCTGCTGCCACCATCCCAAAGCGGGTGGTGCAGACGGCCCAGCACCAGCAGGGAGAGGGCGAGCCCCAGCGTGATGGAGTGGTAGAGCTGGTGACGCTCTGGATCCCTATCTGCCCGCAGCCAGCAGAAGGTGATGGCCGCCATCACTAGCGGCAGCGCCAGCAGTTGCAGCCCGAGGCAAGCGAGGCCAAGGGTGAGCAGCAGGGCCGCCGCCACGCTGTGAAACAGCCGCACCAGCCAGTGATCGAACAGCACGGCGATGGCAAGGGAGAGCAGGCACAGACCGAACCAGAGCAGGGCGTGATGGAGATCCAGCTGATCGAGCAGGCCATAGAGCAGCCAGGCATCGGCCGCCAGAGTGAGGGCCAGCACGAACTGATCCCAGAGATCGCCGCTTTGGCTGCGATTGAGGGCGTAGGCCCCCGCCAGCAGCACGGCCCCCAGCAGCAGGGCGCTGTTGGCCTCGCGGGTCAGCTGCTCGAAGGTGAGAAACAGGAAAAAGAGCAGGAACAGGGCGGCAATCCAGCCCACCAGCCCCAGCAGAAAGCGGCTCGACCAGTGGGGCTGGTTGTTGCGGGGCATCTCCCCCTCCACCAGATTGGCCTGTTGCAGTGCTTGCCAAAGGGTCAGATCACTCATGAGACCTCCGTTGTTGTTGCAGCCAGCGGGCGGCGGTGACCGAAAGGCCGATGGCGATCAGGCTCAGCAGCAAGAAACCGTTGATATCGGGCTCCATCCACTTGCCCAGCGCCGCGAGGATGACGGCAATCAGACTGAGGCACCCCATGGCGAGTCCGGCGATAAATCTGTGGTGCCAAAGGGCATAGGCCGCAGCGAGCCAGCCAAGCCAGAGCGGCCACACCAGCGGGGAGGCAGCATCGAAGAGCGCCAGCAGGGTGAGCAGGGTGGTCCCCAGACCTGCGGCCAGACCCGCCAGCCAGCTTGGCATCAGGCGCCAGCGGTTTGGTGCCAGCAGAAGCAGACCCCAGAGGGCGGCGTTGAGCAGGGTAAGGCACCAGCCCAATCCCTCTTCATCGAAGGTAAAGAAGAACGTGAACAAACCGAGCCGCCAGTAGAGCACTAGCGCCAGCTGGCCGAGCAGCCAGCTTAAGGTCCAGAGCAGCGGGCTTTGGCCAAATGCCGCCAGCGGCACCAGCATCAGCGCCCAGGTGGCGAACAGCTGCCAGGGATCGGCGCCGGTCTGGTAGGTCTGACCCACCAGCGCCAGCAGGGCGCCGATATTGAGGGCGATAGCGAGCAGCAGCGCCTGACGGGGGGTATCCCCCAGCGGTTTGTGCCACAGCAGAAGCAGCATGGCGAGCAGCGGTGCCTCCAGCAGTGCGAGGCGGGAGACCCGGCCCAGCTCTTGCCAGTTGAAGGCGACGAAGAAGATGAGGCCAGCCCCGATGCAGAGGGCGCCGAGCCAGAGCAGCAGCCGGTCAAACAGCCACTGCCAGCGCGCCGGATGGGGGGGAAGATCGGCGAGGGTCAGGGCGTCCGCCAGCTTCTCTGGCGCCAGCCGTCCCTGTTTGACCCATTCGAGAAGCGTCTCTCTTGATACGTTGTGCATGGGGGGACTCCGCGAGGTTTGCCCCATTATGGCATGAGGCACCCGCAACCGTGCACTGCCCCTTGGCTCTGCGGCTGGTGGTTGCGACAGCGGGTTACGCAATAGACACAGCAGTAAACAAAAAAGCCCTCCACAGGGGAGGGCTTGGTCATCGGGTACGGGCCATCAGGCAAAGATCAGGGTGCTCACCCCGAGGCCGACGAAGAGGATGGCGCAGGCGATGCGGATCCCCTTGAGCGGCAGCTTGTCTGCCCCCAGCTTGCCGATCAGCACCACAGGCACGTTGGCCAGCATCATGCCGAGGGTAGTCCCGGTAATGACCTGCACCAGCGAGTCATACTTGGCGGCCAGCAGCACGGTGGCGATCTGGGTCTTGTCGCCAATCTCGGCGATAAAGAAGAGCACGAAGGTGGCCATAAAGGGGCCGTATTTATCCAGCGAGCTCTCCTCGTCATCCATCTTGTCCGGCACCAAAATCCAGATAGCCATGGCGATAAAGGCGATGGCGACCAGCCAGGTCATTATCTTGGGATCGAGCCAGCGACTAATGAACTCGCCAATCCAGGCAGCGCCCGCATGGTTGAGCAGGGTAGCCGCCAGCATGCCGGCGATGATGGGCCAGGGCTTGCGAAAACGGCAGATGAGCAGCAACGCCAACAGCTGGGTTTTATCGCCGATTTCGGCAATGGCGACGCTGAGGGTTGAGGTTAACAAGGCTTCCATAAAAATGACCGGGGGACGGAATTGTTATAAACCAAAGACAAGCCTGCGCCATCCGTCCCCGGTATTGGCACTGGCCCGTCAAAGGTCTTGTCAAATCCATGGCTGGCATGGATCACCCTGACCATGGTGATTTGGCACCAAGTATGTTGATCAGGGTCGCAAACCGGTATTCATGCAATGGATGGCACCGGTGTGCGAGACTACTCCCCCTCGATGGGAGCGGGCATTCTAGGGAAAAACCGCATGAGTGACAAGGGGATCAGCCACCCACCAGCTTGACGCTGAAACCGGCTTTCTCCAGCTCGGTTTTGATCAGGTCCCGTTTATCCCCCTGGATCTCGATTACCCCCTCCTTGATACCGCCTCCGGTGCCGCACTTTTTCTTGAGCAGGGTGGCCAGGGATTTTTGCTGATCGGCGGGTACGCCATGAATGGTGATCACCCCGGCACCCTTGCGCCCCTTGGTCTCGCGGCGAATGCGCACGGTGCCGTCGGTGGGGAAGGGGGAGGCGGATTGGGGAGCGCTCTGCTCCTTGATCATGCCGCCATCTGTGCTGTAAACGAGGCGGCTGTTGTTGTCGTGACTCATGGCAATACTTTATGGGTTAGCTAAGCGGAGTTTGATTTTACTCAAATAAAAGTTGAAGACACAGCTTATAATGCCCCAAGTAAAAGCGAATTATTATTGTTTAACTTCAGGAGTCAGTCATGGTACTCACGCAGTTGTCACCGGGACAGAGTGCTCGCATCAAGAATATGAATCAGCTCGCCCGGCCGCTGCGCCGCAAACTGATGGTGATGGGCCTGTTGCCCCAGACTGAAGTCATCTATCTGCGCTCCGCCCCCCTGGGGGACCCGCTCCAGATCCAGTGCCAGGGGATCTGTCTCTCCATGCAAAAGAGTCTGGCCCAGCAAATAGAAGTCGAGCCGGTATAACCCCCTGTTCGGCTACCGCTCTGGTTCAGAAACGTCACCGGGAGCGGTTCAGAGACAAGAAGTCGAACCTGCAAAGCGGCTTGTCACACGCACGCGGCGGGTTCAGAAGAAAATAGAGGTAGAGCTGGTATGAATTATTCCCTGGTAACGGTAGGTAACCCCAATAGCGGCAAGACCTCCCTGTTCAACGCCCTGACCGGCGCCCGCCAGCAGGTAGGCAACTGGAGTGGTGTCACCGTCGACAAGAAGATGGGTGAGTTCAGCGCGGGTGAGCATCACTTCAAGCTGATGGATCTGCCCGGCATCTATAGCCTGGCCAGTCAGGATGGCAGTCTGGACGAGCAGATCGCCAGCCGCTTTGCCCAGGGCCAACAACCCGACCTGCTGCTCAACGTCATCGACGCCGCCAATCTGGAGCGCTCCCTCTACCTCACGCTGCAACTGCGCGAACTGGGCCTGCCCATGGTGGTGGTGCTCAACAAGCTGGATATCCTGCAAAAGCGCCGCATCGTCATCGACGAGAGCAAGCTCGGCAAATCCCTCGGTTGCCCTGTAGTGGCCCTCTCTGCCCACAACAGCAAGCAGGTTGCCGCCTTCAAGCAGCAGATCCGGCAGTTTATCGGTCAGCCGCAAGCCGCCTTGCAACTCGATTACGGCCACGCGCTTGAAACCGATCTGGCGGAGCTGGAGACCCTGCTCGCCCCGCATCACCTCACTACCCGTGGCCGCGCCCTGCGCCTGCTGGAAGAGGATGCGGTGATGCAGGAGACCCTGCTGCCCGGTCAGCAGGCGGCCGCCGCCAATGTAGTGGCTCGCGCCCATCAGGGACAGGATATCGACCTGCAACTGGCGGATATCCGCTACGGCCATATCCACCAGTGGGTACAACAGGCTCGTCAGCAGAAGGGCAAGCTCACCGAGGCCCAGAGCGAGTGGCTGGACCGGGTGCTGCTCAATCGCTGGATTGGCATCCCCTTCTTCCTGTTTGTCATGTACCTGATGTTCCTGTTTGCCATCAACGTTGGCAGCGCCTTTATCGACTTCTTCGACATCATGGGCGGCGCCCTGTTTGTCGATGGGGTGCACCACCTGCTGGGGCTGGTCAATGCCCCCGAATGGCTGGGCGCCATTCTGGCTGATGGCTTTGGCGTCGGCTTGCAGACCGTAGCCACCTTTATTCCGGTGATTGGCTGCCTCTATCTGTTCCTCGCGGTGCTGGAGAGCTCCGGCTATCTGGCCCGTGCCGCCTTCGTGGTGGATGCCCTGATGCGCCGCCTCGGCCTGCCGGGCAAGGCGTTCGTGCCGATGCTGATGGGCTTTGGCTGTACCGTCCCCTCGGTGATGGCGACCCGTACCCTCAACTCCGAGCGGGAACGGCTGATGACCTCCGCCATGGCGCCCTTCATGTCGTGCGGTGCCCGTCTGCCGGTTTACGCCCTGTTTGCGGTGGCTTTCTTCCCCGAGTCAGGTCAGAACCTGGTGTTCGGTCTCTACCTCATCGGCATTCTGGTGGCGGTGTTCACCGGCCTGTTGCTGCGCAGCACCCTGCTGCCGGGCAAGAGCGACTCCATGCTGATGGAGATGCCGGATTACGAGTGGCCGCGTCCGGTCAACGTTGCCATCAAGACCTGGCAGAAGCTTAAATCCTTCGTCTTTGGCGCCGGTAAAACCATCGTGCTGGTGGTCGCCGTGCTGAGCGTGCTCAATTCGCTCGGCACCGATGGCAGCTTTGGCCATCAGGAGCAGGAGAGCTCGGTCCTGAGCAAGATCAGCCAGGCGGTGACCCCGGTGCTGCACCCCATCGGTGTACGCGATGACAACTGGCAGGCCACGGTCGGTATCGTCACCGGTATCTTCGCCAAAGAGGCGGTGGTCGGCACCCTCAACAGCCTCTACGCCGGTGGTGGCGATGCAGAGGAGGAGAGCGAGTTCTCGCTGGTGGCCAGTTTCCACGAGGCGATCGATGCCGTGGCGGCCAATCTGGCGGAGATCAACCCGAGTGACCCCATGGGGCTTGATGTTGGCAACCTTGACGACCAGAAAGCTGCCGCCGAGGCGCAGGAGGTAGATGTCTCCACCTACGGCAATATGCAGACCCACTTCGACGGGGCGGCCGGTGCCTTTGCCTACCTCTTGTTCGTGCTGCTCTACATGCCTTGCGCCGCCGCCATGGGCGCGCTGGTGCGGGAAACCGGTCGTCAGTGGGCGCTGATGACAGCGGTATGGTGCAACTACATGGCCTTTATGTGCGCCACCCTCTTCTATCAGGTCGCGACCTTTGCCGCTCATCCGGAGCAGAGCCTGTTCTGGATCGTCAGCTACGGCCTCTCTCTGGTACTGCTCTGGTGGGCCGGTCGCCGTCACGGTGACATCGTTGCCCGCAAGGTGGTGACCTTATGATCCTGCGCGAGCTGGGGGATTACCTCGCCGCGCAGCAGAAGGTGAGCCGGCGTGATCTGGCTCGCCAATTCCACACCTCGGAAGATGCGGTGGAGGCCATGCTCGGCGTCTGGATGCGCAAGGGGCGGGTCATCAAGCGCGAGAGTCGGGTCTGTGGTGGCAGTTGCTGCGGCAAGAGCGAAGAGGTGATGTTCGAGTGGTGTGACGCGGGCCAGATTGGCATCAAGATCCGCTAAACGACTACCCAACCTCATCACCAAAGATCGAACAATAAAAAACGGCAGGCCCTGCTTTAAATGAGGGTCTGCCGTTTTTATTGCTGAAAACAGGCGAGATCAGGCGCTCTGGCGAGCCTCGCTCAGCAGTGCCAGCGCCGGTTGGGCGTTGTCCGGCATCAGCCGGTAGGCCTTGTGATGTTTGACCAGGGTGGTTTTCTTGTTGCCCTGGCTCAGCAGCAGGCCGTACTTGAAGGCCGCCTCGGCCAGCACCTTCTCGTCACCGCGCACATAGAGGGTGAGGGGTTTGACAAGCTCACCACCCTCGATATGGCCTTCATATTCGCTGTGGCTGATCACCAGACTCGCCTGACCGCCAGATTGCAGGCGCAGCTTGGCGTTCACCTCGCTCTCGGTCAGCACCAGCCAGCCTGCCGCTGAGAGCTCCTCCAGCAGGGCCGCCAGCTTGGCCCCCAGTTGCTGCGGATTGGTCATGGCGCACTGGTATTGGAAGGCGATGCGCTCCAGCAATCCCTTGAGATCGGCACCCGCACCCAGCGTGCGGCCAAGCTGCACCCAAGCTTTCAAATCTTCCATCACCAGACGGGAGAAGCGCTTCTCCTTGAGGGAGTCGGCCATCCAGGTGCAGAGAAAGTGGCTCTCTTGCGCCGGAGTGCGCTTGCCCGCCTTTTGCTCGGCGGTGCGGGCCAGTTCGGCCAGGCTTTGAGTGGCCATCTCGAGCAGGGCCTGATTGTAGGTCGGAGAGGTCATAAGCAATCCTTGAGTTGACCACCAGGGGTCAACACCGATGACAGAGATGGCAAAGGCGCCAGTGGCGCCTTTGCGGTTCAATAGAGCAACTGCCCGCCTTATTTCGGCTGACGGGGCTTCTTGGCTGCAGCCAGACGCTTGAGGCGCTGACCCTGCAGCTTGGCTTCGGCCATCACCTGGGCCACGGCGTTATCTTCACGCTGCGGACGCTTGCCGAAGCGGCGACGCTCCTGCAGCTGTTTGATCAGCTCGTCACGGCTGCTCACCTCATAGCCCGGCACCATGATGCGACGGATCTTCTGGCCGATCAGGGCCTCGATCTCCAGCAGGGTGCGCTCCTCTTCACGGCTGACGAAGGAGATGGCCATGCCGCGCTTGCCGGCACGACCGGTACGACCGATGCGGTGCACGTAATCTTCCGCCAGGAACGGCAGATCATAGTTGACCACGTATTCCAAGCTCGGGATATCCAGACCACGGGCGGCCACTTCGGTGGCGACCAGTACCCGTACCTTGCCTTCCATGAATTCGCGCAGGGCGCGGCGACGGTTGCCCTGGGCCTTCTCGCCATGGACCACGGCGGACTTGATGCCGTCGAGGTTCAGCTCCTCGACCAGCACATCACAGCTCTCGCGGGTACTGGCGAACACCAGCACCTGCTGCCAGTTCTGCTTGCCAATCAGCTCTGAGAGCAGCTCGCGCTTGCGCTTCTGCTCGACCGGATAGACTGTGTGGCTGACGGTGTCGGCGGTGGAGTTCTGCTTGTTGACGCTGACGATCAGCGGTCTGTCCAGCATCAGGTTGGCCAGCTTCTTCACCGCGTCGGAGAAGGTGGCGGAGAAGAGCAGGTTTTGACGGGTCTTGTTGACCGCTTGCAGGATCTTCTGCACATCGGCACTGAAGCCCATGTCGAGGATGCGATCTGCTTCATCCATCACCAGACACTCGACGCCAGAGAGGCTGAGGTTGCAGGCGGTGAGGTGCTCCAGTAGACGGCCCGGGGTGGCCACAATGATGTGAGCGCCCGCTTTGAGCTTCTTGGCCTGCACGTCCTGCTTGCCACCGCCGACGATTGTGATGGTGGTGATATCGAGATACTTGGCGAAGTCATTGATGTTGCTCGCCACCTGAGCCGCCAGCTCGCGGGTCGGGGTCAGGATCAGCACACGGGCGTTGGAAGGCTGGACCGGCGCCGGATTGTCTACCAGACGCTGCAAGATGGGCATGGCGAAGGCGGCGGTCTTGCCGGTACCGGTCTGGGCGCTGGCCAGCACATCGCGGCCACGGCGAATGGCCGGGATCGCCTGTTGCTGCACAGGGGTCATCTCCTGATAACCGCAATCTGAGACAGCACGCAAAATCTCGGGGGCAAAATCGAACGATTCAAATCTCATAATGGGTTCCTGTGTTCCAGCTGGGCTGTGTTTGGCTTGGTTAGCTCGGCATGAGCGAGACGGAGGTTGTAACCACCGACGGCTGCGCCTGACATCAAGTCAGAGAGTGAGCCGGAAAATGGCGGGCGCGAAGTGTAACAGATAGACGTCACAAATTCTGCCTCAAATGGTTGTCCTTTTCTCATCCTTTGTGGTGTGAATGGCGGTTGAAAGCAATCATTTGACTCCCAAGTGCCAAGCCTGGAGGTGTGGGCTAGCGGTTTTGGGCAAGGACGAAAGGGATATCGATGGAACTGGAACAGTTAAAACGCCAGCTGGAGCAGCTTGGCGAGCGCAATGACAGCATGCAGCAGGCTCGACACCGCAAGCTGCTCAATATCACCCGCGATACGGGGGAGTTGCTGTCAGTGCTGGTACAGACCCGTGGGGCGCAGGCGGTGCTGGAGATCGGCACCTCCAATGGTTACTCCACACTCTGGCTGGCAGAAGCGGTGCGTCGGCTGGAGGGGCACGTTACCACCATTGAGCTGGATGAGGATAAGCGCGTGCTGGCCCATGACAACTTTCAGAGGTCAGGGTTGGCCCCCTGGGTAACCTTGCTGGCAGGGGATGCGGGCGAGCTGTTACCGATCTTGCCGCAAGGCGGCTATCAGCTCATCTTCCTCGATTCGGATCGTCAGCACTACCGGGCATGGTGGCCGCAGATCCGCCGCCTGCTGGCACCCCGTGGCCTGCTGGTGGTTGATAACGCCATCTCCCATCGCAGCGAGATGGTGGAGTGGATGAACGAGGTCGGGCAGGATCCGGCCTTTGCCACCTCGCTGGTGCCGGTCGGCAAGGGGGAGTGGCTGGTGGTGCGTGTGTAGGGAGAGTGAGTATGGAATTGAACACCATGGAGCCAAAAGCAGTGGTAGAGGCCTATTGGCAGGAGATGCAGAGCAATGACTTTGCGAAGGCGGCAAGCTGGCTGGGAGATGATTTTTTCTGTGACTGGCCCCAATCGGGAGAACGGATTGTGGGGCGAGAGAATTTTATTGAGATCAATCGTCGCTACCCCGCAGCTGGCCTGTGGCGCTTCGAGATTGTCCGTCTTCTGGCACAAGGGAGTGAGGTGGTCAGTGAGGTGCTGGTCAGCGATGGGGTCGTAAATGCTCGCGCCATCACATTTCACCATGTTGCGGAAGGTAAAATTCAACAGCAGACCGAGTATTGGCCCGATGAGTATGCCGCGCCAGAATGGCGCAGTTCTTGGGTTTGTCCGATGCCAAAGAGTTAGCCATCGCTATTCACTGGCGGCATGTCAAAGAAATCAGCCCCGCATTGGCGGGGCTGATTGTGAAAGCGCATCAGGGTCTTGGTCGGTCGGATCAGACCGCCAGATAGTCCATGATCCCTTCGGCCGCCTTGCGCCCTTCGTAGATGGCTGTCACCACCAGATCGGAGCCACGTACCGCGTCGCCACCGGCGAACACCTTGGGATTGCTGGTCTGGAAGGCGTATTCGGCCTGCTCGCGGGCCTTGATGCGATCCCGGTTGTCGAGCTCGATGCCGAACTCCGCCATCCAGGGTTGGGGGTTGGGTTGGAAGCCAAACGCCATCACTACCGCATCGGCAGCCAGCACTTGCTCTGAGCCCTCGATGACCACCGGATTGCGGCGACCATTGGCATCGGGTTCACCCAGCTCGGTGCTCACTACTTTGATGCCGACGGTGCGACCGTTGGCATCCAGTTCGACTGCCACCGGTTGCAGGTTGAACATAAACTCAACCCCCTCCTCGCGGGCATTTTTCACCTCCCGCTTGGAGCCCGGCATGTTCTCCTCGTCGCGGCGATAGGCACAGATCACCTTGGCGGCCCCCTGACGGATGGCGGTACGTACACAGTCCATGGCGGTATCGCCACCGCCCAGCACCACCACCTGCTTGCCGGCGAAGTCGATATAGTCGGCTTGCGCCTTCTCAAAGCCCAGCAACCGGTTGGCGTTGGCGATGAGGTAGGGCAGGGCATCATAGACGCCCGGCGCCTCTTCGTTGGCAAAGCCGCCCTTCATGTACTTGTAGGTGCCTACCCCGAGGAAGACCGCATCGAACTCGCCGAGCAGATCGGCGAAGGTGACATCACGGCCCACCTCGGTCTCGAGACGAAACTCCACGCCCATCCCCTGGAATATCTCGCGGCGACGCTGCATCACCTCTTTTTCCAGCTTGAAGGAGGGGATGCCGAAGGTAAGCAGGCCACCTATCTCCGGATATTTGTCAAACACTACCGGGGTAACGCCATTGCGTGCCAGCACATCGGCGCAGGCGAGACCCGCCGGGCCGGCGCCGATGACGGCGACCCGCTTGCCGGTCTTGACCACGTTCGAGAGATCGGGCTTCCAGCCCATCTCGAACGCCTTGTCGGTGATGTACTTTTCGATGTTGCCGATGGTCACCGCGCCGAAGCGATCGTTGAGGGTGCAGGAGCCCTCACAGAGGCGATCCTGCGGGCAGACCCGACCGCACACTTCCGGCAGGCTGTTGGTCTGGTGGGAGAGCTCCACCGCCTCCAGAATGCGCCCCTCTTTGGCCAGTTTCAGCCAGTTGGGGATGTAGTTGTGAACCGGGCACTTCCACTCGCAGTAGGGGTTGCCGCACTCGAGGCAGCGATCCGCCTGCATCTGTACCTGCGGCTGATTGAAGGACTCGTAGATCTCCACAAACTGGATTTTGCGGATCTTGAGCGGCTTCTTGGGCGGGTCGACCCGCTGGACATCGATAAACTGAAATACGTTCTGGCTCATAGGGTTCCCTCCTTATTGCGCCTGGATTCTGAGTTCTGCACTGGAACGGCTGGTGTGACCCAGCAGCGATTTCACGTCGCTGGACTTGGGTTTGATCAGCCTGAACTTGGGCACATAGGAGTCGAAGTTGGCCAGGATCTCCTCGGCGCGCGAGCTGCCGGTCTCATTGAGGTGCGCCGTGATGATGCCGCGCAGGTGCTCCTGATGGATGGCGAGATCCGCCACGTCCAGCAGTTCCACCAGCTCGGGGTTGGTGCGCTTGGCGAAGTTGCCGCACTCGTCGAGCACGTAGGCAAAGCCGCCGGTCATGCCTGCCGCGAAGTTGACGCCGGTCTGACCCAGTACGGTGACGATGCCGCCGGTCATGTATTCACAACCGTTGTCGCCAATTCCCTCGACGACCGCCAGGGCGCCGGAATTGCGCACCGCGAAACGCTCGCCGGCAGTGCCTGCGGCGTAGAGTTTGCCGCCGGTGGCGCCGTAGAGGCAGGTGTTGCCGATGATGGCCGCTTCATGGGATTTGAACGCCACGCCGACATGGGGCTTGATCACCAGCTTGCCGCCGGTCATCCCCTTGCCCACGTAGTCGTTGGCGTCACCGGTGAGGATCATCTCAAGGCCACCTGCGTTCCAGACGCCGAAGCTCTGGCCTGCGGTGCCGTTGAAGTGCACCTTGACCGGATCTGCCGCCATCCCCTGGTTGCCGTGACGTTTGACGATTTCGCCGGAGAGGCGTGCACCCACCGAGCGGTCGGTGTTGCGAATGTCGTAGCGGAACTCGCCACCGCTTGAGGTTTCCACCGCTTCCAGCAGATCTTCCACCATCTTGAGGTTGAGCGGCCCCTTGTCGAAAGTGGGGTTGTGCTGCTGGCTGAACAGGCTGGAGCCTGCCGGCGCAACCGGACGGGCTAGAATGCCGGAGAGATCCAGCTTGGCCTGACGGGCGGTGAGGCCGGGTAGGGCTTCCAGCAGATCGGTGCGGCCAATCAGGTCGGTCAGCTGGGTGACGCCGAGCTGGGCCATCAGCTCGCGGGTCTCCTCGGCGATGAACTTGAAGTAGTTCATCACCATCTCCGGCAGACCGGTGAAGTGCTCGCGACGCAGCTTCTCATCCTGAGTGGCAACGCCGGTGGCGCAGTTGTTCAGGTGGCAAATACGCAGGTATTTGCAACCGAGCGCCACCATGGGGCCGGTGCCAAAGCCGAAGCTCTCGGCGCCGAGGATGGCCGCTTTGATGATGTCGAGACCGGTCTTGAGACCACCATCCACCTGCAGCCGCACCTTGTGGCGCAGACCGTTGGCGACCAGCGCCTGCTGGGTTTCGGCCAGACCCAGTTCCCACGGGGAGCCGGCATATTTGACCGAGGTGAGGGGGCTGGCGCCAGTGCCGCCGTCATAACCGGAGATGGTGATGAAGTCGGCATAGGCCTTGGCCACGCCGCAAGCGATGGTGCCCACACCGGGCTCGGAGACCAGTTTCACCGACACCAGACAGCTCGGGTTGATCTGCTTGATGTCGAAGATGAGCTGGGCCAGATCCTCGATGGAGTAGATGTCGTGGTGCGGCGGCGGCGAGATCAGGGTCACGCCGGGCACGGAATAGCGCAGCTGGGCGATCTGGGCAGTGACCTTGTCACCGGGCAGCTGGCCACCCTCGCCGGGCTTGGCACCCTGCGCCACCTTGATCTGCACCACATCGGCGTTCATCAGGTAGTGGGGGGTGACGCCAAAGCGGCCGGAAGCCACCTGCTTGATGCGGGAGTTCTTCTCGGTACCGAAACGCTTGGGATCTTCGCCACCTTCGCCGGAGTTGCTCTGACCACCGAGGCGGTTCATGGCGACTGCCAGTGCCTCGTGGGCCTCAGGACCGAGGGCACCGATGGACATGGCGGCGGAGTCAAAGCGGGGGAACAGCTTGTCGGCCGGCTCAACCTGATCCAGCGCGACCGGATTGTCGACCTTCTTCAGCGCCAGCAGATCGCGCAGGGTGGCAACTGGGCGCTCGTTCACCAGACGGGCGTACTCTTTGTAATCGGCATAGTTGCCGGAGCGCACCGCGGTTTGCAGGGTCTGCACCACATCCGGGTTGTAGGTGTGGTACTCGCCGCCGTGGACGAACTTGAGCAGGCCGCCGTGGGGGAGGGGCTTGCGCACCAGCCATGCCTGACGGGCCAGATTGTGCTGATCCTGCTGGATGTCGGCAAAATCGGCACCCTGAATACGGCTCGATACGCCGCGGAAGCAGGTATCGACCACCGACTTGGCCAGACCCACCGCTTCGAACAGCTGGGAGCAGCGGTAGCTGGCGACCGTGCTGATGCCCATCTTGGACATCACCTTGTAGAGCCCCTTGTTGATGCCGTTGCGGTAGTTGACCATGGCCTGGCGCAGGGACATGGCGAGCACGCCCTCTTCAACCTGTTTGGCCAGGGTTTCGTAGGCGAGATAGGGGTAGATGGCGGTCGCGCCAAAGCCCAGCAGCACAGAGAAGTGGTGCGGGTCACGGCAGCTTGCAGTCTCCACCAGAATGTTGGCGTCGCAGCGCAGGTTGTTGTCCACCAGGGTGCGCTGTATCGCGCCCACCGCCATGGCGGCCGGGATCGGCAGGGTGTCGGCGCTGATATCGCGATCCGACAGCACCAGCAGCACGGTACCGCTCCTGGCGGCAGTTTTGGCCTCGTCGCAGATGCGCACGATGGCCGCTTCTAGCCCCTCTTCGGGCTTGAAGTTGAGGCTGATCACCTGATGACGGTAGTACTCACCTTCCAGTGCCAGTAGCTGGTGGAAGTCGGAGTAGAGCAGGATCGGCGACTGGAACAGCACCCGGTGGGCGTGGCCGAAGGTCTCGTTGAAGACGTTCTGCTCGCGACCGATACAGGTGGCCAGCGACATGACGTGGTTTTCCCGCAGCGGATCGATGGGCGGGTTGGTCACCTGGGCAAACATCTGGCGGAAGTAGTCATAGAGGGTACGCGGGCCGGAGGAGAGCACCGCCATCGGGGTATCATCCCCCATGGAGCCCACCGCCTCCTGACCATTTTCACCCAATACCCGGATGATCTGATCCAGCTCCTCGAAGGAGTAGCCAAACAGCTTCTGATAGGTTTTCAACTGGTCGTCGGAGAACTCGCGGCTACCGGTCTGGCTGTCATCCATCTGCTCGAAGGGGACCAGTCTGCGGCAATGTTTATCCATCCACTGCTTGTAGGTGTGGCGGTTTTTGAGATCGTCATCGATCTCGAAGCTGGTCCACACCTTGCCGTTGCTGGTATCCACCACGAACAGCTCGCCCGGGCCGACCCGGCCCTTCTCCAGCACTTCGTCCGGGGTGTAGTCCCAGGTACCGACTTCTGAGGCGAGGGTGATGAACTTGTCTTTGGTGATGACGTAGCGGGCCGGACGCAGACCGTTGCGATCAAGTGCGCAGGTGGCGTAGCGACCGTCGGTCATGACGATACCGGCCGGGCCGTCCCACGGCTCCATGTGCATGGAGTTGAAGTCGTAGAAGGCGCGCAGGTCGTCATCCATGTTCGGGTGCTTTTGCCATGCTGGCGGGATCAACAGGCGCATGGCGCGGAACAGGTCCATACCACCGGCGAGGAAGAGATCCAGCATGTTGTCGAGGCTGGAGGAGTCAGAGCCGGTGGTGTTGACGAAGGGGGCCGCTTCCTGCAAATCGGGGATCAGCGGCGTCGCAAACTTGTAGCTGCGCGCCTTGGCCCACTGGCGGTTGCCGGCGATGGTGTTGATCTCGCCGTTGTGGGCCAGATAGCGGAACGGCTGGGCCAGCGGCCAGCGCGGGCTGGTGTTGGTGGAGAAACGCTGGTGGAAGACGCAGATGGCCGCCTGCATACGGATGTCGGCGAGATCCAGATAGAAGCGCGGCAAGTCCACCGGCATGCACAGCCCTTTATAGACGGTGACCAGGTTGGAGAGGCTGACCACGTAGAAGTAGTCGTCGTTGACGCGCTTTTCGATGCGGCGACGCACGATATAGAGACGGCGCTCGAGATCCTTGTCGACCCAGCCGGGCGGGGCGTTGACAAAGACCTGTTCAATGCTGGGCAGGGAGGCTTTGGCGATGGTACCGAGTACGTTGGTATCGACGGGCACCTTGCGCCAGCCGACCAGACTCAGGGTCTCTTTTTCCAGCTCTTCGTCGATGATATCGCGGGTCTGCTGGGCCAATACGGGGTCAGGGTTGAGAAACAGCATGCCGACCGCATAGTTGCGGCCAAGGTGCCATCCCTTCTCCTCGGCGACAGCTCTGAAGAAGCTGTCCGGTTTTTGCAGCAGCAGACCGCAACCATCGCCGGTCTTGCCATCGGCGGAGATCCCGCCGCGGTGCTGCATGCGAGCCAATGCTGACATCGCGAGACGGACAAGCTTGTGGCTGGCTTCCCCTTCCATGTGGGCCAACAGGCCGAAGCCACAGTTATCCCTCTCCAGCTTTGGATCATATAGTGACATTGCATTTCTCCCTTGCTCGGCCTTGTATCGCACAGTCATCACCTGACTGCATAAATTGCGATTGGCTCTTGTGGTTCCGTCTGCCTGACGTGGCGAATCTCCAAACTAATGGGATTTTCTGGCGAGGTCAATCGCAGGTCAGGTTTGTCTTCATGGTTACATTCGCATAACAAAATGTCGGGTTAGGGGGATTCGCTCGCAGTTATGGAGTGTTTATTCTGTGTAGTTTGATTTTGTTGGTTAAATATATCGCCATTGGCGGGCTCAATGGTGCGCTCGGCGACGATGGGCGAATGTAGTAATTTTACCAACCCGATGTGGCCGACAGCGGAAGGGATCACATTTTCAATATCCCATGCTTGCAATTGTGTGCTGTCGGGTCTCTTTGAATTTTTCATTGTTCAACAGTGGGTTATCAGGTCTCATTTTCATATGGATGTTTACTGTTTGAATCGTCAAAGAACTGTAAAAATCCTTTTTTTGCGCTTTTTCTCTATATTTATTCAAAATTGGTCGGGTATTTATATGTTTTACCCTCTCCGCTAGCTTGATCCAGCTCAGCCCCTGTTTTGCGCAAGCTCGTACAATGGCGCTCCTTTAGCGGAGGTGTCATGCAGTTACACGAACTCGTCAATACATTCGGTCAGGATCTCAAGCAGCGTCATGGTCAGAAGATCCACAAACTCTCCATCCACGGGGCCTTCACCTGCCCGAACCGTGACGGCACCCTGGGCCGTGGTGGCTGCACCTTCTGCAACGTTTCCTCTTTTGCCGACGAGTCGGCTCAGCAACTCTCCGTGGTGCAACAACTGCTGGCTCGCCGGGACGAAGTCACCCGTGCCAAGCGCTATCTTGCCTACTTTCAGGCCTATACCAGTACCTATGCCGAGGTCGAATATCTGCAGCGGATGTATGAAGAGGCGCTGTCGGTGAGCGATATGGTGGGGCTCTGCGTGGGCACTCGCCCCGATTGCGTACCGGATGCGGTGCTGGATCTGTTGGCGGGCTATCAGGCCCGGGGTTACGAGGTGTGGCTGGAGCTCGGGCTGCAAAGTGCCAATGACAAGACCCTGCAACGGATCAACCGCGGCCACGGTTATGCCGCCTATGAGGATGCGGTAAGACGTGCCCATCAGCGCGGCATCAAGGTATGTGCTCATCTGATCGTCGGCCTGCCGGGCGAAGTGCCGATGGACAGCCTCGATACCCTGCATCGCATCGTTGAGACCGGTGTTGAGGGGATCAAGTTGCATCCGCTTCATGTGGTTGAAGGCAGTACTCTCGGCAAGGCGTGGCAGGCGGGGCGGCTTGAGGTATTGACGCTGGAGCAGTATGTGGAGGCGGCCGTTGCCATGATCCAGCACACGCCGCCCGAGGTGGTGTATCACCGGATTTCGGCCTCCGCGCGCCGTCCAACCCTGTTGGCGCCAGCCTGGTGTGAAAATCGCTGGACGGCCATGGCGGACATTGCCAAAGCACTCTCATTGAACGGCCCGCAAGGTCACGCGTTGGGCAGACCCTTCATACTTCCTGACCTATAATTGAGAACCAGATTATTATTTTCACGTAAAACATAGGGTTATATAAAAAACTTCATACCCTAAACTATAGTTTTGGTACGTGCCGGTTGATATAGTGGTGCGCCATAATAAATGTCATTATCAATTAACTCCGACATTCACCCTGATTGCAGTGTTAGCATGGTGTTGATGAGCCGATTATTTTTACCAATAACGAATCATGCCACCATTGCTGCTGTGCCGGGAAATTGGCGATGAGTGTCGCGATCTATCTGGACAGGTTTATCCCCTGATCAGTCTCATCAGCGGGAAGGCCACTCGGTTTTAGCGTGGCTATAGCAGGGAAATATGAGCGATGAACGCTCTTATCTACCTCATTTATGCAGTGACAGGATGCTATGCAAGCAGAAACAAGTCGTATTGATGAGTTATTGGAGTGTCTGGTCTTTTTGACCCGTTTTTATGGTGTGCCCAACAGTCAGGATGCCCTGACGACCGGGTTGCCACTGGTCTCCGGACGCCTGACAACCGCACTCTTTTGCCGTGCTGCCGAGCGGGGCGGGTTATCCGCCCGTGAAGTGATCCAGCCACTGGCCGATATTTCTCCCTTGCTGCTGCCTTGCGTATTGCAGATGCGCAGTGGTGGCGCCTGCATTTTGCTGGAGTGGAACGAAGATCGCAGCCAGGGGAAAGTGATTTTCCCTCAGGCCGGTGATGCCGCGCAATGGCTGACCGCAGCCCAGTTGGGTGATGAGTATCTGGGGCGCCTCTTCTATGTAAAGAAGCAGTTCAAGTTTGACGAACGCTCGCCCAAGGTGCTTGAAACCCGTGATGGACACTGGTTCTGGAGCACCTTGTTCGAATCCCGCGGCATCTATCGCGATGTGCTGATCGCCTCCATTCTGATCAACCTGTTTGCCATCGCCAGCCCTCTTTTCACCATGAACGTCTATGACAAGATTGTGCCCAATCTGGCGTTTGATTCGCTCTGGGTGCTGGCTGTCGGGGCCATGGTGGTCTTTACCTTCGATTTTGTGATGCGGCAGTTGCGCAGTTACTTTATCGACATTGCCGGTAAAAAGTCTGATGTGCTGCTGTCCGCCAAAATTTTCGCCAAGGTGATGGGCATGAGGATGGAGTCTCGTCCCGCTTCCACTGGCGCGTTCGCAAAACATCTGCAGGAATTTGAATCGGTGCGGGAGTTTTTCACCTCCGCAACGGTTTCTACTCTTATCGATCTGCCCTTTGCCGTCTTCTTCCTTTTTATTATCTGGATGTTTGCAGGCGTAATGGTGGTGGTTCCCATCGTCGCCATGCTGATCCTCATCGCCTACAGCTTCTATATTCAAGAGCCCCTCAAGCAGTCCATCGAAGAGGGGTCACGCCTTGCGTCCCAGAAGAACGCCAACCTGATTGAAAGTATTTCCGGGCTGGAAACCGTCAAGATTTTCGGCGCCGAGAGCATGTTCCAGCATCGCTGGGAACAGGCCGTCTCCCATATTTCCACCTGGGGCGTACAGACCCGCCGCATTACCAACTCCATGTCCTCGTTGGCCAGTTATATCCAGCAGGTGGTGACGGTCGGTCTGGTGATTGTCGGTGTTTACCAGATCTCCGAAGGTTTGGTCACCATGGGGGGCATGATTGCCGCCGTGATGCTCTCCAGCCGCGCCATTGCGCCCATGGTGCAACTCTCCGTATTGTCGACCCGTTATAACCAGGCCAAGTCAGCACTGGATATTCTGGAAAAAATCATGCAAACCCCGGGTGAGCAGGAGGAGGGCAAGCAATATATCCATCATCCGGTGATTGCCGGTCGAATTGAATTTGAAAATGTCTCCTTCAAATATCCCGGCATGGAAACCAGCACTCTGCACAATATCAATTTGCGCATTCAGCCGGGCGAAAAGGTGGCGATTATCGGCCGGATTGGGGCGGGTAAAACGACCCTCGAGAAGCTATTGATGGGGTTGTATCGACCGACCGATGGCTCGGTACGTATCGACGGTTTTGAACTCGATCAACTGCCACCTGCGGTAATCCGCCGCAATATTGGTTGTGTCCCGCAAGATGTCATTCTTTTCTTTGGCTCGGTGCGGGACAACATCATGCTGGGTAATCCGCTGGTGGATGATGTGAGAGTCTTGCGCGCCGCCAAGCGGGCGGGTGTCACCAACTTTACCAACAGGGATCCCAACGGGCTGGATCGGCAGATAGGTGAGGGTGGCCGTCAGCTCTCCGGTGGTCAGCGTCAGTCGATCCTGCTGGCACGCGCCCTGCTCAATGATCCCCCCATTCTGGTGATGGATGAGCCGACCTCCAACATGGACAACCAGTCCGAGATGCAGGTTAAGCAAGAGCTCGCCAGACTGGGCCCGGAAACCACATTGATCCTCATCACTCACAAAACCTCGATGCTGGATGTGGCATCGCGAGTGATCGTCATCGAGCAGGGGCAGATCGTTGCTGATGGCCCCAAAGAGGTGGTGTTACAGCAGTTGAAGGAAGGCAAGGTGCGCGTGCAGGAGGTGTCCCATGGTTAAGGGGCTCATGGACTGGTTCAAGCGCAGCAAAAAGACGCCTTCCGGCGAGGTATTGCCAGCACCCGAGCATCTGGAGTTTGTCGATGACGGCGCGGCAGCTGTACTGCTGACCACGCCGACGGGAGCTCGTATCCTGCTATGGTGCTGTTTCCTCTTTTTCATGAGTGCCATCGTCTGGGCGGCCTGGGCCGAACTGGATGAAGTCACCGTGGGTCAGGGCAAGGTTATTCCGTCCCGTCAGCTGCAGGTGATCCAGAACCTGGAAGGGGGGATCGTCAAAGAGATCTTCGTTAAAGAGGGGGACATCGTCGAAAAGGGGCAGCCGCTGCTGCGCATCGATGACACCCGTTTCCGCTCCGACTTTAGAGAACGGGAGCAAGAGGTGGTCACTCTCAAGGGCGATGTGGCTCGTCTGCGCGCCGAGATGGCCAGTGTCGAGGTGAAAAACGACCCGGCACTGGGTTGGCGTGAGCAGGTCGTGGTAGGCGAAGCGCCAATCCAGTTCCCCGATGGTTATGAAACCGTCTTTGCCGAATATGCGCACCGTGAGCGCTCTGTACAGCGGGATCGCCTCAATAACCTGAAGAACCAGCTCTATATTCTTGGTCAGCAAATCGAACAGAAAGAGCAGGAGCTGATTGAACTGAATGCCAAGATCCGCACCGTGAATCGCAGCGTGGATCTGGCCAGACAGGAACTGAATATTAGCCGTCCGTTGGCGAAAGAGGGTATAGTGCCTCAAGTGGAGCTAATTAAGCTTGAGCGGCAGGTCAACGAGATGCAGGGGGAGCTGGAGAGTAACCGTCTGCTGATCCCAAAACTCAATTCGGTACTGCGTGAGACCATCTCCAAGCGTAATGATATTGCGCTGAAGTTCAGAGCAGACTCCCAGACTGAACTGAATGAGAAACAGGGGCGGCTTGGCCAGTTATCAGAAGGGCAGGTTGGCTTGCGAGACAGGGTTGACCGGACCAGCGTGATTGCTCCGCTCAAGGGCACCATCAAGAAACTCAAGATCAACACCCTGGGCGGCGTGGTTCAGCCTGGCATGGATTTGATGGAGATTGTGCCGTTGGAGGATACCTTGCTGGTAGAAGCCAAGGTGTCACCGAAAGATATCGCCTTCCTGCGACCGGGGCTGGATGCCATCGTCAAAATTACTGCCTACGACTTTACAATCTATGGAGGATTGCATGGCAAGGTTGAACAGATAAGTGCGGATTCGATCCAGGATGAGGAGGGGAACTCCTTTTATCTGGTTCGGGTTCGAACAGAGAAGAGTTACTTGGGCGATGAGCTTAACGCACTTCCCATCATCCCCGGTATGTTAGCCAGTGCTGATATCATTACTGGTAAAAAAAGTGTCCTAGACTATTTGCTTAAGCCGATTTTACGGGCAAAGCAGTCGGCACTGAGAGAACGATAAGCCAACAATCTAAAAACAAAACATGACTGGAGATAACATGAAAAAAACGATTGTTGCCATGCTGGTCAGTGGCTGCATCCTGATCCCGAGTTTGGGTCAGGCCCAGACTCTGGAAGAGTCGGTGGCACAGACACTTGCTACGCATCCCAAGATAAAGGAAGCGTTTGATCTGTATCAGGCACGACTCTATCAGCATGATGGAGCCAAGGGTGGCTATTATCCTACGATCGATCTGCGTGGCGGCGTAGGCTATGAAAAAACTGATAGCCCTTCAACGCGTCGTGATCCAACTAGTGATGACTCGTTGACTCGTAAAGAGGCTGGGCTCAGTCTGCGGCAAATGTTGTTTGATGGCTTTGATGTCAGCAACAATGTCTCCAGAACCGAAGCTGAAGCCAATGCCCAGCGTCTGGCGATGATCTCCGAAGCAGAAAACACCGCGCTGCGGGTGGCTGAGGTCTACCTCAATATGCTGCGCCAGCAGGAGATCCTGGAACTCTCCAAACAAAACCTGGAAACCCACGAACAGATCCGCAGCGACATCAGCAAGCGGACTGATTCAGGGCTTGGTTCTACTGCGGATCAGACCCAGATTGAAGGTCGTGTTGCCCGAGCCTATTCAAATCAGGCTGCTGCTGAAAACAACTATCGCGATGCAGAGAGTGAATTTATTCGTGTCGTGAACGAGGTACCCAAAGATCTGGTGCAGCCGGTTCCCAATACCGAGCTTATCCCGACCAGCCTCGATAGTGCGCTGAAAACGGCGACCGAAGTCCACCCCACCCTGCTCTCTTCCTTGCAGGATATCGAAGCGGCCAAGTATCAGCATGAAGGTGCCAAATCCGGTTTCTATCCCAATGTGACATTCGAGGTCGATCAGAACTGGAATGAGGATATCGATGCTGTTCCTGGCCGTAATGATGACCTGACCGCCATGGTGCGCATGCGTTACAACCTGTTCCGTGGCGGTTCTGATGTGGCAGAGAGCAATGCAACATCGGCGCTCTACTCTCAGGCGAAAGACATTCATTTGAATGCGTTCCGCCAGGTGGAGGAAGGAACTCGTCTGGCCTGGAACGCGAAAGAGTCGTTGGCCAAGCAAAAGACCTTCCTGAAAGAGCATGTTGACGCCAGCTATGACACCGTACAGGCGTACAAGAAGCAGTTTGGGTTGGGTCAACGGACATTGCTGGACGTATTGAACACCGAGAACGAACTGTTTGAGGCGCGTCGCAGCTATATCACTGCCGAGTATGATGCACTGCTGGCTGACTATCGCATTCTCAACGCGACAGGTAGTCTGCTTAATGCATTTAGCGTCAAACAACCCGCTGAATGGCAGGCCAGGCAATAACCGTTTGTTCATGATCCCGCTGGGATCATGAACGCCAACATGGTGACTGCTGCTGGCAGTCACCATGTTTGGCTAACGCAGGTTGTTGTACGAGCTTTGAGGAGTGCAGCAGTAATAATGCAGCAGGAATATGACGTGACACTCCAGCGTGGTACCGGTAGCCGATGGTGTTATCTTCTCAATGAATGGAGATACCGATCACTACGCGCTCTGCGCCACTCCTTGTGGATCCTGCTGTTACCCTTCTCACTTCTGCTTTGTGCCAGTCAGCCTCTGCCACAGGAAGATCTCAACTTGATCAAGCGGGCGGAGCAGACCTATGGCGCCAGAGCCGGCAAGCGTGTAACCAGCTGGCGTATGTTGGTCATGGAGACGAAGGGCAGGGCCCTGAGCGAAGAAAAAAAGCTTGAGCGGGTTAATAATTTTTTCAATCGGATGCGTTTTATTGACGATATCAAGTTGTGGCGCAAAAAGGATTATTGGGCAACCCCGCTAGAATTTTTGGGGGCTGCCGGGGGAGACTGTGAAGATTTCAGTATCGCCAAATACTCTACGTTGCTCGAGCTTGGGATCCCGGATGATAAAATGCGGATGGTGTACGTCAAGGCGCTTGATTACAACCAGTTTCACATGGTGGTGGCATATTATGAGACACCCTCTTCCGTTCCGGTTATTTTGGATAATTTGATAGGCTCGATTCGCCCTGCCACACAGCGGCGTGATCTGGTGCCTATTTACAGTTTTAACGGTAGTCACTTGTGGTTGATGAAGGCACGAGGCCAAGGGGAACTGGCTGGTCAATCATCCCGCTTGGGATTATGGAATGATTTACGCAATCGCATGACCTCGGGGCGATTGGCTCGGCCAGTGGTGAATTTGGATGATTAACCTATGACGCTCTATCGACAGTTATTAGCCACCATGCTGCTGCTGTTTGGATTGTTATTTGCGGCCACATACTGGGTGCAATTCAATTCAACCCGCACTTATCTGGCGCAGCAACAGGAAACAACGGTCATCAATACGGCAACCTCGCTGGGGCTTGCGCTCACCCCCTATCTGGAAAACGGTGACAAGGTTGGTGCCGAGTCGGTGATCCAGGCTATTTTTGATGGCGGCTATTATCGACTGGTTCGCCTTGACCTGCTTGCATCAAAGGATGTCATCGAGCAGGAAAATACCAACAATATTCAGGGGGTGCCGCAGTGGTTTGTGAATTTGGGTCTGTTTCCTGAGGTATCCAACGAGTCAATTCTGACGTCTGGCTGGTTGCAGCTTGGAAAATTAAAAGTAGTGGGTCACCCTGGCCAGGCGTATTACGAGTTGTGGCGGGGGATGAGCGAGCTGGCGAGCTGGTTTCTGGTCGGCTTTTTGATCACCACAATTTTGTTGATGAGGGCACTCAACTACTTGCTCAAGCCACTCAAACAGATCTGTGATCAAGCCGTCGAGATCGAGTTGCACCATTTCGGTCATACGATCCCGGAGCCTAAAACCCATGAATTGAAGCAGGTCGTTCAGGCGATCAACACCCTCTCAAGCAAGTTGGCGTTGCAGTTCAAAGAGCAAGCTGATGAGGCCGAGAAATTGCGTGAGCGGGTTTATGTCGATGCCGTGTCAGGGCTTGGCAACCGAGCCTATTTTGTGGGTCAGGTAAACGCATGGATAGCGGAGGCAGGCCAAGGTGGCGTCATGCTGGTTGCGGTCGACATGCTGGATGATATCTATCGCGATGAAGGCTTTGCTGCCCGCGACAACATGGTCAAATCGATAGCTCAGGCTTTGAAAGAGCAATTAAAAGGGTGGGATGGCGCAGCCTTGGCACGGATCTCCGCGACGGAATATGCGCTGCTCTGTCCAACTGACGATCTGACTCAGCTAAAAGAGCTGGCTGAAGTGATTAATAGCCGCATTGCCGATCTGGTGGTGAATCCAATGGGCGAAGGGGATGCGCTCTCCGTCATTGGTATTGCCGGTCGTGATGGCAATGATGATCTCTCTGCCTTGTTGACCAAAGCCGATAATGCGCTTGGCAAGGCGCGCAATGAACGCCGTGGTGCTGTGGTGATGGAAGGGGGGACCGAGCAAGGTTTGATGGGGCGTTTGGCCTGGCGAGATCTGGTACAAGATGCCATTTCACGACAACTTTGGCGCTTCAAAGCCCAACCAGCTTGCCGGTTTGATAATGGAGCAAGGTTGCATGCCGAGCTGTTTGCTTCTATCTCTCGGGATGGCACTGATTATTTTGCAGGTCAGTTCTTGCCCGCGATTGAACAGTTCAAATTGGGTGGCGAGTTTGACCAAGCGGTGCTTGATGCTTGCGTTCCATTACTGCAAAAACAGTCTGATCTGGTACTGGCGATCAACATCACTGCTGGCTCGCTCTGCTCGGATGAATTTTTAACCTGGCTGACGCGCTATCTGACCGAGCATGCAGAGCTCAAAGAGCGGTTGTTATTTGAAATACCTGAAGCTGCCATCATGAAACATAAAGACAACGTGGCTGCGTTGGTTGGCACCTTGCAAGCTCATGGCTTCCAGTGGGGGGTTGACCACTATGGTCGTCACTTCCAGTCTCTGGGCTATCTGGAGGAGCTGTCGCCGGCTTATGTCAAGGTCGATCACGGTTATACCAGTCAGGTCATGGAGCCGGGGGCTGACACCTCATTCCTGGCTGCAGTGTGTCGCGCCGCACACAATGCCGGTGTGACCACCATTGCGACCCGTGTCGAGGATCAACATCAAGTGGAACTGCTTTCCAAGTTGCATATCGATGGTTACCAGGGATTTGTTCATCCTGCCTTCCCATTGTCTTGAACTAAATGTTGGAAATGGCCCCGATAGGGGCCTTTTTTATACCAGTCACTTCTCTTTTCGCCATTTTTCTATAACCAACTCAAGGTCAGCCTTGAATGGAGCTGTGTCTAGGGTTCTGATTTGTATTAAGAAATTCCAACTCTTCGATTTTTTTCCGTCCATTTGTTGAATTCCTCTCGAACGTACGCTTTTTTGCAACGGAACAGCGCGCTATCTCCTTCTACGGTGTAGACATCAAGATCTGTCACCTTGGAGCAATGGATATGCGTACCCAAATCATCGACAAGTCCGTGGTTGTCTCAGCTATAGAAGGCAATGTGGAGATTGTGCTGGCTGATGGAAGCAGCCGCCCTCTGCAAAAAGGGGAAATTCTCCAACCCGGAGCAAAATTGGCCATAGCTGATGACGCCAAGCTGGCTCTTTCCCCTTATGACGATACTCCTCCATCGGATGTACCAGCCGGTTCCGAGTCCGCTGAACCTGCTCAACCGCAAGTGGCGGCCAGCCAGGAAGGCGCTCCTTCAGATATTGCCGCATTGCAAGAATCGATTCTGCAGGGTGTTGACCCGACTCAAAACTTTGAGGCTTCTGCTGCTGGTGGGGCACCAGCGGCCGGTGGTGGTGGCGGTATTGGTGGAGTTGCGGGGGCCAGTGGTAATGGTGGTTTCGTAACAATTGATCGAACAGGCGATGCCACGATAGCGGCTGCAGGGTTTGATACCACCTACGATACGGCCGCTGTCATCAATGAAAATCAGGCCGAAGATTTGATTCTTGAAAATCAGCTTGATGATTTGGGCGAAACCGCCGTGACCCTGGAAGACACTCAGATCAGTGGGAATTTGCTCGACAATAGTACCAATCCAGATGGGCCTGCTGATGCCTCTATCATTTCATATGACTGGGGTATCAATATCGGAGTCCCTGCCGGTGTTGCTGCCACCATTACCGGAGTGGGCACGCTGATCATCAATCCGGATGGGAGCTATACCTTTACTCCGGCTCCTAACTATGATGGTGCAGTTCCCCCGGTGAACTATCAGGTAACTGATGGCCAGGATACAGTGACTTCAACACTCGTTATCTCCATTACTCCGGTAGATGAGGAGGTTGGCCTTGATGGGCTTACCCTGGAAGGGGGAGAGGTGTTGGTCAGTGATGCTAATCTGGCGGATGGTTCAACCCCCAATGCGACAGCGTTGACTCAAGGTGGAGTATTTACCTTCAGCGCCCCCGATGGCGTGCAAACGCTGGCGATCGGGGTGATCCAGTTGATCAGCAATGGCACTGTGGTTGCTCTGCCTGTATCCATTGAGACACCGCTGGGCAATGGATTGCAAATCACCGCAATAACCTACGATCCCGTTACCGGTAACGGCAGTGTCTCCTACAGCTATACCCTCCTTGATAATGAAGCTCATCAACAACCCGCTTCTGACCTGCAATTGGGTGAGAGCCTAACGGTGACCTTGACTGATGATGACGGTGATACAGCCAGCGCAACATTGGACATCGTTATTCAGGATGATGTGCCTATCCAGGATGTGGGGGTGGCCGAAGAGGCTAATTTGGGTGGATTGTCGGCCAGTCTGGACGAGACGGTTGGCAAAGAGGATACCTACAGCGAAAGTGATGTGAATGACGGCTATGTCAGTGATGACGTAGAGGGTGCACTGGCCCGGGCTACAACTGCGATTGAAGGTGGTTTGCTGTCACTGTTTACCAGCAGTGGCAGCTACGGTGCTGATGGTGCAGGTAGCATCACCGGCAGTTTCAGCTTTGTCGGAATTGGCGAAGCGGGGGTTGCCACCAACCTGTCGGCCACCAAAGGTGGTGAGATTACCCTCAATGCAGTGAGCGCGACCGAGCTGCAAGGGGTTGATGGTGAAGGAGATGTGGTCTTCAGCATCAAGATTGTGGTGGTAGATGGGGTATCCCAACTGCAGACCACCCAGTTTGAAGCCTTGTCTCATGACAACACCGGTTTGTTTGATGAATCACTGTTGCTGCTGCTCAGTGGACAGAACAGTCTGGGACTGCAATACAGCGTGACCCGTGTGGACGGAGATGGCGATAGCGTGACCGACAGTGCCACTGTCAGTTTGATTGCGGGCGAGCGGTCGGTATTCAGCTTCGATGACGATGGCCCGCGTGCCGGGCTGGCAGAGAAAGCGCCGGCTCTGGGCGCGACCGTGGATGAAAGCCTGGCCAGTCT
>NZ_JAPDCL010000017.1:0-105711 GCF_027706025.1 Aeromonas sp. Y311-2 | reverse complement strand
GCGGGAATAGCTCAGTTGGTAGAGCACGACCTTGCCAAGGTCGGGGTCGCGAGTTCGAGTCTCGTTTCCCGCTCCAATCTCTCTTCGAAGTCTTCATAATCCCTCTGAATTGCCCCTCACATCGCGCTGCGATGCTTTGTCGTATCTGGCGTTTACTCAGCGTGTCTCTACCACCTCCTGTCAACAGGAAGGGGATGTGGGCTCATGGTGCGGATTATACGAGGCAAGCGGTTGTGACAGGTGGTGGGGGGCGAGAATTGCGGGCAAAAAAGAGGAGGGGCCTTGGCTCCTCCTGCATGATTCACTGGCGCGGGCTTAGACCAGAGTAACGTTTTCAGCCTGAGGGCCTTTTTTGCCCTGGGTCACAGTGAACTGGACTTTTTGACCTTCAGCCAGGGTTTTGAAACCGGTGCTCTGGATGGAGGAGAAGTGAACGAATACGTCCGGACCCTGGGATTGTTCAATAAAGCCAAAACCCTTGGTTTCGTTGAACCATTTTACCTGGCCGGTGCGAATGTCAGACATGTGCTAAATCCTATCAATAACAAAATGAAACTAAGCCCGTGCTGGGCTGCATTTGCCTTGCAAGCAGGGGTTGGCTCATGACTGACCACGTCTCTTTGTCCCAGTAGCACGTAGAACAATCCCTGTCTAAAGCACAAACGATTGTACGTTAGCGCCGATCCTTGTCAATTTGACCCCTTTCGTTTTTTGAACAAGCTAAAAATATTGTGAAGTCAGTAGCTTATTTGAAGAGATTTGACTGAAAAAAACGGGAGGCCAGCGCCTCCCGTTTTTGTTATTCCTTGAGGGCGAACCCTTCGCCCTGCCGGTCGTAGCGGTAAACCGCCTGACCGTAGGAGCGGATCTCCACCCGCTGGATGCGGCGGGTGTCGTCCACCAGGATGAAGATAGAGCGGCCCGATTGCAGGCGGGTCAGGGGGCGATCCGGCCCCTCGATGGCGATCAGGCGGCTCAGCTCGGCACCCGGCAACTCGAATTTACGCCAGATGGAGTAGAGGGTCTCACCCGCCTGCACATCGTGTTGCAGCCAGGTGCCGTTAACCTTCTCTTCGACCGGCTTGGCTGCCGCGGGCGCACTGCCTGCCGCGCCATTACCGACAGTTAGAGCTTGAGCAGGTACGGCCAGCGGCACTTCCAGCGAGCCGGAAGGGGCTGCTTTGGGAGCGGATGGTGCCGGCTCCCAGGCCAGCACCAGCAACCAGAGCGGGATCAGGATCAGCAGACCTATGGTGTTTTTGCGGGGCAGCGGGCTGGACAGCTTGAATTTGCCTGCTTTGGCATCCTGGCGACGTTGGCCGAGGTTGCTCATCCCTTGGCCAAAACGTTGGCGCAGGGACAGGGTCGCGGCATTGATGCGATGGAGCAGGGATCCTTGTGATTCGTCTTGGCGACGCTGCTGGGCTCGTCTGTTATGGCCTCGTGGGCGACGGTCCGGGGTGGGCACGGCATTTACCTCTCACTACATTGCCTGCCATCAGGCAAATTCGTCGCCTATGGTAAACGGACTCGCCCCCGAGGGGGAGAGTCCTGATGCGGAAAATTATCAGCTGAGACGAAATTGACCCAATAATTGCTGCAATTTGTCGGCCGCCTGACGCAATGCCTGACTTGCTTTGGCCGTTTCGGTCGCATCCTGAGCAATGTCGTTGGCCAGTGCGTTGGTTTTTGACAGGTTGCCGGAGACGGTTTCTGAGACCGAGCTCTGCTCTTCGGCGGCGGAGGCGATCTGATAGGTCATGTCGTTGATGGTGGAGATGGCCTGGTAGATGCTGCCGAGCGCCTCTTCCGCCAGATCCGCTTCGCTCACCGCCTGATGGGTCAGCTGCTGGCTCTGGGTGATGGCGTTGACTGCATTGGTGGAGCTGAGGCGGATCTTCTCTATCAACTCCTGGGTGTTCTGTACCGCCTGCTGGGTATTGCCCGCCAGTTTGCGCACCTCATCGGCGACTACCGCAAAGCCGCGGCCCTGTTCGCCAGCCCGGGCAGCCTCGATGGCGGCGTTGAGAGCTAGCAGGTTGGTCTGGTCGGCAATCCCCTGAATGACGGTGAGGATGCTGGTGATCTGGGCGCTGTCGTGGGCCAGCCCTTCCACCACTTCGGCCCCTTTACCTGCTTCTGCTGCGACCTTGTGCATCGACTGGATCACCTGCTGGAAGCGCTCCTTGCCCTGATCGGCAGCGCTTTGTGCCTGTTTGGCCGAGTCGGCGGTGTTGTTGGCGTGGGTGGCGACCTCCTGACTGACGTAGGACATCTCCTGCACCGCGGTCAGCATCTGCTCCATCTCCGCTTGATGGTGCTGCAGGTTGTTGTCGGTCTGACCAGCGATGCGATCGGTATCACCGGCGTAGCGGTTCACCTCGCTGGCAGTCTTGAGCACATCCCCGAGCAGCCCTTGCAGCTTGTCGATAAAGCGGTTGATCCCCTTGGCGAGATCCCCCAGCTCATCCACCGAGCGGGTCGTGAGGCGTTTGGTGAGATCCCCTTCACCATCGGCGATGTCATCCACCAGGCTGACCATCTGACGGATGGGGCCAGTGATGCTGCGGGCAATCACCAGCATGGTGGCCAGCGCCAGCACCAGTACGATAACGGCGCCCACCAATTGCTGGGTCATGGCTGCCTGGTTCATGTCGCTCAGCTGGCTTTCCAGTTGATCGGCGCCCGCCAGTACCACCTTGTAGGGCAGGGTGACGATGATGGCCCAGTTGCGGCTCATTCCCGACACCATGATGGGGACGGAAATACGGAATGACTCGTCCAGCTCCTGACGCTGAATTTCCGGTTTCAGGTACTGCTGCCACTGGTCGCCCAGCACCTTACTTGCGCTGCTACCGAGCAGGCTGGCATCACCGCTGGTGCCGGTGATGACACCGGCGGCGCTGACGATCAGGGTTTCGCCCTTGCCGTCATAGATGTTGCTGTTGAGGGACTGTGCCTGACGGCTGATGGAGTCCACCGCCAGATCCAGCGCGGCGATCCCCTTGAACTGACCATTCACCATGATGGGGGTGGTGATGGTGCTCACCAGCACCTGCTGACCGTTGATATCCACCTTGAAGGGATCGATGAGGCAAGAGCGTCCTTCCCGCTTCGGGCAGGCGTAGTAGTCGTTGGCGGGATTGCCGAATTCGTCCGGGTCGGTTTTTTCGATGGAGAGCAGCAGATCGGTGCCGATTTGATCCTTGTCGCGATAGAAGTAGGGCACGAAGCGCCCCTTGTCATCACTGCCCAGCGCACTCTGGCCAGCAAAGCTGGCATCCTGACCGTCGAAACCGTTGGGCTCGAAGCCGGCAAAGGCGCCATAGAGCTGGGGCTCCAACGCCAATTGTGCCTTGAGCAGGTCGGTGGCCTGCTGGCGATCCAGCGGCAGTTTGCCTTGCTGTTGCAGGGCGAGGGTGCTGGCCATCTGCTGGGTGTAAGAGAGCCCTTTTTGCAGCAGCTGGGTGATGGTGGCCGCCTCGGCGCGGGCATTGGCGCTGACCTTCTGCCATGCCTCCTGCTGCAGCGCTTCACGGCTGGAGCTGATGGTGAGTTGTTGGGTCTGTTGGCCGGAGTATTGGTTGAGCAGGATCAGGATGACCAGGGCTGCGGTCATGGCGATCCCGGCCATCACTAGAATGCGATTCTGGATAGAACGGAACTGCATCGTCTCTTCCTTGTTCGTGAGAAGTGTGGTGAGCGTTGTTTGGGTATCGACCGGAGGAGGCAGCTCTCCAGCATTGTGCATAGCAAATCGGAAACGGGGCTTCGGTTTTGCGATCCTCTTCAAATATCGGGCTACAGATGCAAATGGCGACAGATTTAATCCCCTACTTTAGCCCGCAATGGCGTCATGGTTTTCCCATCCGTGATTGTCGGTGCTAAAATGCGACGGTGTTTTCTAACGAATTGGCCCAAGGCCCTCTACACAAGGCTTAAAGATGAAAGTCAAAACCCGTTTTGCTCCCAGCCCGACCGGCTTTTTGCATGTCGGCGGTGCCCGTACCGCACTCTATTCCTGGTTGTTTGCAAAGAACCAGGGCGGTGAGTTCGTGCTGCGTATTGAGGATACCGACCTGGAACGTTCCACTCAGGAGGCGATCGACGCCATCATTGAGGGCATGGAATGGCTGGAGCTGAACTGGGATGAGGGCCCCTACTACCAGACCAAGCGCTTCGATCGCTACAACGGTCTGATCGACGAGATGCTGGCTGATGGCCGCGCCTACAAGTGCTACTGCTCCAAAGAACGTCTGGAAGCGCTGCGCGAAGGCCAGATGGCCAACGGCGAGAAGCCCCGTTATGACGGCAAGTGCCGCGACCACGCCCACGATCACCCGGCCGATGCGCCGCACGTGATTCGCTTCCGCAACCCGACCGAAGGTTCCGTGGTGTTCGATGACCACGTCCGTGGCCGCATCGAGTTTGCCAACACCGAGCTGGATGACCTGATCATCCGCCGTACCGACGGCGCGCCGACCTACAACTTCTGCGTAGTGGTCGATGACTGGGATATGGAGATCACCCACGTAGTGCGTGGTGAAGATCACATCAACAACACCCCGCGCCAGATCAACATCTACAAGGCGCTGAACGCGCCGGTGCCGGAGTTTGCCCACGTATCCATGATCCTGGGTGACGACGGCGCCAAGCTCTCCAAGCGCCACGGTGCTGTCTCCGTGATGCAGTACCGCGATGACGGCTACCTGCCGGAAGCGCTGCTGAACTATCTGGTGCGTCTGGGCTGGTCCCACGGCGATCAGGAGATCTTCACCCTCGACGAGATGATCAAGCTGTTCAGTCTGGATGCTATCTCCAAGTCCGCCTCAGCTTTTAACACCGACAAGCTGCTGTGGCTGAACAACCACTACATGCGCAGCCTGGATCCGGCTTATGTTGCCAAGCATCTGGCATGGCACATGGAAAACCAGAAGATCGACACCAGCAATGGCCCGGCTCTGGCCGACGTGGTGACCCTGCTGGCCGAGCGCTGCAACACCCTGGTCGAGATGGCCGTCCAGAGCCGCTATCTGTTCGAAGATTTTGAGGCGATCGACGAAGCGGCAGCCAAGAAGCACCTGCGTGGCGTCGCTGCCGAGCCGCTGGCTCTGGCCAAGACCAAGCTGGCTGCACTGGATAGCTGGACCACCGAAGCGCTGCACGAGCTGATAGAAGCGACCGCCGCCGAACTGGGTCAGGGTATGGGCAAGGTTGGTATGCCGCTGCGCGTAGCCGTCACCGGTCTGGGTCAGTCTCCTGCTATCGACGCGGTAATGGCGTTGGTAGGTAAAGAGCGTGTTCTCGCTCGTATCGACCGCGCACTGGCTTACATCGAAGCCCGCATGGCTGCCGAGTAAGTGCTGCCGATGTGGCAGGCGAGGGGATAACCCCGCTCTGCCACAGCTGAATAGCAAAAATCCGAAGCCACAGGTTTCGGATTTTTTTATGGCCAGCGCACAGGTTGATAGCTACGCCGGAATAAAAAAATGCCAGTCAGCTGACTGGCATTTTTGTTGGCAGAAGCCGGAGTTAGTGGCTGTCGACCCAAACGAACTTGAGGACGAACAGCAGGGCCACCACCAGCACGCAGGGGTTGATCTCGCGCCAGCGGCCGGTGCCTGCCTTCATCACGCAGTAGGAGATAAAGCCCACGGCGATCCCCTCGGTGATGGAGAAGCTGAACGGCATCATGACGGCGGTCATAAAGGCCGGTACCGCTTCGGTCAGATCTTCCCACTTCACCCGGGTCAGCTCGGAGCACATCAGCACGCCCACATAAATGAGGGCGCCAGCGGCGGCGTAGGCCGGCACCATGGCGGCGACCGGAGAGAAGAAGATCGCCAGCAGGAACAGCAGGCCGACCACGATGGCGGTCAGACCGGTGCGGCCGCCGACGGCGACGCCGGAGCTGCTCTCGATAAAGGCGGTAACCGAGGAGGTGCCCATGAAGGCGCCGCCGACGGAGCTCACGCTATCGACCATCAGCGCCTGTTTCATGCGCGGGAAGTGGCCCTTGTCATCGGCCAGCTTGGCGCGGTTGGTGACGCCGATCAGGGTACCGGAGGAGTCGAACAGGTTGACCAGCATAAAGGAGAAGATAATCCCGGCGAGGCTGATATCGAGCGATCCCATCAGATCCAGCTGGCCGAACACCGGTTCGATGCTGGGGGGCATGGAGACAAAGCCCTTGAAGGTGACATCGCCAAACAGCCAGCCCAGACCCGTGGTGACCACGATGGCGATCAGCACGGCGGAGTGGACGCCGCGAGCGGAGAAGATGCAGATCAGGAAGAAACCGAGTAGACCCAGCAGGCAGGGCAGGGAGGTGAGGTTGCCTACGGTCACCATAGTCGCAGGGCTGGCCACGACGATCCCTGCGTTGTGCAGGCCGAGCAGGGCGATCAGCAGACCGATACCAGCTGTGATGCCAACCCGCAGGGTGAGCGGGATGTTGCCGATCAGCCAGTAGCGCACCCGCAGCAGGGTGAGGATCAACAGACCCATGGCACCCCAGAAGATGGTGCCCATGCCCACTTGCCAGGAGTAACCCATGCCGGCTACCACCACGAAGGCGAAGAAGGCGTTGAGGCCCATGGCGGGGGCCAGCGCGATCGGCAGGTTGGCCAACAGGCCCATCAGGATGCTGCCGATACCGGCGATGAGGCAGGTGGTGACGAACACGGCCTGGGTGTCCATGCCCGCTGCAGAGAGGATCTGCGGGTTGACGAACACGATGTAGACCATGGTCAGGAAGGTGGTGATACCGGCGATCACTTCGGTGCGGGCGGTAGTGCCATGGCCTTGCAGGGCAAACAGGCGCTCAAGCAATCCTTGCCCGGCGGCCTGATTGGCAGCTTGGTGTTGTTGATTCATGTTGGATTCCAATAGGTGACGTGAAATAAGCAGCAGGGGAACGGGCTATCCCATCCATGCGGGGTAAATTGCCCTGTTTCTGGCGGTTAAGTAACCAGACTCGTCCTGATACCGTGACAGCGCGCACATTTTTACACAGGCGGCGCCGTTTACAAACACCGGATCTGCGAAGCGGATCAATGAATAGAGTAAAAATTCAAACGTTTGCTTTTTGAGCATGAAAAAAGGTTCTCAGCAGAGAACCTTTTATCGAAGATTGGGTGCTTAAAGGGTCTTGAAGTAGCGTTCGACCAATTGGGCCAGCACCGAGTCGAGCCGGTCTTGAACCTCACCCAGCTCGCGGCCGAAGCGGCGCAGAAAGAGGCTTGCCTGCTCTTCGGTCAGCTTGCGCCCCTCGATAAAGAACTCCTGCTCCGGCAGTTGCTTGTCGTAGCGGGGGATCAGCACCCAGCTCACCAGCTCGGGCTCCACGGCGGCAAAAATCTTGGCGGCAGCAGCACAGAAGGTCTCTATGTGCTCCTTGCCATCCGGCCCGAGGCAACCCGGTTCAACCCGGATCTGGATGGTGAGTTTTTTCTCTATCGGGGTCGTCATCGTGCTACATCCATGCAAAGGCATCCGTCTAGGATTGTAAGTCAAAAGGCAACAGAAAGGGGAGCCGAAGCTCCCCTCAACACGCAGTCAGCCTTATTTGGCGATGCGCTTGTACTTGGCGCGATGGGGCTGGATCGCCTCGGCGCCATAGGTCTTCTTCTTCCACTCTTCGTATTCGGTAAAGTTACCTTCGAAGAACTCGATCTTGCCCTCATCCTGATAGTCCAGGATGTGAGTGGCGATACGGTCGAGGAACCAGCGGTCGTGGGAGATGACCATGGCACAACCCGGGAACTCCAGCAGGGCGTTCTCGAGGGCACGCAGGGTTTCGATATCCAGATCGTTGGTCGGTTCATCCAGCAGCAGCACGTTGCCGCCGGTCTGCAGCAGCTTGGCCAGATGCAGACGACCACGTTCACCACCGGAGAGTTCGCCAACCCGCTTCTGCTGGTCGGAACCTTTGAAGTTGAAGCGGCCGATATAGGCGCGGCTCGGGAACTCGTAGTTGCCGATGCGCAGGATATCCTGACCGTCAGCGACCTCTTCGAATACCGTCTTCTTGTCATCCATGCTGTCGCGGAACTGATCGACAGAGGCCAGTACCACGGTTTCACCCAGGGTGATGGCACCGGAATCCGGCTGCTCCTGACCCGACATCATGCGGAACAGGGTCGACTTACCGGCACCGTTCGGGCCGATGATGCCGACGATGGCCCCCTTCGGAATGGCAAACGACAGATCGTCGATCAGCACCCGATCACCATAGGATTTGCGCAGGTTGGCCACTTCCACCACCTTGTCGCCGAGGCGCGGTCCGGGCGGAATGAACAGCTCGTTGGTCTCGTTGCGCTTCTGGTAGTCGTTGGTGTTGAGCTCTTCGAAGCGAGCCATACGGGCCTTGGACTTGGCCTGACGCCCTTTCGGGTTTTGACGAACCCACTCCAGCTCTTTCTCGATGGACTTGCGACGGGCCGCTTCGGAACTTGCTTCCTGCGCCAGACGGGCGTCCTTTTGCTCCAGCCAGGAGGAGTAGTTGCCTTCCCACGGGATACCTTCGCCGCGGTCCAGCTCCAGGATCCAGCCCGCCACGTTGTCGAGGAAGTAACGGTCGTGGGTGATGGCCACTACAGTGCCTTCGTAGTCGTGCAGGAAGCGCTCGAGCCAGGCCACGGATTCCGCATCCAGGTGGTTGGTCGGTTCGTCCAGCAGCAGCATGTCCGGCTTTTCCAGCAGCAGACGGCAGAGCGCTACACGGCGGCGCTCACCACCGGAGAGGTGCTTGATTTTGGCATCCCAGGCCGGCAGGCGCAGGGCATCGGCCGCGCGCTCCAGCTGGTTTTCCATGTTGTGGCCACCCTGGGCCTGGATGATGGCTTCCAGCTCGCCTTGTTCGCGGGCCAGCTTGTCAAAGTCGGCATCCGGGTCGGCGTAGGCCGCATAGACCTCGTCCAGACGAGCCATGGCGCGCTTCACCTCGCCAACGGCCTCTTCGACCGCTTCGCGTACGGTCTGCTCCGGCTCCAGCTTCGGCTCCTGCGGCAGGTAGCCGATCTTGATGCCGGGCTGTGGACGGGCTTCCCCTTCGATCTCGGTATCGATGCCCGCCATGATGCGCAGCAGGGTCGATTTACCGGCGCCGTTCAGACCCAGCACGCCGATCTTGGCGCCCGGGAAGAAGCTCAAGGAGATGTTCTTGAGAATATGACGCTTGGGCGGCACTACCTTGCCGACCCGGTTCATGGTGTAAATAAATTGAGCCATTGGCTAATTCTCTTCCTTTTCAGCAGGTTAATGTCTTGGCATTAACAGACTGATGTCGTGGTGGGGCCAGGTCGACACAGGTCAACCGGGTTCCAAAAAACCCGTCGATTGTAAACCAACGGACGAGGGGGGGCAAAGGTGGCACCCGGCTATGTCCCCCCTTTGCCGCAGCGGTCACGCCTTGCTGCATCAGCCGTGCAATTTGGGCATGATGTGGGCTGTCGTTTTGTCCCGGAGCCGTCATGAACCCATCCTCTGAAGCCCCCTCGCTGGCCGCCTTTCTCTGCACTATGGGATTGGACGCCGCGCTGAGCGAAGCCATCAGCCTGCGCTTGCCACGGCAGACGCTGCGCGCCGGTCAGGCGCTGCTGGCGCAAGGGGCAGAGCAGGAGGCGGCCTTCTATATCGAAGCGGGCATCGCTCGCGCCTGCCACTACACCCGGGACGGACAGGAGCGCTGTAAGGAGTTCTACTTCGAAGGGGAGCTCTGCCAGCTCTATGACAGCTGGCTCACTGGGTCGCCCGCCCGCTATCAGCTGGAGGCGCTGACGGAGTTGCAGGTGGTGCGGGTGCCGCTCGCCCTGCTGGATGAGCCCGCTTGGCAGCCGGTCTGCATGGCCTTGTTGCGCCAGCAGCTCGGTTACAAGGAGCGCAAGGAGGCGTTTTTGCTGCTCCACTCCCCCGAGGAACGTTATCGGGAGCTCTGTCACACCTTCCCCCACTGGCCTGCGCGGCTCACTCAGGTGCAGCTCGCCAACTACATCGGTATCAGTCCGGTCACCCTGTCACGGATCCGCAGGCGCATTAACACGGGTTAATGCCACCTGCCGGTTGCCACTTCATGCTGCGTCATCCAAATGACGGACGAGGGGTGGATGATGTCGCTGTTTCTGTGGTCGCAGCTGGTGGTGAGCCTGGCCTTGTTGCTCGATCTGTTGTCGTTTCAGTTGCGGGATCGCCGCAGGCTCCTGGCCTGTCTGGCCCTCTCCTGTACCCTCAATGCCGGTCACTTTGCCCTGCTCGGGCAGTGGTCGGCCGCCAGCCTGTTGCTGCTGGCCAGCATGCGCTTTCTGGTCAGCATCTGGCTGGTTCGCCGCATCTTGATGTGGTTTTTCATGGGATTGGCCTGTGCGGCGGCGCTGGCGACCTATCAGGGCCTGCTCTCATGGATCGGGCTGCTGGCCACCCTGCTGCAAACCCGGGCCGCGTTTTGCCCCGACGATCGCCAACTGCGGCGCAGTATGCTGCTCGGCACCCTCTGCTGGCTGGGTAACAACTTGCTGGTGGGCTCACCGGTCGCCGCGCTGATGGAGGGGCTGTTTCTGGTCAGCAATCTGGTGGGTTACTACCGTCACTATGGCTTCGATTATTGGGGGCGTGGCCGCCACAGTGGCCGCAGAAAGAGGCGTGTGCCGCCTTCCGATCGGGCGAGCTCCTGACCTCCCGCTCAGGGCTGCTTGTGGCCAGCGAAGTAGAGCACCCGTTTCACGTACTCCTGCGTCTCGTCATAGGGTGGGATCCCGCCATAGCGTTCCACCGCTTTTTCCCCGGCATTGTAGGCTGCCGAGATCAGTACCCAGTCGCCATCGAAGCGGCGATCCAGCCATTTGAGATAACTGACGCCGCCCTTGATGTTCTGGGCCGGATCGAATGGTCGGGTTACCCCGAACCGTTGCTGGGTTTCGGGGATCAGCTGCATCAGCCCCTGAGCATTCTTGGGTGAAACGGCGCGGCTGTTGAGATTGGATTCGGCGATGGCAATCGCCAGTACCAGCCGGGCATCCACCTTATGGTGTTTGGCGGCGTGACGCAGCATGCTGACCAGTTTTTGCTTGGCGGGGGGCTGGTGGGCAACCCAGGAGTCGACATTGAAGGGGGGGGGAAGGGAGCCCGGCCAGATAGCTACCCTGCCCGCCACGGATCCCGATGCCGCACTGATCACCCATGGGGGCATTGCCGATGCGGGCGTTGTAGTAACGGGCGGCCTGTTGGTTACCAAGGCGCATTGCCATGGCGAGATAACTGTTGGCCAGCTTGACGCTGCGAACCGAGGCGGGGCCGGTGGCGAGCAGGCGACCGATCCGGAAATATCCTTCCGGGTTGCCGGTACTGGCGGCCACGCAATAGAGGGCGATGGCTTTTTGCAGATGACCGTGTTGCTGGGCAACTTGACCCTGCTTGATCGCCGTCAGCGCCTTGGGGGCCTGTCTGAAATCCCTGCCTTGTGCCATCGCCCGCGGCGTACCTGCCAGTAACAACGACAAAAAAAGCAGCAAAAACAGTCCGTTTTCGCTGATGTGCCTCATGGGTTATCTCCTGCTTGAGTACAGAAGATATAGAGGAACATGGCAGCTATCGCCACGAACACAGTGGATCCTGTTGTTATAGCCGGTTGATATCAGAGAGCAAAACGGTATGGAACTAACGGTCTGTCGACAGTTTCACACCATTTTTCATCGGGTTAGAAGTCGTGGTGATACTCCTGCTCATCCAGCATGGCGGGAGGAAGCGTGCGATAGAAGCTGCCAATTTCGCTGACAACCCAGAGCGAAAGCAGGGCCAGCAGGCTGAGCAGAGGAAGCAGAGAGTGGCTCTGGGTCAGGGCATAGGCCGCAATGGCGGCACCGGTCAAAAGCAGGGTTCGGATCATGAGGTGGCTCCTTGTCGTCATGGGGGGGGTGCGTGGCCACGGACAGAGCGCCTGGGGTCGGGAGTTGTTCCCGGATGGCACGAAGCGCGCTGAGTATATCGCGTCATGCCGCTGCCGATCCGTGGTGTCATCACACTTTCCATAGTCATGGGTTTCGTATCGAGTTGGGCCCCGCCAGATGCGGGGCCAGTAATGGTTTGACGGTCAGAAGAAACCGCCGTTGTTATCGTCACTGTCGGCCCAGCCGCTACTCTGGCTATCGTCGTCGAGAAAATTGCTGCCAACATCGGGAGGTGAATCCCAGCCGTCCCAGCGCACTGGTTCCGCATCGACCGGATTGGCGATGGGCGCTGGCTCTATGATGTCGATGATCTCCTCGGGCCGATTGTTGTGAAACAGTCCGCCGATCATATCGGCCAACATGACGCCACCGGCCACACCCGCGGCGGTTTGCAGGGCGCCCCCTAAAAAGGAGCTGGCACGGGACGCGGGCTGGGCAGGAGCGGTTGCCGGTGGCGGCGTAAAGCGCGGGGGCGGGCTGCTTTCGCTACCAAACAAGCCGGAGAGAAAACTGCCACCACTTGGGGCGCTCTGGCTGGCTTCCAGCTCCTTGACCCGCTCGTTGAGGCGAGTAAGGGCTGCCTGCTGAATTAGCAGCGCCTGGGCCATGTAGTAGGGGGCATCGGGCTGCTGGGCCAGATGCTGGTGTATCAGCTGATCAGCTTGTTGGTCTCGCTTGCTATCCCTGGCTTGCGCTTGCTTGAGGCGGTCGAACAGTCCATCGATCAGACCCTGTTCCTGTGATTGCATCTCAAATCCTCGCTATGGTGCGCAGACAGTGCGTTCAGCCATCCTAAAACCCGCGGGGCATCAGTGGTATCTGATTAACTCATCAATGACCGAGGGGTTACCCGCGCTCGTCAGCGGGTGGGCCGGTAGTAGTCGAGATACCAGCGGACAAACTCGGCAACACCTTGCTTTAGAGGCGTAGCGGGGCGCAGGCCGGTGAGGGTGTGCAGCGGCTCGCTGTCAGCCCAGGTGGCGTGCATGTCGCCTGCCTGCATCGGCAGCATCCGCTTGATGGCGGGTTTGCCGATGGCCTCTTCCAGCGCCTCGATAAAATCGAGCAGCCGCACCGGCTGGCCGTTGCCGATATTGAGGATGCGGTAGGGGGCGGCGCTCTCGGCCGCGCTCTGCTCGCTGGCGTGCCAATCGGAATTGGGGCGGGGAGGCTGATCGGCCACGGCGAGGATCCCCTCGACGATGTCGTCTATGTAGGTGAAGTCGCGGCTGAGATCGCCGTGGTTGTACACATCGATAGGCTCGTTCGCGAGGATGGCGCGGGTGAACTTGATGATGGCCATGTCGGGGCGACCCCAGGGGCCGTAGACGGTAAAGAAGCGCAGCCCTGTGGTGGGCAGGCCATAGAGCGCCGAGTAGGCGTGGGCCATCAGCTCGCCACTCTTCTTGGTGGCGGCGTAGAGGGAGACCGGGTGATCCACCTGCTGCGCGGTGGAGTAGGGCATCTGATCCCCCATGCCATAGACCGAGCTGGAGGAGGCGTAGATGAGGTGCTGAATCCCGTGGTGACGACACCCCTCCAGCACCGTCAGCATACCGGTGAGGTTGTTGTCGGCATAGGCGAACGGATTGTCGATGGAGTAGCGCACCCCCGCTTGCGCCCCCAGATGGATCACCCGCTCGAAGCGATGGCGGGCAAACAGGGCTGCCATGGCTTCACGATCCGCCAGATCCAGCCGCTCGAAGAGAAAATTGGGGAAACTGGCCAGTTGGGCCAGCCGCGCCTCTTTCAGACTCACCTCGTAGTAGTCGTTGAGGTTGTCGATCCCCACCACCTGATGACCTGCGGCGCACAGCTGGCTGGCCACGTGAAAGCCGATAAAACCGGCGACGCCGGTGACCAGATAGATCATGGTTGAGTCTCCGGGTTGCAACTTGTGTTGGCAGGCGGCTTTTTGGCGGGAAGATGTGGTCGCCCGATGGCGTGATAGTCAAACCCGAGTTCGCTGAGCTGGCGCGGGTCATAGAGGTTACGGCCATCGATGATGACAGGCTGGTTGAGCAGCGCTTTCAGCTGCTGGAAATCGGGGGCGCGAAACGCCTGCCACTCGGTACAGATGAGCAGGGCATCGGCCCCTTCCAGTGCCGCTTCCTGAGTGGGGCAGAGCAGCAGATCCGGCCGCTGGCCGTAGATCTGGCGGGCACGCCCCATTGCCTTGGGATCAAAGGCCTGCACCCTGCCACCGGCAGCCCAGATGGCGGCCAGCAGCGGGCGGCTCGGCGCATCGCGCATGTCGTCGGTGCCGGGTTTGAACGCCAGCCCCCACAGGGCGAAGGTGCGGCCGCGCAGATCCGGCCCGAAGCAGGTCCGCAGGGTTTGCGCCATCTTCTGTTGCTGGCGCTGGTTGACCTGCTCGACCGCCGCTAAAAGCGGGGCGTCGCAGCCGACACTCGCCGCGGTATGGCGCAACGACTTGATATCCTTGGGGAAGCAGGAGCCGCCGTAGCCGCAGCCCGGGTAGATAAAGTGGTAACCGATGCGGGGATCTGCTCCCATCCCCTGGCGCACCGCCTCGATATCGGCACCCAGCTGCTCGGCGAGGGCAGCCATCTCGTTCATAAAGGAGATCTTGGTGGCCAGCATGGCGTTGGCGGCGTATTTGGTGAGCTCGGCGCTGCGCAGATCCATTACCACGATCCGGTCGTGATTGCGGTTGAAGGGGGCGTAGAGGGCGCGCAACTGCTCAAGCGCCCGCTCGCTGTCACAGCCGATGATGATGCGATCCGGCCGCATGCAGTCGTTGACCGCCGCCCCCTCCTTGAGAAACTCGGGATTGGCCGCCACCTCGCAGGCGAGGGTCAGCCCCCGTTCGGCCAACTGCAGCTCAATGTGTTCTCTTACTTGTTGCGTTGTGCCGACCGGTACTGTGCTCTTGGTCACCACCAGCTTGGGGTGGCTCATCAGTCGGCCTATGGTGTCGGCCACCGCCAGCACATGTTGCAGATCGGCCGAGCCATCCTCGTCAGCCGGGGTGCCCACGGCGATCAGCAGCAGGTCGGCGTGTGCCACGCCAATGGCGGGATCGACCGTGAAGCTCAAGCGGCCGCTGGCCAGATGGCTCTCGACCAACGGGGCCAGCCCCGGCTCATAGAAGGGGATCTGCCCCAGCCTGAGGGCGGCAATCCGCTCATCATCCACATCTACGCAGCAGACCTGATGGCCCACCTCGGCCAGAACGGCGGCCTGTACCAGCCCGACATAGCCTGTGCCAAAAATGGTGACCTTCATGAAAAGTGCCTCGTGCTGTGAATGGGGGATGGCGCGCTTAAACCGCGGCATGCTGCATCTTGGTGCAGCGGGTGTCAATGCCAGATGACAGGCACCAGAATGGGGCGTTCAGCCTGACTGTTGTGATCCTTTTCACAAAAAATAGACTGGACCCCATAACGAAGCCCTGTGGACAGGGCTCGCAGCCCGCCCGCAACGGCAGGCGACAGACACTCTCTCTTTACTTCGCTTGGATACAGGTTATGGACAACACCTCGATTCGCACTGCTCATCCTATTTATGAGGATGTGCTGGCCCTGCTGACGGCGGCCGGCTTTGTTTCCCTCGGCATCTTTCTGTTTCATCAGGTTGGCCTGCTCACCGGCGGGACTGCCGGGCTGGCGCTGCTGCTGCAAAAGGTGACCGGCATCAGCTTCGGCCTGCTGTTTTTCGGCATCAACCTGCCCTTCTATGCGCTGGCATGGCTGCGGATGGGGCCACGTTTTACCTTCAACACCTTTGTCTCGGTGGCGGCGGTCTCCTACATGACCGATCACCTCAACGGGGTGTTGCAGATCGGCAAGATAGAGCCTCTCTATGCGGCGCTGATCGGCGGAACCCTGATTGGCATGGGGCTGCTCATCATGTTTCGCCACAAGTCGAGTCTGGGGGGCTTCAACATTCTGGCGCTCTTTATTCAGGATCGCTTTGGCATCCGGGCGGGCAAGCTGCAGATGGGGCTCGATTGCGCCATTGTTGTTGCCTCGTTTTTCGTGGTGCAGCCCTGGATCCTGGCGCTCTCCATCGTGGCGGCGGTTATCTGTAATCTGGTGTTGACACTCAACCACAAGCCGGGCCGCTACCAGATTGCCTGATGAGCGGTAGCCGTGACCCGATAAGACAAGAGTGACCCGATAGCACGAGGCGGCCTGATAGCCGCCTCGTCTGTTTCTACCCTGGGGTTTGTTTGCTGCGCCTAGCTCGCCTGTTCCAGCCTGCTGTCGCTGCTCATGGCGTTGCCACTGATGGCGCTGCCGCTGATAGCGTGATCACCGACGGCGAGCGGGGTGTGACAGGCCACCTGATGATGGGACTCATCACACGCCTCAAGCCTTGGCGCCTTGCTTTTGCACAGCTCGGTCGCATGGGGGCAGCGCTGGTGGAAGTGGCAGCCGCTTGGCGGCGAGATGGGGGAGGGCACATCGCCGGTCAGCAGAATGCGCTGGCTGCGCCTGCGTGGATCCGGCACCGGAATGGCGGAGATCAGCGCCTGGGTATACGGGTGGCGCGGCGCCAGATAGAGCGACTGGGCATCCGCCAGCTCGACGATCCGTCCCAGATACATCACCGCAATCCGATCCGAGATGTGTTTGACCACCGACAGATCGTGGGCGATGAAGATGATGGAGAGGTTCATCTCCCGCTGCAGGCTGAGCAGCAGGTTGACGATCTGCGACTGCACCGAGACATCGAGGGCCGAGACTGCCTCGTCACACACCAGCAGCTTGGGCTTGAGGGCGATGGCGCGGGCGATGCCGATCCGCTGGCGCTGACCGCCGGAAAACTCGTGGGGGTAGCGATCCACCGCACTTCCCGGCAGGCCCACTTTTGCCAGCAGCTCTTGCACCCAGCCGCGCCGCTGCTCAGTGTTGCCTTTACCGTGGATGATAAAGGGCTCCTCCAGGATCTGGCCCACGGTGTGGCGGCTGTTGAGGGATTCTGCAGGATCCTGAAACACCATCTGCATCTCCTGACGCAGGGAGCGCATCTCCTTCGGGCTGAGGGCGGTGATGTCGCGCCCCTCGAAGGTGATGGTGCCTGCGGTCGGCTCGAACAGTTTGAGCAGGCTGCGTCCGAGGGTGGACTTGCCGCAGCCCGACTCACCCACCAGCCCCAGCGTCTCCCCCTGTTTCAGGTCGAAGCTGATGCCATCCACCGCGTGAACCGTATATTGCTTGCGCAGGAACCCGCCTCCCAGCCGGAAATGCTGTTTCAGATCCCTGACCGATAACAGAGTGCTCATACGGTCAACTCCTTCCAGTAGTGACAGGCGACATGGTGGCGCGGATTGAGTTGCTCCACCGCCGGAATGGCGCTGATGCAGAGATCGGTCGCATGGGGGCAGCGGTTGGAGAAGCGGCAGCCAGCGGGCATCTCGTGCAGGGCTGGCACCTGTCCCTTGATGGTCTTGAGCAGGCTCTTGGGCTCATCCTCAAGGCGCGGGATCGAGCTCATCAAGCCGTGGGTATAGGGGTGACGGGGATGGTCAAACAGCTCGAACACGTCGGCCTGCTCTACCGCCCGCCCGGCGTACATCACCACCACTTCGTCGCACAGCTCAGCCACTACCCCGAGATCGTGGGTGATAAAGATGATGGCCATCCCGGTCTGGGCCTGCAGCTCTTTCATCAGTTCGAGGATCTGGGCCTGAATGGTGACATCCAGCGCCGTGGTCGGCTCGTCGCAGATAAGCAGGTCTGGCTCGCAGGAGAGCGCCATGGCGATCATCACTCGCTGGCGCATGCCGCCGGAGAGGTTGTGGGGATAGACCGCAAAGCGCTGGGCCGGTTCCGGGATCCCCACCTTCTGCAGCATGGCGATGGCCGCGGCTTTACGCTGGGCCTTGTCATACTCGGGGCGATGGAGGCGAAACACCTCCATCAGCTGCTCCCCCACCGTCTGCACCGGGTTGAGGGCCGTCATCGGTTCCTGAAAGATCATCGAGATGCGGTTGCCGCGCACCTTGTACATCTGATCTGGCGCAAGCGACAGCAGCTCCTCCCCCTGAAAGCGGATGGAACCGGCGACCACCTGACCGTGGGGTTTGGGCAGCAGCCCCATGATGGCGAGTGAAGTGACACTCTTGCCACAGCCAGACTCGCCGACGATCCCCAGCGTCTGACCGGGGGCCACCTTGAAGCTGACCCCGTCGAGCACCTTGATCTTGCCGTCATCGACGGCGAACTCCACCTCAAGATCGCGTACTTCGAGGATTGGGGCTGGGTGCTGGCCGTTATCAACGGCGAACTCCCCCCCGTTATCCGGTACGTCAAGAATGGGGGCCTGAGTGTTGGGCATAACGGCTGCTCCCTTCGCAATGGCCTGAATATCAATGACGTGCATAGGTCTTGTCGAGCAGGTTGATGGGCGCCAGCGCCTCCCCTGCCTCCTTGGCGTTGCGGGTCTCTTCCTTCACCTTGGGATCGAGCCAGAGCAGACCGCCGCTACTGTGAGGATAACCGTCCATCGGCCAGTAGAGCAGATCCGGCGTGTTCTTGGTGGCAGGAACTTCCGGCAGCATCACATAACGCCAGCTGCTGGCCCGCACATAGTTGAGCTGCACCCCGGGCACGAAGATGGCGAGGTCATAGATGCGCTGCTGGATCTGCTGGGAGAGCTTGGCCCGCTTGGCCATGTCGAATTCGACGTTGTAGGCATCGATCAGCGCGTCCAGTTCCTTGTCAGCCACGTTGAACAGGTTGTTGGTCTGCGGTTTGTTGGCGTTGGCGGAGTGGAAAAACTCCCAATATTGCGGATAGAGACCGCCGCCGCCCCAACCGAGCCAGGCCGCCTCGTGTTTCTTCTCCAGCATCACCTTGAAGCCGGTGGCGCCATCCACCAGGTTAAGCTCCAGATCCAGACCCGCCTTCTTGGCCTCCTCTTTCAGCACGGTCAGTCGCTTGGAGTGCTCCTGACTGGTGTAGGTGAGCGCCAGCGTCAGCCGCTCTCCCTTCTCATTTTGCAGGATGCCGTCCGGCCCCGGCTTGTTATAGCCGCCCTTGGCAAAGTACTCCCGCGCCTTGCCGATGTCATAAGCCCGCTCAGGCAACGTGATGTCAGTGAACTCGCCAAAACCCGAGTCAAAGGTGGTGGCTCTGTCGTAGTCGCCGCGCAGCACGGTCTCGATCATCTTGTCGATGTTGAAGGCGTGCTGGATGCCGAGGCGCACGTTCACGTCCGCCAGCTTGGGGTTGGCCACATTGAGGTGCACCCCCTGACCGCCCTGTTTGGTATCGGTCATGGCCATTACCTTCTGCACGTAGCCTTTTTTGTACTCCGGGGTGACCGCTTTTTCATGCCACCAGTTGGGCAGGATCATCTCGAAGGTATCGATCTCCCCTTTCAGGAAGTGGCGGAAGGCGATGTTGTGGTCGCGGATCACCTGCACCTTGATGGTGTCGATGTTGAATCTGTGCTGGTTATAGCGATCGTCTTTTGCCCACCAATCCTTCTGCTTGCTGAAGGTTACCGACTTGCCCTTCTTGACGTCGCTGATCACGTAGGGACCTGTGGTGGGCACCACGGCCCAGTTGTACTGCTTCACCCAGCTGGGGGTCAGCTTGTAGTAGTGCTTGGGCTGGGGCCACAGCTCGGTGGTGTTGAGCAGGTCCATCTTGGCCTTGCGGTTGCCCGCTTTGACCATAATAGTGTGGTCATCGATCTTCTCTACCGCGACCACTTCAGTGGTGTAGTAGTTGTTGAACCAGGGCCCCTTGATGTGTTTGGAGCGCATCATCTCGTAGCCGAAGGTGTAGTCGTCAGCATTGACCGGCTTGCCATCCGACCATTTGGCTCGCGGATCCAGCTTGAAGTAGACGGTCTGGCTGTCTGGCGCGATGGCCCAGTGGGTCGCCAGCGAGGGAATGGGGTTGCCGGTATTGGGATGGAAGCTGATGAGTCGCAACTGGTTATCGAGAATAAAGGAGCGGAACGATCCATTGGAGTCAGGCCCCACGGTGCGAAACGTCAGCGGAAAGCTCTCCACAAACATATTGAGGCTGCCGCCCGACAGCGCCTTGGGGGAGGCGAACACAGGATCCGTGTCGTTGGTCTCCCATTTGAGATCCGCGGGCAGGCTGGCCGCCCAGACCCAGGATCCGTTTACCAGCACAAAGAGAGCACCTATCCATTTGATTTTATTTTTCATGTTTGACTTCCAGGTCTGGCCCCTGCACTGGGGGTCTTGATTGATAACGGGATTATCCCTTGCTCCCGGGACCGCCTATGGCGGCGGCCCGTCCTTCATTAATCACTGTTCGTTACCCGGCACCTGCCGATGCGCTGGCATCGGCTGGCTTATTGGTAACGGGTAAATTTGCGCGGATCGAACGCCTCGCGGATCGCCTCACCGATAAAGGAGACCATGATCAGCACCAGACTCACCGCGGCCACCACCGAGCTGACGATCCAGATGGCATCCAGATTGTTGATGCCCTGGGAGAGCAGCTCTCCCCAGCTCGGGGTCGGCGGTGCCAGCCCGAAGCCCAGATAGTCGAGGGCCGTCAGGGTCGAGATATTGCCCACCACGGCAAACGGCGCCAGGGTGACGATCATCATCAGGGTGTTGGGCAGGATGTGGTTGAAGATGATCCGCCCGGTGGTCGCCCCTTGTGCCCGCGCCGCCATCACATAGTCCCGTGCCCGCTCCTTGTAGGTGAGGGTGCGCATATACCAGGTGATCCCCATCCAGCCGAACAGCACGTTGATGGCGACAAACAGGCCGAAGTTGGGCTTGGCCAGCGACACCAGGATCATGATGACGTAGAGAAACGGCACCTGGGACCAGATCTCGATAAAGCGTTGCAGGATGAGGTCAAAGCGGCCGCCGAGAAAGCCCATGAGACAGCCGATGGTGACCCCGATGGCGTAACTGGCCGCCAGCGCGATAAAGGCAAAGCCGATGGCGATGCGAAAGCCGTAAACCAGTCGCGCCAGCACGTCGCGGCCGCTGGTGTCGGTGCCGAGGAAGTGGCGCTCTGCCGCGCTGGGGGCGTAAGGCGGGTAGGCATCCTCCTTGAAATCCTGCTCGTAGGGGTTCCAGGGTACCGGCGGCAGCAGTACCCAGTCTCCCTGACCCTCTGCGGCAAACTTGGCCTTGAGCTGGCGGTAGTTGGTTTCGTACTCGTAATCGAGCCCGAACTGCTGACCGGGGATCACATCGCCATAGGTGGGGAAATGCAGCTGGCCCTGATAGCTCACCATCAGTGCCCGGCTGTTGACCAGCAGCTCCGCCAGCAGGGAGAGCAGCACCAGGGTGGTGAAGATGATGAAGGAGTAGTAACCGCGCTTGATCGACTTGAAGCGCTTGAGTTTTTTCAAGGTAACCGGATTGAGCTTCATGGTCAGTCTCCAAACCGCACGCGCGGATCAACGAGGGCAACGCAGATATCGGAGACGATATGGCGTGATATCAGCATCTGCATGGCAATAGAGGTCTGGTTCATGGTCAATCTCCAAATCGCACGCGGGGATCAACGAGGGCAACACAGATATCGGAGACGATATTGCCAATTAGCATCAGCATGGAGGTGATGGCCAGAATGCCCATGACGGTGGGGTAATCCCGCTCGACGATCGCCTCGTAACCGAGCAGGCCGATGCCGTCGATGTTGAAGATGGTCTCGATGAGGAAGGAGCCGCCAAAGAAAACGGTGAGCACAGACCCCAGGTGACTGGCGATGGGGATCAGGCTGTTGCGCATGGCGTGATCAGTCACCGCCTTGCGAAACGGCAACCCCTTGGCCACGGCGGTACGCACATAATCGGCCGACAGGTTCTCCATCAGGCTGTTTTTCATAGTCATGGTGAGGATGGCGAAATCGCCGATGGCGTAGGCGATAAGCGGCAGCAGGGCGTGGGCAAAGACAGTGCGGATCTGATCCCAGCTGCTCTCCATGTACTCAAAGTCGTCTCCCGGAAAACCGCCCATCGGCAGCCACTCCAGATGAAAAGCGAAGACGGTGATGAGGAAGATCCCCACCACGTAGGCGGGCAGGGCATAGGCCATGTAGATAAGCATGGAGCTTAACGAGTCGAAGCGGCTGTTGTGCCTGAGCGCCTTCGCCACCCCGAGCGGAATGGAGACCGCATAGCTCAGCAGAAAGGTCGCCAGCCCGAAGAAGGCGGTAACGGGGAGCCGCTCCTTGATGAGATCCCACACCGGCTCGTAGTAGCGGGTCGATTCGCCCAGATCCAGCACCGCCAGCTTCTGCAGCCACTCCCAGTAGGCGACCAGCATGGGCTTGTCGAGCCCATAGAAGGCCTTGAGCTCCTCGATCTGTTCATCGGAGAGGGCCTGCGCCCCCTTGCTGCCACTGGAGCGGCCGGATTCATTCTGGGAAACCTGGGCTTGCAGCAGCATGCGTTCGACCGGACCGCCCGGCACGAAACGGGTGATGGTGAAGACGAGCAGGGTGATACCGAGAAACGTCGGGATGATCAAAAACATCCGGCGTAGGAAATACGACAGCATGGTGGAACCTCGTCCTTGTTGTTCTTTTTTGCGGCCAGTCAAATCCGGTGACGGGCCTGTCCTTCCTGGCATTACGCGCTGGATTGGTTGCCAAACAGCAGACAATCCGCTTGGCCACTGTAAAAGCTCTGCAACAAAAATCAAGTACAAGGAAATGGAAAACTGGGACAAATGACCCGCTGAGACCAAAAGCACCGAAAAATGACGTTTTTTATCTGAAAAGTGAAAATCAAAACAAAACGCTACTGCTCAACATTATTTTAAAAAATATAAACAGCTGTTTGTTTGAGTTTTTGGTGTTTTTAAGTTGTTGATTAATAGTGTTTTTGTTTGATGGGTGAAATTGAAGGAAAACGATATCATCTCGACGATTTTAACAGTTATCCCCATGGGAGCGGTCAGGTTCAACCCTCATGAAGTTAGTGTTTTATTCTCATTAAGGCCTATAAATCAAAATAAGATATAAACGGACAGCACGTTAACTAATAAGTTCATCAAATTTTAATTCAGCGCCATTTACGCCATTTAACAATGTCTCTACATTGCGCAAGTTGTTTTTGGCAGAATTATTCACTAATTATGCCGGTCAAAATTAATACACTCCGCTTATTCTACGCTTGACCTCGCCACACCCCTGCTCCATTGACGTCGCTAGTCAAAGATTGATAAGCCTTACACATCGCTCCAAAGAGGGCGGTATCAGGAAGCAAACAATAAACAACTAGGAAGGATATAAGCGATGCTTAGGAAGAGCAGAATCTCTGCTGCGATTGCGTTCGCCTTGGCGAGCCTTGCGGCGGCCCCATCCGTATCTGCCGAAGAAGGGCAGAACGTCGAAAAACTGCAGAAAATCAAAGTCACTGGCTCTCGTATCTCCCGTGTTGATGTTGAGGGGGCGACTCCGGTTGTCTCTGTCAGCAAAGCCCAAATTGAACAGTCTGGTCAGCAGACTGTGGCCGATTATCTGAAACAGGCCTCCTATAACTCCTTTGGTGGTTTCTCCCCATCCTCCGGTAGTTCCGCCCAATCACAAGCCACAGTAGGGCTGCGTGGTCTTGGTGAAGATCGCACGCTGGTGCTGCTTAATGGCAAGCGTATCGCCGGTTCTCCCTCCATGGGCGGCACTGCCATCAACCTCAACACCATCCCCATGGCGGCGGTTGAGCGGGTGGAAGTGAACCTGGACGGTGGCTCCGCCCTGTATGGCTCTGATGCCATCGGCGGCGTTATCAACGTGATCCTCAAAGAGGGTTTCGAAGGGCTGACTTTCCAGGGACGTATTGGTTCACCGACCGAAGAGGGTGGTGACGAGCAGAGTGGTTCCATCGTTAGCGGCATCTCGGGTGAGAAAGGCTCCCTGATGATGGTCTACGAGCACGATGTGAAAGACGAGATCTATTACAAGGATCGCGACTATCTGGCGAAAGAGGGGGCTACTGCTCCGAGTCTCTATGGCCGCAATATCAAGGGAGTGGACGCCACTACCGGCAAGACGGTTACCCGTACCCTGAATGGGGTTGACTGTGAAGGTACCGGCACCGGTTTCGTCACCAAGGGTACGGCTTGCCGCTTCGACTTTGCCAAGGTTGCCGCCAAGACCGCTTCTCGTACTCGCGATACCGTCTATGTGAATGGTCGCTACCACATCAACGACAATGTGGATTTCGTGCCACAGATGATAGGTTCTCGCGTCACCAGTTTTGGTCGTTTCGCGCCAGCTGCCGGTGCCTTCACCGTGGATGGTTCCACCCCTGAAAGCGCAGCAGTTCTGTCTGCCAACAACTTCAGCACCGCCAAGGCCGCGACCGTTTACTACCGCTTCAACAACGTGGGTCCCCGTGATAACAATGTGACCGACCTGACCGGTACCCTGAACCTGGGTTTTGAAGGGGTGGTGCCGACCGAAGCAGTAGGCGATCTGGAATGGAATGCTGGTTACATGTATTCCAAAACAGATAACCAGAGCACCGGTAATGGTTATGTCTTGGCACCTGCCGTGGAAACTCAGGTCAACAACGGCAAGTTCGTCAATGGCAGCTTCTCTGACGCGGCCACCAAAGATCTCTCCTATACCACCAGCCGCAATTCCAAGATGGACTTCTTCCAGTGGTACGGCGGTCTGGGATGGGAGATGGGCGAACTGCCCGCTGGCCCGGTCAGCTGGTATCTTGGGGCCGAGTATAACGATTGGGTTTACTCCGATACCTATGACAGCCAGTCCGAAGCGGGTAACGTACTGGGTTCATCCGGTAACTCCGGTGGTGGTGTGCGCGATGTGTTTGCCACCTACATCGAGAGTCTGATCCCCATCACCGAGCAGATCGAGCTGAACCTGGCGGGTCGTTATGACAAGTACAGCGATTTTGGCAGCGCCTTCTCGCCCAAAGCGAGTCTGCGTTATCAACCGCTCGACCAGCTGATGTTCCGTACCTCCTGGTCCCAGTCTTTCCGCGCGCCGGGTCTGAACGATCTCTATGCGGCGGATGCCCAGTCAGCGGACTTTGCCAAGGACTATGTCTACTGCCAGGCCAATGGCATTGCCAACTGTTCCGAAGCGCAGTACGAGACAACACGTCAATCCAACAAGAACCTGAAGGAAGAGACGGCTGACACCTTTACCATCGGTGCTGCTTACAACCCGCTGGACAACCTGAACCTGTCGCTCGATTACTACTACATCAAGATTGATGACGTGATCCAGCTGGCTACCACCCAGACCCAGTTCTATCAGGAGCTCAATACCGGCAGCAACCCGAACGTCATCCGTGATGCCAACGGCGATGTCGAGAAGGTCTATGCCGGCATGGTCAACCTGGGGCAGCTCAAGACCAGTGGTATCGACTTCAAGGCGGACTACAAGTACGACTTCAACTCCTTCACCCTGCGTTATGACTTTGGCAGCACTTACATCCTGAAGTATGAAGAGGGTCTGTTTGCTGGCGGCCCGATGATCGACAAGAAGGGCTGGAATGGCAGACCTGACTTCCGCTTCAACTCCGGGATCGGTGCCAACTTCCCGCAGCTGTGGAATCTGGATACCTACCTGAGCACCAACTATATCGACTCCCAGAGCCAGGACTATGTGGATGACAAGGAAGAGGGTCATATCGCTTCCAACACCATCTGGAACCTGAACGTCGCGGTTGATACCAGCTGGAATGCCAAGATCCAGACCGGTGTGAAGAACATGTTCAACCGCGGGCCTTCCCTGTCCAACGATGGTTTCACTTACGATGAATACCTCTACGGCATCGACGGTCGCGTCTACTACATCGACTACACCCAGAAGTTCTAATCAACCCTGTTGATATACAACCTCAGCCGGCCCGGTCGGGTCGGCTGTGCCCAACGTCCAAGGAAGTTACGGAGATAGGGTAATCCTATGAAGACAAGGACCATTACAATGAAGAAAGCGCTCCTTGGCAGCCTGGTTTCGGCCGCCTTGTTGACCAGCTTCAATCTGAGTGCCGCCACTGCCGGTCAGGCCGTGGACGCTCAAGCCGCCACCGACAACGCATCCAAAGTTTCCCAGCAGAAGATCGACAGCTATGCCGAATCTGCCGAATCCGCACTGGCCCAGTACAAGGCAGCCCTGCGTCAGGTCGACAGTCTGCGCACCTACAACGAGCAGGTGAGCAAGATGGTCGAGTCCCAGAGTGCCGAGCTGGCGTCGATGCAAAAGCAGATCGCCCAGATTGATCAGACCAGCACCGAAGTTGTCCCCCTGATGCTCAAGATGATCGACTCCCTCGAGCAGTTTGTGGCGCTGGATCTGCCGTTCCAGAAGGTCGAGCGCGAGGACCGCGTAGCAGCCCTGACCGACCTGATGAACCGGGCCGATGTCACCATCTCCGAGAAGTACCGCAAGATCCTGGAGGCCTACCAGATCGAGGAGGGCTTCAGCCGCACCATCGAATCCTACAAGGCGAGCCTGGACAAGGATGGTAGCGAGAAGACCTACGAGTTCCTGCGGGTTGGCCGCATCGCGCTGCTTTATCAATCCCCGGATGGCAATGAGACCGGGATGTGGAACAAGCAGACCCGCCAGTGGGAAGAGTTGCCCCAGGAGTATCGCAGTGCGGTTGAACAGGGCCTTCGCATCGCCAAGAAGCAGGCGCCTCCCGCCCTCATAAAGCTGCCGGTTCAAACTGCGGAGAAAGCATCATGAAAGGAATCAAACTTGCTATTGCCTCCCTGATCGCGGGAGCAACCCTGGTCACTCTGCCGGTGACCGCCGCCGAGAAACCGGTGGATCTCAATGCGCTGCTGAACCAGGTCAAGGCCTCCAGCTTAAGTGAATCCCAACTCAACAAGGAGCGGGAAGCCCGCTTCCTGGCCGACAAGAACGAGCAAGGGGCGCTGTTGGCCAAGGCCAAGGCCGAGCTGGCTGCCGAAACGGCCAAGGGGGAACGGCTCAAGGCGACCTTCGATGCCAACGACAAGCAGCTGACCGAGCTGACTGAAACCCTGCGCCAGCGTTCCGGCAACATGGGTGAGATGTTTGGTGTGCTGCGTCAGTTTGCCGGTGAGTTCAAGGGGATTTTCAACGCCTCTGCCCGTCGGGTCGAACATCCGGAGCAATCTGCCTTGCTGACCCGTCTGGCCGAGAGTAAAGAGCTCCCCTCCAGCGACGATCTGGAAGCGTTCTGGACGACCACCCTCAGCCGCATGGTTGATGGTGGCAAGGTAAGCCAGATCCCGGCGACTGTGGTCTACGGCGAGGGCAACCAGGCCGAGAAGACCGTCACCCAGATCGGTGAGTTCAACACCGTCTCCGAAGGCAAGTACCTCACCTTCGTGCCGGAGACCGGCAAGTTCGAGCAACTCCCCCGTCAACCGGACAAGGGGGTGCTGGAGCCTATCGCCGAGTTTGAACAGGGTGGTGACGGGGTCAAACCCATCTTCATCGACCCGTCTCGCGGCGTGATCCTCTCTCTGCTGGTGCAGTCTCCGACCTTCAAGGAGCGGGTCGATCAGGGTGGTGAAGTCGGTTACGTCATCATGGTGCTCGGTGTGCTCGGCACCCTGCTTGCCATCTTCTGCGGTGTCCGCCTGTCGCTGATCGGCACCTCCATGCGCAAGCAGCTGAAATCCGATCAGATCATCAAGGGCAACCCGCTTGGTGACATGCTGGGTGCCTACCAGAGTCATCGTGGTGACAACATCGAGGATCTGGAGTCCAAGCTCGACGAGATCATCCTGCGCAACGTACCCAAGTTCGAGAAGGGCATCAGCATCATCAAGCTGATCGCCTCCGTCGCCCCGCTGCTGGGCCTGCTGGGTACCGTGGTGGGGATGATTGCCACCTTCCAGGCCATCACATTGTTCGGTACTGGCGATCCCAAGCTGATGGCAGGCGGTATCTCCGAGGCGCTGGTGACCACCATGCAGGGTCTGGTCGTCGCGGTGCCCATGCTGTTCCTTTACACCATTGTGCAGACCCAGAGCCGTCGTCTGATCCAGGTGCTGGAAGAGCAGAGCGCCGGGTTCGTCGCCCGTTATCAGGAACGTCTGCACGCCTCCAAAGCTGCAGCGTAAGGAGTCACCCATGTGGTTCTGGTTGATTGAAGAAGTCGAGTCGGTCCGCCGGTTTCTGGGATTGGGGGGCGATGTACTGGTCGCCCTGTTCTTCCTGACCCTGATGATGTGGGCCTTGCTGCTGGAGCGCTGGTTCTACTTTATGGCGGTCTACCCCAAGCAGGTGAAACAGACCAAGGCCACCTGGCTGGCCCGCACCGATCATCTCTCCTGGTCTGCCAAGCAGATCCGGCGCGAGCTGGTCTCACGGGTCGCCATGGCGGTGGACAAGGGGATGCCGGTCATCAAGGTGCTGATCGCCCTCTGTCCGCTGATGGGGTTGCTCGGTACCGTGGTGGGGATGGTGCAGGTGTTTGACACCCTGGCCATCACCGGCACAGGTTCGCCGCGGGCCATGGCATCGGGGATCTCCAAGGCAACGGTACCGACCATGGCGGGCATGATTGCCGCCCTTTCCGGCCTGTTTTTTGTCAACCAGCTCGATCACAAGGCCAAACTGGCGGTGCAAAAGTTGGAAGACAACCTGAAACACGGTTGATGCAGGATGCATACCCCCGGCGAGGCATGGCCTGCCGGGGGCACAGAACAAGCAAGGAGTTTCTGCTATGAGAAAACGTTACAGCGACAGCGGTGCTGACGAGGCGGCTATCGATTTGACCCCCATGCTGGACATAGTGTTCATCATGCTGATCTTCTTCATCGTCACCACCTCCTTCGTCAAGGAGTCCGGTGTCGAGATCAACCGTCCCAGTGCCAGCACGGCCGAGACGGTGAAGAAGGGCAATATCATGGTCGCGGTACGCGAAAACGGTCAGGTCTGGGTCGACAAGCGCATCGTGGAAGTGGGGGCGGTACGTGCCAACATCGAGCGGCTGCGTGCCGAGAACCCGGAGAGCGCCGTGGTGATCCAGGCCGATACCGAATCCCGTTCCGGTCTGGTGGTGCAGGTCATGGATCAGATCCGCATGGCCGGTGTCCAGAACATCTCCATCGCTGCCAGCAAGAGCAGCTGATGCTGGAGAGAGACCTATGAGATACCTGATATCGTTGGCGGTCTCCTGTGTGGTGGTGTTCTTTCTGTTTCTGGGAATGAACAAGCTGATCACACCGGATCACCGGGAGCTGGTGGAGAAGGATGACGTCGCCATGACCGATTTCATTCGCATCAAGCCCCAGGAGACCCTGCAAGAGAAGCAACGGGAGCTGCCCAAACCGCCGCCGCCGAACCGTCCGCCGCCCCCTCCCGAGATGGAGGTGGCCAGCACGGATCGGCCGCAGATGGAGAGCTCTCCCATGGATATGCCCAAGCTCGACATTCCGGTCAACATCGGTGGCGGCAACGCCCTCGGTGCCTACAGCACCGGTGGCGGCGGTGGCGGGATAGGTGGCAACAACGGCGCCATTCCGCTGGCCACCTTCGAGCCCATGATGCCCCGCAAGGCGGCGCTGGCGGGTCTGGCCTCCGGCAAGGTGCTGGTGGAGTTCACCGTCACCGAGCGCGGCACCGTCAGCAACGTGCGGATCGTCAAGGAAGAGCCGCGCAGTTATGACCTCGGCAAAGAGGCGCGCAAAACCATCGCCAAGTGGACGTTCAAACCGGCCATGGTGGATGGCAAGCCGCAGGCGAGCCGTATGCAGCAAGAGATCGAGTTTGCGGTCAACTAAGGAAGGTGGCGATGAACAAGTTACACAAGATGATCCTCGCCCCGGTCGCCATGGCGGTGCTGCTCAGCACCGCCAGTTGGGCCGCCGAGCAGCCGGCCCTGTCGGATCGGGCCTATCGGGCGGTCAACAAGGCGCAGGAGCTGATCACCGAGAAGAAATACGGTGAGGCCAATGCCAAGCTGCAAGACGCGCTCTCCGGCGCGGGCGAGCGGGTCTACGACAAGGGGGTCATATTGCAGACTCTCGGTTTCGTGGCCGCCCAGCAGGAGAAATACGGTCAGGCGACCAAGTACTTTGCCGATGCCATCGCGACAGGCGGCCTGCCGCCACCGGTGGCCCAGCAGGTGCGCTACAACCTGGCCCAGCTCTATATGGCTGAGGGTAATTATCAGGGCTCGATCAAGACCATGAAGGAGTGGTTTGCCAACCAGGGCAAGGATGACAAGCCCAACTCCCATGCCTATATCACGCTGGCCAACGCACACGTGCAGCTCAAGCAGTACCGTGACGCGATCCCGGCAGTGGATCAGGCGATCAAGCTGTCGGCAGGTAAAGCGCCGGAGTCCTGGTATCTGCTGAAGATGGGCGCTCACTACGAGCTGAAACAGTACAAACCGGCGACCGAGGTGCTGACCTCTCTGGTCAACATGTTCCCGGAGAAGAAGAAGTACTGGACCCAGCTGTCGGCCATGCATATGCAGGCAGGCAACGATGCCAAGGCGCTGGCGGCGCTGGAGTCTGCCTATAACCTCGGCATGTTGACCGAGGCCGCCGAGCTGCAGCGCCTCGCCAACTACCTCGCCTTCACCGGTATTCCCCATCGCGCCGCCCGGGTGATGGAGAAGGGGATGAAGGACGGGGTGATTGAGCCGAGCGCCAGCAACTACAAGACCCTTGCCAACTACTGGCATCAGGCCAAGGAGCTGGATCCGGCCATCGACACCCTGGCCAAATCCTATCAGCTGGCCCCGAGCGCCGATCTGCAGCTGAAAATGGCGCGCATGATGATCCAGAGCAAACGCTATCAGGATCTGGTGGCTCTGGCGGCCAAGCCGGCTCCGGGCGCCAGCGGTGAACAGCGTGCGGATCTCAAGTTCCTGACCGGGGTCGCCTATTTTGAGCAACAAAAGCCGAAGGAGGCCCTCAACGCCTTCACTCAGGCGGCTCAGAATGGCAACGTCAGCGGTCGGGCATCCCCCTGGATCAGCTTCCTCAAGGAGCAGAGTGGTGCGGGGGAGGCGGCCGTCCAGTAATTCCAATGACAACTACCTGTAGTCCCTTTTATGGTTGCCTGGTGGCTCCATTAACCGCTCTTCGGAGCGGTTTTTTTATGGTGGCTGCCGGCACCGGCGGGTGGCCGACGCACGGTTTTATCCCTCTTCATGCCAATAAAGAGCCTCCGTCGACATTGGCTTATCTCCCCGGATGCGACAAACGTTTTAGCTAGGGCTGCAACCGTGACACCAGGTGACACAGCGCTGTGGTTGATGGGGGCTTGGGTGGCTCGCTGACTGGCGGGCAGTGCCATTCATCTTTCACTCAGCTGCGACTTGCCAGTGTGGCTTTTGCCCTGTTGATAAGCGTCACATCGAAAACGGCTACTTTTAACAAGAAAAGCAACATATGGAAGTTGAAATTTTGGCCGACTCAGGAAAGAATGCGCGCTCGGTTATTGGCGTCGTGGGGCAGGTTGACCCGCCACCGGCAGACCGAGGATGAGACGGCCCCCGGCCCATTTGGTACAGGAAACCACACAGGAATTTTATGAATCCCCTTCGCACTGCCGCTTCGGCCCTTTTATGCACATTTGCGCTGGTCAGCCAGCAGGCTGCCGCCGTCGAGTACCGTCTGCCTGCGGCCAACAGCCGCCTGATCGGTGAAAATCAGGAATACGTGGTGCCTGCGGACAACCGTCCGCTGGAGCAGATCGCTGCTGACTTCCAGCTGGGTCTGACCAACATCATGGAAGCCAACCCGGGCGTTGATCCCTATCTGCCGAAAGCGGGTAGCACCCTGATCATCCCCCACCAGCTGATCCTGCCCAACGCGCCCCGCGAAGGGATCGTCATCAACGTTGCCGAGATGCGTCTCTACTACTACCCGAAAGGGAAGAACGTGGTGGAAGTACTGCCCATCGGCATCGGTCAGCTGGGGGTAAACACCCCGGAGAACTGGATCACCAAGGTAGAGCGCAAGCGCGCTAACCCGACCTGGACCCCGACCGAGAACATCCGTCGTCGCTATGCCGCCCAGGGCAAGACTCTGCCGGCAGTATGGCCAGCCGGTCCGGATAACCCCATGGGTCTGCACGCCCTCTATATCGGCAACCTCTATGCCATTCACGGCACCAATGCTACCTTCGGTATCGGTCTGCGGGTGAGCAGCGGTTGCGTCCGTCTGCGCGCTGACGACATCAAGTATCTGTTCGACAACGTGCCGGTCGGCACCCGCGTCCAGTTCGTCAACCAGCCGGTCAAGACCACGGTCGAGCCGGATGGCGGTCGCTACATGGAAGTACACGAGCCGCTGTCGCGCACCGAGGAGGAGTTCAACTCCACCGCCTCCGTGCCGCTCCCGATGACACCGGCTATCACCCGCTTCATCGCTCACGCCGAGTCTGACTCCAACGTGGTCAAGCAGGTGCTGGAACAGCGTACCGGTATGCCGACCCGCCTCAATCCCTGATTGAGCAAGTTGGCGGTGCCGCGCGCACTGGCTGAATAAAGAAAACGGCGACCAGATGGTCGCCGTTTTTTATGGGGGAGTCACCGCTTGCTTACTGCACGCAGACCGGGCAGAAGGCGTAGGTGCCTTGCGGATCGTTGAAGCGGGTAAGCGGGTCGAGACTGCGGTTCACTTCCACCAAGGCCTTGCCAAATCCTGCCGGCAGCCAGCTTTGCAACTGGGGGGCCAGCACTTGGGCACTGCTGTCAAACAGCTGGCGCAGGAACTTGTCCTTGGTGGACTCCTCCTGCTCGATGGGGGTCACCTGCCACTCCTTGAGGTTGGCCAGTTCGGCTGCTGCCTTGATGGCGTCATCCAGATTGCCGAACTCGTCCACCAGACCCAGGGCCTTGGCATCCTCACCAGTCCAGACCCGACCTTCGGCCGCTTTTTCGGCCTCTTCCGGGCTCAGACCACGGCCCTTGCTGACCAGACCGATGAAACGCTGGTAGGTATCTTCCACGCTCAGCTGGATAGCCTGACCGACGTGATCCGGCAGGGCGCGGGTCGGGCCTACGCCGACGTAATCTGTGGTGCCGACCCCGTCGGTATGCACACCGAACTGGGCCAACGCCTTGTCGATGGTGGCGAACATGCCGAACACCCCGATGGAGCCGGTGAGGGTGGTGGGGGAGGCGAAGATCTTGTCCGCATCGGCGGAGATCCAGTAGCCACCGGAGGCGGCATAGCTGCCCATGGAGACCACTACCGGTTTGCCTGCCTGTTTCAGAGCCAGCAGCTCGGCGCGGATCTGCTCGGCGGCGAAGGCGCTGCCGCCCGGGCTGTCGACCCGCAGGACCACGGCTTTGACCTGGTCATCGCGGCGGGCATCGGCCAGCAGGTCGGAGAGGCTGTCGCCGCCGATGGTGCCGGCAGGCTGGACGCCATCCATGATGGCGCCGCTGGCGACCACCAGACCCACCTCATCCTTGCCGCTCTGGGGATATTGTTCCGGAATGGCAGCCAGATACTCTTTCAGGCCGACCCCTTTCCAGCCGTGGTCGTCCGCTTCACCTACCTCTTTAATGACCGCCTGGGTCATCTCGTTGCGGGTGGCCAGCTGATCCACCAGACCGTTGTCGAGGGCGTAGTTGGCGGCATTGCCACCGGCTTTGCGCAGCAGCTCGAGGAAGCGATCCTTGCCTGGCGCGACCGCCTCGGGTTCGATCTCCCGCTGCTCGGCTACGTCAGCCACATAGGATTGCCACAGCTGATCCAGCCAGCGCTGGTTTGCTTCTTTGCTCTCGGGGGACATCTCGTCGCGGGTATAGGGTTCGACGAAGGATTTGTAGGTGCCGACCTTGAATACATGCGGGGTGATGTTGAGCTTCTCCAGCGCCGACTTGAAGTAGGTCTGGTAGACACCAAGCCCCTCAATCACCACGGCGCCGCTCTGGTTGAGCAGCACGTGATCGGCGTGGGCCGCCAGCAGGTACTGGCCTTGAGTGTAGAAGTCGGCCATGGCGATCACCGGTTTGCCGCTCTCCCGGAAGGAGTCGATGGCGCTCGCCACCTCCTGCAGTTTGGTGAAGTTGGCTCCCTGCAGCCCTTGTGGCTTGATCACCAGCGCCTTGATGCGCTCGTCATCCTTGGCACTCTTGATGGCCCACAGCAGGTCGGAGAGGACGATCTCGCTCGGCTGCTCGTCGCTGCTGTCCATCTGGCGCAGCAGTTGTACGGTGGGATCTGTCTGGGAGCGTTGCTCCACCAGCACGCCGTTGAGATTGAGGGTCAGCGCCCCTTCGATGGGTGCCTTGGGGGCCTCTTTCTGGCTGACGCTGAAGACGATGACCAGCACTACGATGAGAAACAGCAGATTGACCAGCATCAGCCGGGTGAAATTGAGCAGGCGCCACAGGCTGCGGAACAACCAACCCAGACCTTTGAAAATAGACATAGTCGCGTTATCGCCCTGTTAATGGGTAGAGAAGAGCCATTATTAACCAGTTGCGGGCGAAATTGCCATTTCCGACTGGCGGATCCCGTCTATCTTCGTTCAGGGCACGGCTGTTCGCTGAAAAATTGTCCAAACATTTGTTTGAAAAAGAATTTTCGATTCTTTACTCTAGCCTCAGTTTGATAACAAAAAATTAACTGGAGGCATCGTGAGCCGCTATCCGACCCTGCTGACCCCGCTCGACCTTGGTTTTACCCAGCTGCGCAACCGTGTGTTGATGGGCTCCATGCATACCGGCCTCGAAGAGGAGAAGGGCGGTTTTGACAAGCTGGCCGCCTTTTACGCCGAGCGCGCCCGTGGTGGCGTTGGCCTTATCGTTACCGGCGGTATCGCCCCCAATCTGCGCGGTCGGCTGGTGCCTCACGGCTCTCAGTTGAGCTTCCCCTGGCAGGTGAGCAAGCACAAGAAGGTGACCAGCGCCGTGCATCAGGAGGGGGGCAAGATAGCGCTGCAGATCCTCCATGCGGGCCGCTACGCCTACCATCCGTTCAGTCTGGCGCCGAGTGCCCTCAAGGCCCCCATCTCCCCGTTCAAGCCGCGCGCCATGAGCGAGCGGCAGATCCGCGGCACCATCCGCGACTTCGCGGCTACAGCTGCGCTGGCCAAGGCGGCCGGTTATGACGGCGTCGAGGTGATGGGCTCGGAAGGCTATCTCATCAACCAGTTCATCTGCGAGCGCACCAACAAACGCACGGACGGCTGGGGTGGCAGCAGCGAAAACCGGATGCGCTTCCCGGTGGAGATTGTCCGCGCCATCCGCGAGCGGGTCGGCACCGACTTCATCATTATCTTCCGCCTCTCCATGCTGGATCTGGTGGAGCAGGGCTCGACCCTGGAAGAGGTGATTGCGCTCGGCAAAGCGCTGGAAGCGGTGGGGGTGACCCTGATCAACACCGGCATCGGTTGGCACGAAGCGCGTATTCCCACCATCGCCACCAGCGTGCCGCGCGGCGCCTTCAGCTGGGTGACCGCCGAGCTGAAAAAGCATCTCAAGGTGCCGCTTATCACCACCAACCGGATTAACACCCCCGAGGTCGCCGAGCGGATTCTGGCGGGGGGTGAGGCGGATATGGTCTCCATGGCGCGCCCCTTCCTGGCGGATCCCGAATTTGTCATCAAGGCGGCCGAGAACCGGGCGGACGAGATCAACACCTGTATCGCCTGCAACCAGGCCTGCCTTGACCATGTGTTCAAGCAGAAGCGGGCCTCCTGTCTGGTCAATCCTCGAGCCTGTTTCGAGACCGAATTGACGTTTGGCCGCGTGCCCCAGCCCAAGAAGCTGGCGGTGGTGGGGGCGGGCCCGGCCGGGCTGGCGTTTGCCTGCTACGCTGCCGAGCGCGGTCATCAGGTGAGCCTGTTCGATCAAGCCAGCGAAATCGGCGGCCAGTTCAACTTCGCCAAGCAGATCCCGGGCAAGGAGGAGTTTCACGAAACCCTGCGCTATTTCGCCAAACGGCTGGAGAAGTGCGGTGTCGAGCTCTATCTGGGCCAGCGCCAGAGTGCCGAGAGCCTGCTCGGCGGTGGTTTTGACGAGGTGATCCTCGCCACCGGTATCCGTCCGCGCACCCCCAATATCCCGGGGATCGAGCATCCCAAGGTATTGAACTACCTCGATGTATTGCGGGATCACAAGCCGGTCGGCCAGAAGGTGGCGGTGATCGGTGCCGGCGGCATCGGTTTCGATGTGGCTGAGTATCTGGTAGAGAAGAAGGTGGAGATGGATGCCGATGGGCACCGTGATCACTGGCTCAAGGAGTGGGGCATCGACAAACAGCTTGGCGAGCGCGGTGGCCTCACGGCTCCTGAAATCGATGCCCCCGAGCGCCAGATCTGGCTGCTCCAGCGCAAGGAGAGCAAGGTGGGTGACGGACTTGGCAAGACAACCGGCTGGATCCACCGTACTGTGCTCAAGAACCGTAAGGTGCAGATGCTCTCCGGGGTGCAATATCTGGGGATCGATGACGAGGGTTTGCACATTCAGGTGGGCGAGAGCAAGCAGTGTCTGCCGGTGGATCAGGTGATCGTCTGCGCCGGGCAGGAGCCCCTTAAAGAACTGCAGGCCGGGTTGCAGGCGGCAGGCAAGCCGGTGCACATCATCGGCGGAGCCGACGTGGCTGCCGAGCTGGATGCCAAGCGCGCCATCCGGCAAGGGGCCGAGCTGGCTGCGATCATCTAGCCAACAGTGCCCTCTTGTCCTTTATAGTGCAATAAACCCCTGAGCCTCAGGGGTTTTCTTCATTCGGTGCTGTGCTAAGGTAGCGCCATCATTGCCCCAGAGAAGGAATTGCCCATGGATGCCCTCACCCTGTTGCTCAATCGCCACTCCTGTGGCCGTCTCGCCGATCCCGCCCCGAGCGGTGAGGTGCTCGACAATATCCTCAAGGCGGGCCTGCGTGCGCCGGATCACGGCACCCTGACCCCCTGGCAGTTCATTCTGTTTGAAGGAGAGGGGCGCGAGCGGCTGGGTAAGCTGTTGGCCGAGGCGGCCCGTGCCCGTGGCGAAGATGAAGAGAGCATCAAGAAGTGCAGCGAAGCGCCGCTGCGGGCGCCCTTGGTCGTCGCCGTGGCAACCCGTTATCAGGATCACCCCAAGGTGCCGAAACTGGAGCAGGAGCTCTCTGCCGGTTGTGCCCTGATGGCGATGCAGATGGCGGCGCAGGCGCAGGGCTTCAACGGTATCTGGCGCTCCGGCTGGTTTATCTTCGATGAGCAGATCAACAAGGGATTGGGACTGGCGGCAGAGGATCAGTTGGTGGGTTTCCTCTATCTCGGTACCCCTATGCTGGAAGCACGCAAACTGCGCGAACTGCCGCTCGATGAGTTTGTTCGCCGTTTCTGACTTCTCGGCCACGTTGCGGTTGAGAGAAGCAAAGCCTCGAGAAATCGGGGCTTTTCTGTTTAACCGTGAATAGTAACCAGAGAAATTGGGGAAAATAAATGGGTCAAAGAGGCTTCGCGCGCCATAGCAGGTAATTATTTAAATAGTGCGATGTACCTCGCAATCCTGTTGTATTTCACTATGTAAAACGTTTGCGCATTCGCTAATATCTCCCTGCCAGTTTAGAAGGGCACTCCTTCTAATTTTTCTGCGATGAGAGTCGCAATTCCGTAGCACCTTTTAACAGCCCAACGTCTTCGTGACATTGGGCTTTATTTTTATGGGGTGTCGGGGTTGCTGTGAGCTGATGGCGGCATCAAGATGCAGCCCGGTTGGCAGCCTTATGCCCTGTTTTTGGCTGGCAGGATCCGGGCCGGGTTGCCGACTACCCGAGCTCCGGCCGGTACATCTTTGGTGACTACGGCGCCCGCGCCGACGATCGCCTCCCGCCCTATGGTGACGCCGGGCAGCAAGATGGCGCCGCCCCCAATCCAGACCTTGTCTTCAATGGTGACCGGCAGCGCGGTCTCTGTTCCCTGAATTCGTTCGTCGGCCTCCAGTGCATGGGCTGCGGTATAGATCTGCACGTTTGGCCCAATCATCACGTTGGCTCCGATGCGGATGGGGGCATTGTCCAGCAGGGTCGCTCCCATATTGATGTAGGAGTCCTTGCCCAGGTGGATGTGGCGGCCATATGTACAGTAGAGGGGCGGGCAGATAAAGGCATTCTCTGCCAGTTCGTCAATCAGCTCCGCCAGTAGTGCCCGCTGCTCTGTCTCCTCTTCCGCCTGATTGAAACGGCGATAGCGCCGTGCTGCCTCCCGGCGCAACTGGGCCAGCTCGGGTGCCATGCAGTTGTACGGTTGGCTGCTAATCATCTTCTGGTATTCGCTCATGAAGGTTGCTTTCCTTTATCTGCCAAGGATTTGGATATTGGCGCCAATACGGCAGAAGTAACGTGATCACCCACCCGATATGGGCAGAACCAGGTTGGCAGGTTTGCCTTCGGCAAAGGCCAGCACATTCTCGAACGCCACGCGAAAGTAGAGTTCGTAGCTGTTTTGCTCCACATAGCCGAGATGAGGCGTCGCCAATACGTTGGGCAGGCGCAGCAGGGGCTCGCTTTCCTGTGTCGCCGGCTCGATGTCAAATACATCGAGCGCGGCCCGTTTCCCAGGATGGTTACTGAGCTCTGCATAGAGGGCGCCCGGCTCGATAAGTTCGGCACGGCTGGTATTGACCAGCAGAGAGTCAACTTTCATGCGGGCCAGATCTGCGCGGGTAACAGCGCCGCGGGTTGTCTCGCTCAGGCGCAGATGCAGCGTGAGGATATCGGCTTGACTGAAGAGCACCTCCTTGCTGGAGGCGCAGGCATAGCCATCCAGCTCGGCCTGCCTGCGCGAAGCCTCACTGCCCCATATCAGTACCGACATGCCAAATGCCTTGCCATAGCGGGCGATCCGCTGGCCTATCTTGCCGTAGCCCCAGATGCCGAGCGTCAGCCCATGCAGCGTGCGTCCCAAACCGAGGTCACCAGATTGCTGCCATTGGCCTTGGCTTAACGCCTGGCTGTAAGCCGGTATATGGCGGGAGGCAGCCATGATGAGCGCCCAGCAGAGCTCGGTGGGAGCAATAGGGCTGCCGATCCCTTCCGCCACGGCAACGCCGTACTGCTGGCACAGTGCCGGGTCGATATGCTGGCTGACTTTGCCGGTCTGGCTGATGAATTTAAGGGTGGGAAGCTGTATCAGCAGCTGTTCGTCGATGCGGGTGCGCTCGCGGGTCAGCACCAGTGCTTCCATTCCTTCCAGCAGGGCGGCAAGGCGCGTTGTATCGGGTTCGCTCTGGTTGAGGATGGTGACGTCATGACCCGCCAGCAGGGCAAAGCAGGGGAGGTGGCGCACCTGATCCTGATAGTCATCCAGAATGGCAATCCGCATAAGAAATCCTTCTCGGTTGCGTTGGCTCGGACCGCTATCTTACCGGAATAAAAGGTGTCTGTTGTTTTCAAACGAGCACAATCAGAAGGGAGGGCGATCAAGCCCATGTCCACGGACCGGGAAGAGCCTGACAGGCCAAAACAATCAGGGCCCCCGAATGGGAGCCCTGATGGCATGAGGTTGGCGTCAAAGCTGACCGCGCTTAGCCGTGCTTGCGGCCGGAGAGGCGGCACCACTCCTCCTTGACGGCTGTCGGGTCCATCTCGAACCACTGGCCGTAGATAGTTTCCAGTTCCGGGGCCTGACTTTCCAGCACGCCGGAGAGGGCCATCAGGCTGCCCGGCTTGCCGTGTCCAGCGATAAGTGGAGCCAGTTCGCGCAGCGGGCCGGCCAGGATGTTGGCGACCACCACGTCCGCTTCGACATCTTGCGGCTGGTCGGCCGGCAGATAGAGCTCAATCTGGTCGGCAACGCCGTTGCGCGCGGCGTTATCGCGGCTGGCCTGAATGGCTTGTGGGTCGATGTCGATGCCGATGACGCGGGCGGCACCCAGTTTCAGGGCGGCGATGCCGAGAATGCCGGAGCCGCAACCAAAGTCGACCACGGTTTTACCGGTCAGGTCCAGCCCGTCCAGCCACTGCAGGCAGAGAGCTGTGGTGGGGTGGGTACCGGTACCGAAGGCCAGACCCGGATCCAGCATGACGTTGACCGCATCGGGGTTCGGCACATCGCGCCAGCTCGGGCAGATCCAGAGGCGCTCGCCAAACTGCATGGGGTGGAAGTGATCCATCCACTCGCGCACCCAGTCCTTGTCCTCCAGCTGCTCGACCTTGTAGCCGACATTTTCGCCGAAGATCTGCTGGAAGAAGGCGATGGTGGGGGCCGGATCGGTTTCGGCATCGAACAGCCCCATCACTTCGGTCTCGCCCCAGAGCGGGGTTTCACCGGGCATGGGTTCGTAGACGGGCACATCCTTGGCATCCATAAAGGTCACCGCCTGGGCTCCACGCCCCAGCAGCATGTTGCTCACCTTGTCTGCGGTCTTGGCAGTGGCGTTGATTCGAATTTGTATCCAGGGCATGGCGTCGACTCTTCATAAATGTGAAACCGCGAGATTCTACCATCATGGGGCAGTGCTGTCGTGGTTTGCCCATGACCTGGAGGGATTCGGGGGCTTTTGCCGGATTGGCACGGTTCCTGTATTGCTCTATGCAGGCGAAGACGACCGGTTTTCGCTGAACGCTTTGCTCAAGTTCCGTCATCTTTCACTGCCACCCTCGGGTGGCATTTTTTTATCTGCACTTGTTTGCCTGGTAAACAGTCTGCCAGACAAAAAAAGAGCAAGGTCGGCACCTTGCTCAAGGACGGGCTGACGCCGTTTGGGCGCATTCATGCTGCTGTTGGCACGCCAGATGCAAAGACTAGATTGTCCTGCATAAGGATATGTGTGTGATTGTTACCCCAATGTTCAGGTATTCAGGCCATTTCTCGCGAAATGGCCTCTTTTTTGGCTGATTGTCGGACGTTGGCCTACCACAGGCAGTCATGAGTGCCGCTGGTTGTGCCCGTTTGGGGCATCTCCTTGGTGAACTTATCCCATCATGGTGCGTTTGAGGGCTTAGTTGGCAAAGTCGCTCATGTCGATCACCAGCTTGCCAACCATACGGCCCGCTTCCACCTCGGCATGGGCCTGAGCCAGCGTGATCGGGGTCAGCGACGGGATGGTTCTGGTCAGGGTGGTCTGCAGTACTCCTTCATCGACCAGTGCCGCCACCCGGCCGAGCAGGCGGTGCTGCTCGATCATGTCCGGCGTCTGGAACAGGGAGCGGGTGAACATGAACTCCTGGCTGAAGGTGACGCTCTTGCTCTTGAGCAGAGAGAGATCCCACGGCTCGCTCGATTCGGCGATGGTGCAGATATGGCCAAACGGGCGGATCAGCCCTGCCATGGTGGCCCAGTGCTCGGCGGTGGCGTTGGTGCAGAAGATGGCATCGACCTGAGTGATGCCAAGGGCGGTCAGCTCCTCCTGCAACTTGTGGTGGTTCACAACCTGATGGGCGCCCATCTCGAGGCACCACTCGCGGCTCTCGGGGCGGGAGGCGGTAGCAATCACCTCCATGTCGGTGAGCTGGCGAGCCAGCTGGATGGCGATGGAGCCCACGCCACCGGCGCCGCCGATGATCAGCAGTTTGCCACGGCTTTCGCGGGTAAGAGCGAAGCGTTCGAACAGGGTCTCCCAGGCGGTGATGGCGGTGAGCGGCAGGGCTGCGGCCTCCACATCGCTCAAGCTGGTGGGGGCGATGGCGGCGATGCGCTCATTCACCAGTTGCAGGGCGCTGTTGCTGCCCGGACGGCTGATATCGCCGGCATACCAGACCCGGTCGCCCGCCTTGAACAGGGTGACTTCGCTGCCAGTGGCGACCACTTCCCCCACCGCATCCCAGCCCAGTACCCGGGGCGAGCTTTCAATTTTGGCCTTGGGGGAGCGCACCTTGGTATCCACCGGATTGACGGAGGTGGCGGTGACCCGCACCAGCAGATCCCGCGGACCCGGAACCGGATCGGGCAGGTTGGCTGCGATGAAGCAGTCGGGGTGGTCGCTTGGCAGATAGTGAGTCAGGGCAATGGCTTTCATGGTTTTTCCTTTCAAATCGCTGTGTTCGGGATTGCCACTCACTCTAGTCTGGTTGATTATCAAGATTAAGATGGGTAATCGGTAAAGACTGTTTGAATATATGAACAATGTCGATCTGGAGTTGATGGGACTGTTTGCCACCGTGGTGGAGCAGGGGAGCTTTACCCGGGCCGCCGAGCTGCTTGGGATGCCCAAGTCATCGGTGAGCCAGAAGATCTCGCGGCTCGAATCCCAGCTCGGGGTGCGGCTGTTGCAGCGCACCACCCGCAGGTTGAGCCTGACGCCACAGGGTGAACTCTATGTGGAGCACTGTCAGGGGCTGCTGGCACTGGCCCGCAGTGCCAATCTGGCGATGGCACGGCTGCGCTCTGCCCCGGCGGGGCGGGTGCGGATCACTGCCCCCGAGGCGACCGGCACCCTGCTGCTTGGCCGGATCCTGGCCGAGTTTCGTGCGCTTTACCCCGAGGTGGTACTGGAGCTGACCCTGAGCGATGAGCAGCTTGATCTGGTGGGCGAGGGTTACGATCTGGCGCTGCGGGCGGCGCCGCTGAAAGACTCCAGCCTGATCTGCCGGCGTATCGGTCAGGTGCCGCGCCATCTGGTGGCGGCCCCCGCCTATCTGGCGGCCCACGGCATGCCGCAGCAATTGAGCGATCTGGGACGATACGCCTGTCTGGTGCACTCGGCGCTGCCGCTCTGGCCGCTGCAGGAGGGAGGCTGGCGGCCGCAGGGCGCCTGCATCAGCAACAGCCTGTTGGCGCTGCGGGAGTTGGCGATCAACGAAGGGGGGATTGCCTTGCTGCCCCATCATGTCTGCGAGGGGGATCTGGCGAGTGGCCGATTGCAGAAGGTGCTGCCGGAGCTCGCCGTGCCGCCCAACCCCTTCTATCTCATCTATCCGAGCCGGGAGCATCTCGCTCCCGCCTTGCGAACCCTGATGGACTTTGTGGCCGAACGGCTGCCGTTTGCCTGAACTACCAGCTGCTCTGGCTGGCCGACTCCTGATTGGGCTTGAGGCCGAGCGGCACCGACTGGCGCTCTGCCAGCATGCGGATCTGCCCCTCGATAAGCCCTGCGCTGGGGCCCAGCACCAGTACCAGCTGGTGGTCGTTGAGCACGATCCAGGAGAGGCAGCCCAGCTCCAGCAGACGGGATTGATCGACCCGGCTGATGTCGCGCACTCGCAGGCTGAGACGGGTCAGGCAGACGCTCATCGCCTGCAGGTTGTCCATCCCGCCAAGCACCTTGAGGTACTGGATCGCCAGCATCTGCGGGTCGGTGGGCACCACGCTCGCAAGGCGCGGGTGCTCCTTGGCGATGGGCTTGCTCGGCATGCTGAGGGGGGCGCGCTCAAGCAGCTGATAAAAGAGCAGGGTGTAGGCGACGAAGAACAGGATACCGACCGGAATGATCCAGAAGCTGTGCTCTCCCGCCTGATAGCTCAATACCAGATCCAGCAGGCCGGCGGAGAAGTAGCTGCCCACCTTGATACCGAGCGCGCTGCAAACGGCGAGCGAGAGCCCCGTCATCAGGGCGTGAGCCAGAAACAGCCAGGGGGCGGTGAAGGCGAACAGAAATTCGATGGGCTCGGTGATCCCCACCAGCGCCGAGGTGAGCGCCAGGGTGAGCAGCAGCCCGCCCTGTGGCAGCCGCTGCATCCGCTGGCGGTGCAGCCAGATCGCAAAACAGGCGCCCGGCAGGCCGAACATGATGATGGGGTAGAGACCGGCCACATACCCTTCATGAAGGGGCTGGGCGGTGGCCAGCGCCTGCAGGTTGCTCTCGCCAAGGCCGATGACGCTGCCCAATACCTGATGGAGCCCGAGCGGGATCAGCAGTCGGTTGAGAGTACCGTAGCAGAAGGCGCCAAACGGCGTGGTGAGCAGCTCGGAGGTGAGCAGGGTCAGCCCGCGCTCCAGCGGTGGCCACAGCAGCGAGAGGGGGATGGCGATCAGCAGGCAGGCCAAGGCCGACACCAGCAGGCTGGGAAACTCCCCCCTGGCGATCTGCAGCCAGCGGGGTAGCGTTTGCTGGTGAACCCAGGGATAGATAATGGCGGTGGTGAGTCCCGCCAGCAGGCCGCAGATCATGTCGGCGTGCAGGTTGGGGGCCAGCGTATTGAAGGCGGTGCTGAGCAGCAGGAAGTTGACCGCACCCGCCAGCGTCTGTCCGCCCAGCTCCTGCTGACTCAGGCCAAAGGCGATCGCCACCGCATAGATAAGCGGCATCTGGCTGAAGATCGCCTGACCGGTGAGGGAGAGCACCGCCAAATCGAGCACGTCGGGTTGCCCAAGCCGGTATATCAGCGCCGCCATCGGCAGGATGGAGACGGGCAGCAGCAGGGCATAACCGAGCCGCTGCAGGGCTTGAGTAACGACTTGTCGAGTGGCTTTAACGGGCATACAGCGGCTACGTTCTGTGACTTGGCGCACAGTTTAACCGGAAAACACCTATTTGGGGATAGTTTTGGAACCCCTAATTTATATTTTTATTATTTCTGCCCGAAAAGCTCGCGCACTTCCCGCGAGGGCGGTGCCGTCAGCAGGCTGACCGTGATAAAGACCACCAGCGCCAGCGTGAGGCTTGGCACGATGGCGTGCAGGCCAGCCAGCTTGATCCCCCACTGACTCAGTACCCCATAACTGACGATGCCGCTGACCATGCTGGCCAGTGCGCCCGGGCCGTTGGCCCGCGACCAGTAGAGGCCGAGCACCAGTGGCCAGAGGAACACCGCCTGCAGACCGCCAAAGGCGAGCAGGTTGAGCCAGATGATCATCTCGGGGGGCTGCAACGCCGCCAGCAGCACCAGGGTGCCCAAGATCAGGGTGCAGAGCAGGGAGAGGCGGGGGATGCGCACCTCCAGCTTCTCCTGCTTTGGACTCAGATAGTTGAGGTAGAGATCCTTCACCAGAGTGGCGGAAGCCTGGATCAGCTGGGAGTCGATAGTGGACATGATGGCCGCCATCGGCGCAGCCAGAAAGACCCCGGCCAGCCAGGGGGGCAGCACTTCCATCATCAGGGAGGGCATGATCTTGTCCGGGCTGTCCATGCCTGGCAGGATGGCGCGGCCAAGTGCGCCCGCCAGATGCATGCCGAACATCAGCAGGGCGCTGACCACGGTGCCGATCAGAATGCCGCGATGGAGCGCCTTGCTGTCGCGATAGCCAAAGCAGCGCAACGCCGAGTGGGGCAGCCCCACCACCCCGACACAGACCAGGATCCAGAAGCTCAGCATAAAGGGCTGGGTCAGCATGTCGCCAGCCCCTTGCGGGCTTACCAGCTTGGGATCGATCTCCCTGAGCTGGTGGATAAGGTTCGGCAGCCCGTCACCGGCAATCAGAATTCCTGCCAGCAGGGCGCCGGTGCCGATCAGCATGATGATCCCCTGCAGGGCATCGGTCATCACCACGGCGCGGAAGCCGCCGATGATGGTGTAGAGCAGTACGCAGCTGGCAAACAGCATCAACCCCTGCTGGTAGGAGAGGCCGGTGGCGGTCTCCAGCAGGCGGGCGCCGCCGATAAACTGCACCACCATGGTCGCGATAAAGGCGAGGATGATAGTAACGGAGCCGAGGATCACCACCGCCTTGCTCTGATAGCGGGCCCACAGCATGTCGTTGATGGTCACCGCATTGACCCGGCGGGCGATGATGGCGAACTTCTTGCCAAGCACCCCCAGGGTGAGCCAGACGGTGGGCAGCTGGATCATCGCCAGCAACACCCAGCCCAGACCGATCTTGTAGGCCGCGCCCGGCCCACCGATAAAGGAGGAGGCCGAGGTGTAGGTGGCAACCAGCGTCATCGCCAGCACCAGCCCGCCCATGCTGCGGTTGCCGATGAAGTACTCCTGCACGAAGTTGCCTTCTGCGCGATGGCGGCTGGCCCAGAAACCCACCCCCAGCACCAGCACCAGATAGATGACGAGCGGCAGCATCAACTCAAGATTCATGGGATGACTCCTTGCCGGAAGGGGAGTGGGTATCGAGGGGGATCTCCACAAACAGCCGGTTCACCATCAGGGCGCAGAGCAGAATGAACAGCAGCGGCATCACCATGCAGCTGAGCAGGAACCACAACGGCAGACCCCACAACTCCAGCTGGAGCGGGATAAAATAGGCGGTGCCATACCAGGCAAAGAAGTAGAACAGGGTCAGCAGCAGGCAGAAAGCTGCTTCCCGGCGGGCGAGAGCAAAACGGTTCACCTTGGCCTCCGACAAATTTGAGGGGCGCAAGGATAACAAAAAAGGGCCATGTCGCCATGGCCCTTTTTCAGCAGAGGCTCCTTGCGGAGCAGACTTCCATCGGAAGTCCGGTCTCTATCAGCGATCCTTACAGACCCAACTTCTTGTGCAGATAGTGGATATTGGTGCCACCGTGCTGGAAGTTTTCGTCTTTCATGATCTCTTTTTGCAACGGTACGTTGGTCTTGATCCCTTCCACCACCAGCTCGTCCAGCGCATGGCGCATGCGGGCGATGGCAATGTCACGATTCTCGCCGTAGCAGATCAGCTTGCCGATCATCGAATCGTAGTGGGGCGGTACCTTGTAACCGGCATAGATGTGGGAGTCCCAACGCACGCCCAGACCACCCGGCGCATGGAAGCGCTGAACCAGACCCGGCGAGGGCATGAAGGTGGCCGGATCTTCGGCGTTGATCCGGCACTCGATGGCATGGCCACGGATGCGGATATCCTGCTGGGTGATCGACAGGGGCTGGCCGGCGGCGATGCGCAGCTGCTCCTTGATCAGATCGATACCAGTAACCATCTCGGTGACCGGATGCTCAACCTGGATACGGGTGTTCATTTCGATGAAATAGAACTCGCCGTTTTCGTACAGGAACTCGAAAGTACCCGCACCGCGGTAGCCGATCTCGATACAGGCACGCACACAGCGCTCACCGATGAACTTGCGCATTTCGGCGGTGATGCCGGGTGCCGGCGCCTCTTCCACCACTTTCTGGTGGCGACGCTGCATGGAGCAGTCACGCTCGCCCAGATAGAGGGCGTTGCCCTGGCCGTCTGCCAACACCTGAATTTCGATGTGGCGCGGGTTTTCCAGGTACTTCTCCATGTAGACCATGTCGTTCTTGAAGAACTGGCCTGCTTCGGATTTGGTCAGGGCAATGGCGCCCGCCAGTTCCGCTTCATTGCGCACCACGCGCATACCGCGACCACCACCGCCACCGGCGGCCTTGATGATCACCGGATAGCCGATGCGCTTGGCAATGGCGGCGTTGTGCTTGGCGTCGTTGTCGACGGGGCCGTCAGAGCCCGGTACACACGGTACGCCCGCTTTCTTCATCGCTTCGATGGCAGAGACCTTGTCACCCATCAGGCGAATGGTCTCGGCGCGCGGGCCGATGAAGATGAAGCCGGATTTTTCGACCACTTCGGCGAAATCGGCGTTCTCGGAGAGAAAGCCGTAACCCGGGTGGATGGCCACTGCACCGGTTACCTCGGCGGCGGCGATGATGGCCGGGACGTTGAGGTAGGATTCAGTACTGGCCGGTCTGCCGATACAGATGGATTCGTCGGCCAGCAGCACATGCTTGAGCTCCCGGTCGGCGGTGGAGTGAACGGCCACTGTCTTGATCCCGAGCTCTTTACAGGCGCGCAGGATCCGCAGGGCAATTTCACCGCGGTTGGCGATGACTACTTTGTCCAACATGGGTGGCGATTTCCCTTATTCGATGATGAACAGCGGCTCGTCAAATTCGACGGCCTGACCATTTTCAACCAGGATCGCTTTGATCACACCGGCCTTGTCAGACTCGATTTGGTTCATCATTTTCATGGCTTCGACGATGCACAGGGTGTCGCCGACATTGACTTGCTGACCCACTTCCGCGAACGGCTTGGCATCCGGGCTGGAGGAGCGGTAGAAGGAGCCAACCATCGGGGAGCGCATCAGGTGACCGCTCGGGGCGGCATCTGCGGCCGGTGCGGCGGCAACCGGGGCGGCAGCGGCAGGTGCGGCAACCGGAGCAGCTTGCTGCATCATCATCTGCGGCATGGCGGTGGTCACCTGACCGGAGAAGTTGCGGCTGATGCGAACGGACTCTTCACCTTCGGAGATCTCCAGTTCGGCGATGCCGGACTCTTCAACCAGTTCAATCAGCTTCTTGATTTTGCGGATATCCATTAGCATTCTCTTTCTTCTTTATCTGATCAGTGATTATCAAGCCGCGCGCAGATGGTGCACGGCCGCGGTTAAAGCGAATTGGTAGCCATCGGCCCCCAGACCACAAATGACCCCTTTTGCGACATCAGACAGATAGGAGTGATGACGGAACGGCTCCCTGGCATGGACGTTTGACAGGTGAACCTCGATAAAAGGGATGGCGACACCCAGCAGCGCATCGCGAATGGCGACGCTGGTGTGGGTGAAGGCGGCCGGATTGATGATGATAAAATCCACCTGGCCCATGGCCTGATGGATGCGGCCGACCAACTCATGTTCGGCATTGGATTGCAGATGTTCCAGAGTGACACCGAGTTCGCTGGCGTTAAGCTTCAGATCGGCGACGATCTCATCAAGCGTCTTGCTGCCGTAGATACCCGGTTCCCGTTTGCCCAGCAGATTCAGGTTTGGTCCGTTGAGCAGGAGAATGCGGTGATTTTGCGACATATTGAGTACATCCTCGATGATAATGCTGCTATCTATCAGCTATCTTGTGGACTACCAGAAATCTAGCCATTTTCTGCGCAAATCGGTGTGCCCTGGCACACAGATTTCGCAATTATATTGATTTCGTGAAAATTAGCAGCATTTTACTGGTCTAATCTCTACATCTGGCTATTTATTACACGTTTTGGTCGGCAAGGCTCCGTAGCTACCGCCTTGCTGTTTGCTGGCAGATGAGAAACGACAAAGCCGGCACAGGGCCGGCTTTATTGAGCAACAAACGAAGCGGGATCAGGCAGCTTCCGACTTCTCGCGAATGAGTTTGTCTACCACCCCCGGATCCGCCAGGGTGGAGATATCTCCCAGGCTGTCGGTCTCGCCGGTGGCGATCTTGCGCAAGATGCGGCGCATGATCTTGCCGGAACGGGTCTTCGGCAGCCCCTCTGCCCAGTGAATGACATCTGGCGTGGCGATGGCGCCAATCTCCTTGCGGACCCACTCCTTCACCTCTTTGTGCAGCTCGCGGCTCGGCTCTTCCCCGGCGATCAGGGTAACATAGGCATAGATACCCTGACCCTTGATCTCGTGAGGAACCCCCACCACCGCGGCTTCAGCGATCTTGGGATGGGCCACCAGCGCCGATTCAATTTCGGCGGTACCCATGCGGTGGCCGGAGACGTTCAGTACATCATCCACCCGACCGGTGATCCAGTAGTAGCCGTCCTCGTCGCGACGGGCACCGTCGCCGGTGAAGTAGCGGCCCGGGAAGGTGGAGAAGTAGGTCTGCTCGAACCGCTCATGATCGCCGAATACGGTGCGCATCTGACCCGGCCAGGAGTCAGTGATCACCAGATTGCCCTCGGTGGCGCCCTCGAGCGGCTCGCCCATGTTGTCGACCAGCGCCGGTTGCACCCCGAAGAAGGGACGAGTTGCCGAGCCCGGTTTCAGGTCGGTGACGCCGGGCAGCGGCGTAATCAGGATGCCGCCTGTCTCGGTTTGCCACCAGGTATCGACAATGGGGCAGCGCTCATCGCCAATGGTGCGGTAGTACCACTCCCAAGCTTCCGGGTTGATGGGCTCACCCACCGAACCCATGATGCGCAGGCTCTGGCGCGACGTGCCGGTGACCGCTTCGTTGCCTTTGGCCATCAGGGCGCGGATGGCAGTGGGGGCGGTATAGAGAATGGTGACCTGGTGCTTGTCCACCACCTGACTCATGCGGTTGGTGGCCGGGTAGTTGGGCACCCCTTCGAACATGATGGTGGTGGCACCGTTGGCAAGCGGCCCGTAGACCAGATAGGAGTGGCCGGTGACCCAGCCCACATCGGCGGTACACCAGTAGATATCCTCTTCGTGGTAGTCGAACACATATTTGAAGGTGAGGGTGGCATAGACCAGATAGCCGCCAGTGGTGTGCAGCACCCCCTTGGGTTTGCCGGTGGAGCCGGAGGTATAGAGGATAAAGAGCGGATCTTCGGCGTTCATCGCCTCGGGCGGGCAGTCGCTGCTGACGGCGGCGGTCGCTTCATGCCACCAGATGTCGCGGTGATTGTGCCAGGCGACATTGCCGCCGGTGCGCTTGAGCACGATCACCTTGTTGACCTGGGTTTCCGGGTTGGTGAGCGCTTCATCCACATTCTTCTTGAGCGGCACCGGACGGCCACCACGCAGCCCCTCGTCGGCGGTGATGACGATGCGCGAGCCCGAGTCGATGATGCGGCCAGCCAGCGCTTCTGGCGAGAAGCCGCCGAATACGATGCTGTGTACTGCGCCGATGCGGGTACAGGCCAGCATGGCGATGGCGGCTTCGGGCACCATCGGCATATAGAGGCAGACCACGTCGCCGCGGTGAACCCCTTGTGCTTTCAATACGTTGGCAAACTTGCACACTTCGCTGTGCAGTTCGCGGTAAGTGAGTTTACGATCTTCGGCGGGGTTGTCCCCTTCCCAGATGATGGCGACCTTGTCACCCCGTTCGGCGAGATGGCGATCGAGACAGTTGGCAGAGACGTTGAGCTGGCCATCTTCAAACCACTTGATGGAGACATGGCCCGGATCGTAGGAGGTGTTCTTGACCTTGCTATAGGGTTTCATCCAGTCGAGAATTTTTCCCTGCTCTCCCCAGAAGGTATCGGGATCCTCGACGGAGGCCTGATACATGGCGGCGTAGTCGCCCTTGTCTAGCAGTGCATTGCTGCTGATGTGGGGTTTGACCGGGTAGACCTTGCTCTCGCTCATCACTCACTCCTTTGAATACATACTTTTAATAATTAAGTAACAACTTATACCTTTGGCTGATGGGGGCAATTAGACTTTTGGATAGGCGGCAACAGTTGGTTACAGGACAAAGAGTGACAATTAATCGGCGAGTGGGTAAAAGGGGGCGTGTCGATTAATTGGAGGTCATGATGTTTTCTCTGTTGCTCTGTGCATCCCTCTGGCAGTTTGATGCGCCAGTGCCCGCTGGCGAACCTCCGAAAGAGTTTGCGATCACCCATCAGGAGGCCTCACCTGCGCTGCGGGATCGGGTGGCTGATCAGCTTGGTCATGCATGGCAGGCCAAAGAGCCCGGTACCAGACTCACCTTCAGCGAGCCAGCTCCCCGTTATGCTGGCGAATCACCGCTGACGCGCATGCTCAATGATCGTGATGATGGTTGGGAATCCCGCTTGCAGATCGAGTGGTAATCCGGTCGGCAGCCAGGAGGCGGATGCCTCCCGGCTGGTGATGATGATTGCCTGCCGCTATCAGACGTAGCGTTGATGCAGGCGATCTCCCATATGTTCGACATGCAGTGGTTTGCTGAACAGATAACCCTGTCCTTCGCCGCAGTTGAGTGACTGCAAAAAGGCATGTTGTGCCTTGGTTTCAATCCCTTCGGCGGTGACCTCCATATCCAGACTGTCGGCCAGATTGATGATGGTGCGGCAGAGCTCCCGACTGTTCTTGTCTTCCGGTAATGCCTGCACAAACGCCCGGTCGATCTTGATGCGATCGATCGGCAGGGTCTTGAGCAGACTCAGTGACGAGAAGCCGGTACCAAAGTCATCGATGGCAATCTGAACGCCGAGATTTTTCAGGCGGGTAAAGAGATCCAGACTCTGTTCGACCCGCTGGATGATGCTCTCAGTCACCTCGATCTCGAGCCGTTCTGGCGGAAATCCGGTCTCTGCCAGAATAGCGGCGACCCGTTCAATATAGCCCGGGGAGCGCATCTCCCGCACCGAGACGTTGACTGACAAGCGGGGCACCGGCAGTCCGGCGGCCAGCCAGTTTTGTCCCTGCTCGCAGGCGTTGCGCATCACCCACTCCCCAATTTTCTCGATCAGGCCGCACTCCTCCGCCACCGGAATAAAACGGGTCGGCGCTATCATCCCCTCATTGGGATGCTGCCAGCGCAGCAGGGCTTCCAGTCCGCTCAGGTGGCCGTTGGCCAGATTGGTCATGGGTTGATAGAAGATGCAGAGCTGTTCGAGCTCCAGGGCCTTGAGCAGACCCTGCTCAATCTGCATCCGCTCGCGGGCTCGAGCCGCCATGCAGGGGGTATAGAACTGGAATCCGTTGCGCCCCTGACTTTTCGCCTCGTACATGGCGCTGTCGGCGGCGCTGACCAGGGTTTCCGGGCTGTCTGCATGATCCGGATAGATGGCAATACCGATACTTGCCGAGATCGCCACCAGCTCATGGGCCAGCTCAACCGGTTCACGCAACACGGTCAGCAGGGTATTGGCCAGGGTTGCCAGCTCGTCAGGCTCCTCCAGATAGGGGATCAGCACCAGAAACTCGTCTCCCCCGAGGCGGGTCGCCAGATCGTTGTGTTGCAGGCAGCCGCGGATCCGCTCTGCCAGCCGCTTGAGCAACTCATCGCCAACTCCGTGGCCCAGGCTGTCGTTGATCAGCTTGAAGCCATCCAGATCGATAAAAAGCAGCCCCAACCGTTTGCGATTGAGCTGCGCGGTTTTCAGCTCAAGGGCCAGCCGCTCCTGCAACAGATGACGATTGCCCAGCTCGGTCAGGGGATCGTGATAGGCAAGGTGATTCAGCTCGGCCTCCACCTTGCGAATGGCGCTGATGTCGGAGAGGGCGATCACATAGTGAGTAGTGTTGTTGAAGTTGTCATAGACAGCGCTGATCTGCTGCCAGGAGGAGAAGTAGCTGCCATCCTTGCGCAGACAAACCATCTCGCCATGCCAGGCGTTGTTGCCGGGGCGCAGGTGATACCAGGGATAGTCGAGGTCGGTGTAGCGCCTGGGATGCATGATGATATCCGGGGTGCGGCCTATCACCTCCTCGGCATTGTATTGGGTCAGCATGGTGAAGGCCGGGTTGACAGACAGAATATGGTGCTCGCTGTCGAGGATGATGATCCCCTCGGCAGTGGTATCGAATACCACGTTGGCCTGATGGAGTCGCTCCTCCTGACGGCGGCGGGCGGTGGCATTGTGAATGACCCCCATGACCCGGTGGCCGACCGACTCGGTGGCGGGGACATGGTCGGCATGAATATCGACCCAGTGGCGCTCGTTGAGAGTGGTGAGGTAGCTCAGGGTGAGATGGATGGGGTCATGACTTTGCAGGGCGGCCTTGAGCTGGCTGCCGGATTCCGGTTCAAAACAGTCGACGAACGCTTGCAGCCCGCCGTGGAACTGGTTGGCCTCGATGCCCAGCAGCGGCTCAATCTGGCCGTCGAACAGTAATCTGTCCTCCGCAACGTGCCATTCCCACACCCCGATTTGGGCCGCTCGCATTGCCAGCTGCAGCCGTTGTTCGGTTTCGTACTGCTCGGTGATGTCCCGTACGATGGCGAGGATGCCGTTCAGCTCCCCCTTCTCATCACGCATCGGGCTGTAGGTGGCCTGAAAACGGCGGGAGCTGCTGTCGTACGCCGCGGTTTGGCCCGTGATGGCGATATCCACGTAGGGCATGCCGCTTCGCATGATCTGCTGAAACATGGGCTCCAGAGTCGGTGCCAGCTTGGGAACCACCTCTCTGAGGTGCTTGCCCTGATGCTCCTCGATGCTCTTGCCATTGATGTCGGCCAGCACCTGATTGACTTTACGGTAGCGAAATTCACAGTCAAAGACGCCGATGCCCAGAGGGGCATTATCCATCAGCTGTTCCAGGACGGTGTGATCTGACAGCTGGGTCAACATTGCCTCGGTGTCGGCGTTGAAAAGCTTCCCATCCATGATGACCTCGGCATTGATTGTTTTATCATTTGCATCAGTTGTCAGTATGGCACGAACTGTTTGGCCGGGAGTCAAGCGGAGTTATCTGGTTGTTTTGACGGCAAGAATAGGCAGAAAAACCTGATAAAAAGGATGGAAAAAGGGGCGAGAGGTTATCCCTTCTGGCGACCAAACGCCTGAATGCCGCGCACCAGTACCAGCCAGCCGATCAGATGGAAGGGGAGGGCAAGCAGATAGAGCAGCAGGAAGTGCGACTCGCTGCCGCTGCTGTTGATGAAGTCGATCCAGGCGGCCAGCAGCGCCAGCATGCCGGCAATCTGGAAGCGGCGGCGCAACACCACCTCGACGCCGAGATTGGCAAGGTAGAGGGTGAGCAGGATGCCGGCAAATCCGGTGAGCTGGGCGGTGCCGTAGAGCTCGCGATCTGGGTTGAACAGCAGCGCAATCAGGGGAGTAATGCCCTGATCCAGCGGGATCAGGGCCAGCAGCCAGCATGCAATCAGAAGCAGGGCTGTCTTCATCGCGGCCTCAGTCGGCAGACGGTGCCGGTTTGACCAGAGAGAGGTAGTTGGCATCCATCTTGAGGAATACCCCCAGCAGACGGGCAGTGGCGCCGTAGAAGCCAAACCGGTCGGCGGCGCGACAGGCGCTTTCGAACTTGTCAAACCAGCCCAGCAGATGACCGTGCAGCAGCGCTTCCTGCTCGTCGAGCCAGCGTTCCCGCTCGGCCGCGCTCTTGGCTTCCGCCGCGCGGATGATGAGATTGCCCATCAGATCCAGCTCGATGGCCAGATGGTCGGCAGGCTCTTTGTATTTATCGCTGACATTGATACCGAGGCGATCGAGGCGGGCCTGCATCTCGGCCATCGGGGCCTGCATCAGCAGCTTGGCCTCGCCGCGGTAGAGCGATTCGTAGGGCAGGGCGCCCTGTTTGGGATCCACCAGAAACAGACCGGCGAAGTCGGCGGCGAGTTCCAGCTGGCGATCCGGACGCACCAGCAGGCGGGCGATGGCCTCGTTGAGTTCGGCCACGGCTTCGCGCATCGGATCCAGGGTGGAGAGGCTTTTCAGGAAGCTTCGCACATCATAGGTGTCATATTCGGCGATCTGCTCATCACTGAGTTCGGCGGCGAACAGGGTGGAGAACCACCAGTAGAGTTCGGCCCGGCGTTCGCTGGTAGCCATAAATTCCTGCATTTTTCCTCCGTGGATGGCAATCGGGAGCCTTGATGGCTCCCGATTCTAACGACTTTAAAAATAAAGGAAACTCAAGGGGGCGCTTTCGTCCCCCTGGGGTCAGAGTGCCGGGAACATGGGGTCGATGCCCTTGGCCGATTCCGGCGCGCCGAAGGCAGTGACGGCGGGCGCCTGTCCGCGGAACTTCTCGATCTCCACCAGCGCGGTATGGGCCGTGGTGGCCTGCGCCAGGCTGGAGGAGCCGATGTCGGCGGTCAGCACGTTGGGATCGCCGTAGGTACAGAGCGTACCCACCTTGCCGCCCTCTTGCGGGCCATACCAGGCTCCTTCCTGAATGCGCACCACGCCGGGGGCGTAGTCATCGCTCACCACCAGCCCGGCCAATACCTGACCGCGACCGTTGAACACCCGCACCAGATCGCCGTCCTTGAGGCCGCGGGATTTGGCATCCTGCGGATTCATATAGACAGGCTCGCGACCCTGCACCGTGTAGGTGGCGCGGTAGTTGTCGGAGGAGCAGAGCTGGCTGTGCAGCCGCTTGTCCGGGTGGCAGGATTGCAGGTGCAGCGGGTACTGTTTGCTGCCCGGCCCGCCGTGGGAGCGCTCGTAGGGCTCGATCCAGACCGGATGGCCCGGGCAATCCCCGTAGCCGTAGTCGGCGATGGTCTTGGAGTAGATCTCGATAAGGCCAGACGGGGTACCGAGGGGTTCCAGATCCGGCTCCTGACGGAACGACTCGTGGCGCACCCAGGGTTGGCCCGCCGGGAAGGTGACGAAGCCCTCGCCGTGCCAGAACTGGCTGAAACGGGGCAGACGAATGCCGATGCCGCGACCCTGCAGGCGGGCGTCGTCATAGATGCTCTGGATCCACTCCAGCTTGCTCTTGCCACCGGTGAACTCGGCCTCGCGACCGAAGCGACGGCAGAGATCGGCGAAGATGTCGTAGTCATCGCGCGCCTCGAACAGCGGCTCTACCACCTTGTACATGGCCAGAATGCCCGCGTTGGAGTGGGAGCCCCACTGCTCGATGTCATCGCGCTCATAAGTGGTGGTGGCGGGCAGCACGATATCGGCGAAGCGGCAGCTGGCGGTCCACTGGTGATCGATGCTGACCACGGTTTCCAGCTTGCGCCAGGCGGCGACCATCTTGTTGCGATCCTGCTGGTGGTGGAACGGGTTGTTGCCGCAGAACACCGCCATCTTCATGTGGGGGTAGGTGATGGTCTGGCCGTTGAAGGCGATCTGCTTGCCCGGATTGAGGATGCAGTCGACGAAACGGGCCACCGGAATGAATTTGGAGTAGCCCTTCCAGTCGCCGTCATGGAGCGGCTTGACCCCGGGAATGACCGAGCTGAAACCGGACATGATGGGGCCGCTGGAGGTGATGGTGCCCGCCCCGTTGTAGTGCCAGCCAAAGCCGTAACCGCCCCCCGGCAGGCCGATCTGGCCAATCATCGAGGCCAGAACCACCAGCATCCAGGCGTACTGCTCGCCGTGGTGCATGCGTTGCACGCACCAGCCGCCGATAAGCTGGGTGCGGCCGCTGCTCATGGTGCGGGCCAGCTCGCGGATGGTCTCTGCAGGGACGCCACAGATGGCGGCGGCCCACTCGGCGTCCTTCACCTGACCATCGCTGGTGCCCAGCAGGTAGGGCAGGAACTTGTCAAAGCCGGTGGTGTAGTTCTTCAGGAACGCCTCGTCATGGCGCTTCTCGCTGTAGAGGGTGTGGGCGATGCCCAGCATCAGCGGTACGTCGGTCTGCGGATTCAGGGTCACCTGATCGCAATTGAGGTACTTCTGGGTCTTGGATTTGACCGGGTCGACACTGATCACCCGGATCTCGCCTTTGGCCACCTTCTCTTTCAGCTGTGCCCAGTAGTCGTAGACGCTGTGATCCGGCACCAGCCAGCCCACCTGCAGGTTCTTGATGGGATCGGAGCCCCAGATAACGATGGTTTTGCTGTGCTCCAGCACCAGCGGCCAGGAGGTCTGCTGTTCATACACCTCCATGGCGCCCGCCACGTGGGGCAGGATCACTTGGGCGGCACCGGTGGAGTAGTCACCGGCCTTGGCCAGATAGGTGCCGTGCAGGTTCATGGCGCGCCCCAGCATGGCACCTGCGGAGTGCAGCTTGCCCACCGACTGCCAGCCGGAGTGGCCGGCATAGAGGGCGCTCGGGCCATAGGTCTTCTGCACCCGTTCCAGCTCGTGATAGAAGAAGTCCAGCGCCTGGGACCAGGTGACCCGCACGAAGCGGTTTTGGCCGCGTTCGCTTGTGTCGGACTGGTGCCCCTTGCGCAGCCAGTCCAGCCGCACCATGGGGTAGCGGATGCGGGAGGGGTTGTAGACCACTTCACTCAAGGCTTTGAGCATGTCTGTGGGGTGCTTGTCGTGCTCGAACGGCAGGGTCTCGACCCAGCGCCCATCGACCACCCGGGCACGGAAGGCGCCCCAGTGGGAGCCGGACTGCACCAGCTTGTCGCCAGACTCGGCGGCCATCACGGCGCGACCGAGCAGGGAGGGGCCGATCAGGGCAGAGGCACCGCTGGCCAGCAAGCCACCCAGAAAACCACGACGGGAAATATTGATCATCTTGTTATTCCTCTTTCGAATCCGGACTTAGTGGCTGCCCTGACCACCGGTATCGGCGGCATGGTTTTGCAGGTATTTGAGCAGGGTGCGCTCCTCTTCCTTGCTCAGGCGATAGTAGGCAGACATCGCCTTGAGTCCCGAAATCCAGCCGTTGGCAGTGAAGTGAGCGGGATCCGGCGCGCCGTGGCAGGAGTTGCAGGTGGATTTGTACATCTCGCCGGCGTAATCCCAGATCGGCTTGAGCGAGGGCTCAAAGCCCTTGCCATCGACCCAGGCCTGCACCTGAACCTGCTCCCACTTGATATGGGTGGCGCTGTCGGTCTCCTGTTTGAGCACTTTCTCGCTCGCTTTCAGTTCATCACGGATGGTGGCGACGAAGACCCGCTTGCCCATGTATTCGCTCAGCACCCGGCCCTTGCCATCGCTCTCGCGCCACCCTTCGATGGTCACCTTGAGGCGATCGCCGCTGCGGTCCACCACGTCGATGCGGGAGGCAGGCAGCAGTTTGCCGACCGGGTCGGTGCTCTGCTCGCTGGCGTAGAGATCTTTTTCACCCAAGTTGTAGAGGGTCTCGGCGGCTGGCGCCTCTTGCGCGTCGTTGACCAGGGTGGCGTAAGTGGCCCGGAAGCCCCCCGCCATGTTGGGGAGTTCGTGGGCGATGCCCTTGTGGCACTCGATGCAGTTCATGTTCTTCGCCGCCGCGTCTTTCATCGCCAGCGCGGCCGCCGGGGACTGCTTGGCGTGATCCATGTTGTCGTAGCTGTGGCAGGACTTGCAGGTCTTGGAGTTCTGGCTGCTCATCCGTGCCCACACCTTCTCGGCCAAATGCAGGCGCCGGTCCTCGAACTTCTCCTGGGTGTCGATGCTGTGGCCTATGTACTCCTGATAGAGGTCGTTGGCCGCCTCCATCTTGCGGGCCACCTTGCCGACAAAGTCCTTCGGCTGGTGACAGTCGGTACAGACCGCCTGTACCCCTGAGGCATTCTTGAAGTGGATGGACTCCTTGTACTCCGGATAGACGGTGTCTTTCATGGAGTGGCAGGAGATACAGAATTCGAGGCTGCTGGTTTTCTCAAAGCCGTAGTGCAGGCCGACGGTGCCAGCCAGGGTGACGCCGACGCCCACCAGAAGCAGCGCCAGTACCGACCAGCGACGGCTGGGGGTGCGCAGGAAGTGCCACAGTTTTTTCATCATGCTCTCTCACATCACTTTTTTGATGGGAGCCATGATAGGGAGGCGTTGTGAACAGGGCTGCCGCCACAAATTAATGAAATAGGGGTATTTATGACAAAATGTGAATAGAATAATCCTCCCTTGTCGACCATCGTGAACCCTGCCCATGAGCTACCACATTCTGGTTGTTGAAGATGATGCGGTTACCCGCGAGAAGCTGACCGGCTATTTCGAGCGGGAGGGCTATCGGGTGACGGCGGTCGAAAACGGCCTGGAGATGCGCGCCGTGCTGGCAGAGCAGCCGGTCGATCTGGTGATGCTGGATATCAATCAGCCGGGGGAAGATGGTCTGCTGTTGACCCGTGAACTGCGGGCGCGCAGCACGGTGGGGATCATTCTGGTCACTGGCCGCAGTGATGCGGTAGACCGGATTGTCGGCCTCGAGATGGGGGCCGACGACTATGTCACCAAGCCGTTCGAGCTCAGGGAACTGCTGGTGCGGGTCAAGAATCTGCTGTGGCGGATCTCGCTGGCGGCCGCCGCGCCGAGCGAGCCTGCGGTGGCTGACGATGCGGTGCGCTTTGGCCCCTGGCGTTTTGATATTCCCCGCCGCCAGCTCAGCAAGGACGGAGTGCCGGTGCGTCTGACCAAGGCCGAATATGAAGTGCTGGTGGCCTTTGTCGCCCATGCCGGGCGGGTGCTCAGTCGGGAGCGGATCCTGACCCTTATCAGCCATCGCGGCGATGGCCCGAGCGATCGCACCATAGACGTGTTGATCCGGCGGCTGCGCGGCAAGATGGAAGCGGATCCGCGGGATCCCCAGCTGTTTGTCACCGTCCATGGTGAAGGCTATCTGTTTGCCGGCGAGATAGCCTCCTGACCCCTTTGCGGCGGCCTTGACCTGTTTGACCGGGTATCAGACCGGCGGGCGGGTATCAAATTGCGGGCAGTCGTCGCCAATCTGGTGCCAGGGCGCCTTGGATCCGACGAAGATGTGAAATGCGGGTCGCTGGCTCGGCACATTATCCAGTACCCCGAGGCGCAGGTTGATCTTGCCGCTGCTGCTCTTCTGGCTGAACAGGCTGGAGCCGCAGTGACGACAGAAGGCCAGGGTGGTCTCTGCCGATTTGCGGTAGCGGCTGATGGCCTCTTCCCCCTTCACAATGGTGACCTTGTTGCCATCCAGTCCGCCGACCGAGGCGTAATCTCCCCCTGAAAACTTGCGGCATTCGCTGCAGTGGCAGTTCCCCATATAGTCGAACTGATCCGGCAGGGTCAGGGCAACGGCGCCGCACAGGCAGCTGGCATGTAACTCTTTCATCTCTTCTCCTTGAGTGTGTTAATCGGATTTGGAACGGCTATTCGACCCGATAGACGGGACGAAAAGCGCCATCCGAGAGGGAATCGGCGGGGTCTGCCAGCGGTGCAGACAGCGTCAGAATGGGTGGCCCCATCACCCGCGGGCACTGCTCGGCACTGGCATCAGGGTGTTGCAGCAGGCAGACCGCCTGAGCGACCGCAAGGCGCCCCTGCAGCCGCATCTGATCGCTGTTGGCGGCCAGGACCTTGCCTCGGCGCAGGCCACGCTGTACCCCGTGGCTGAAGTAGGTGCTCAGCACCTGGGGCCGGTCGAGATGGCGCTGCGCCAGCTCGTTGACCGCCACTTCGGCGGCGATGGCACCGCCCACCAGATAGTCGAGGTCGGGATAGCGGGCCAGCGTCTGCTGCACCAGGGTGCGCTGGATTTCCCGGCTGTTGTCGCCGCGCTCGGTGGTGACTAGCTTGATGGCGCTCCCCTTGATGGCGTCGGCAAAGCCCGGCTCGACGAAGTTGTTGCCGCCGCTTGCCTGCGGGCCGGGGAAGAGGGCGACCGAGACCGGCTTGCTGCCGGCGGGGTGGCGCTGCGCCAGCCAGTGGCCAATCTGCCAGCCCATCTGGTACCAGGAGACCCCCACCTTCGCCTGCACCAGACCGCTGGGCAGATCGTTGACCAGCCCAAAGACCGGCAGCGGCGTGACCTTGATGGCCTCGCGCAAGCCCTGATAGCTCACCGCGCCGAGCAAGATGGCGTCGCTCCCTTCCTGCACGCAGCGCTGCAACTGCTGGCGCTGCTCGACGAGGGCGCCATAGCCCCCCGCTTCGTGGATCTGCAACTTGACTCCCAGCCGCTTCGCTTCGTCCACCATGCCCTGATTGACCGAAAGCCAGTAGGCGTCGCGCAGATGGGGGTAGAGGGCACAGAGGGTCAGCGGTTTGGTTGCCGCTGCGGGTTCCTGCCACTGCTGGCGCAGCGGCTGGCCGCTGAATTCGCCGCCGGGCCAGATATCGACCGCAAAGGCGAGGGCGGCGCGGGGAAGCATTAGCAACCACACCAGCAACAACGGGGAGAGATAGACGCTTCGCATGGTCAGGGGTTTTGTTAAAGTGTTGGGCCATATTATCCGGTCAAAGCCGACCACAACCAAGGGACTTCCCGTGAGAATCTTTTCCGGCCTGGGTGGCAAGTTGCTGCTGGCCTTCTCCTTGATGGCATTACTCACACTGAGTGCCTCCCTGCTGGGTTGGGTGGGGCTTAGCCATCTGCGCCAGCTGGAGCAAGGGGTGCAGCAGACGCTGGCCGATCAGGAGCTGGCCCGCACGCTCTCTCGCCTCAGCGGCGAGATCCAGAGCGCGTCCCGGCTGCTGGCCACCGCAACCAGCGAGCAGGAGCGGGAGCATCAGGGGCGCTTGCTCACTCTGCAGGGGCAACAGTTGCAGCAGGTACTGGTGCAACTCGGCCGTGGGCAGGGTTCAACAAGCCTCGATCAGCTCAGTCAGAGCATCATCGGCAATCTGGGTCAGCAGGGCTGGCTGGTGGGGGAGCGCCTGACCTTGATGGCGCAGGGGGAGGCGCAGCGGGCCCGTCTGGTGGCGGCAGCCGGGCAGATTGCCGAGCTGGCGCGTAGCCAGATGGAGAACGCCGAAACCGTGATGGTGGCGGGGTTGGGTTCCCTCTACCAACAGCAAGGTGCGCAGGCGGCCCGGACGCTGGATCGCTTGCTGGAGCAGGATCTCGACTGGCTGGAGCAGATGACCGAGCTGCGCCATCGCACCCTGATGCAGCAGCAGCGCATCGAGGAGATGTGGCGCAGTGAACGGCAGGAACAGTTGCAAACGCTATTGCAAGAGGGGCAGCGGGAGCTGGCCATCTTGCAACTGCGGGCCGGAGCGGTGACCGACCCGGCCCGCCGGCAGGCGGTGGAGCAGGCGCTGACCGTGCTGGCGCAGAGCGACAAGCTGGTACAACTGCGCAGCGACTGGCTCGGCAAGGGGGAGGCGCTGCGGGTGCTGGCCAATGCCAATGAGGCCCTGATGAGCAGCCTCAACCAGCAGGTCGGTGAGCTGGTCAGCCGTGCCCGCGATTCGCTGGGGCAGAGCCAGCTGGCGCTAAGCCAGCGCCTCAGGCTGCTGGAGCAGGCGTTGATGGCCATTGGCCTGCTCACCCTGTTACTGCTGATGCTGTTGATGTGGCGCATGGTCTACGGCCGGATCGTCTGGCCGCTGCAACGGGCGGTGGCGGGGATGAGCCGGTTGGCGCGCGGGGATCTGGCCCCTCTTGAGCCGATCGCCAGTACCGGGCGCGATGAGCTGGCGGAGCTGGGGCGGGCCTTGCAGGTGTTTCGTGACAATGCGGTTGAGCTGGGCCGCTATCAGCGCGAGCTGGAGTCGCGGGTCGAGGAGCGCACCGGCCAGCTCAGCCACGCCAACGAGCGGCTCAATGAGGAGGTGGAGAAGCAGCGGCAGGCCCGCGCCGAGGCCGAGCAGGCCAACCGCGCCAAGTCGGTGTTTCTCGCCACCATGAGCCACGAGATCCGAACCCCCATGAACGGCATTCTGGGTGGCCTGACGCTGCTGGAAGATACCCACCTGAGCGATACCCAGCAGCGCTATCTGGCCGCCATCGAGCACAGCGGCGAATCCCTGCTGGAGATCCTCAACGACATTCTCGACTACTCCAAGATAGAAGCGGGCCATGTGGAGGCGCGCCGCGAGCCCTTCCCCCTGTTCCAGCTGGTGGATGAACTCAGCGCGTTGTTCCGGCCAAAGGCTGCGGCCAAGGGGGTCACCCTGGCGCTGGAATATGCACCCGAGCTGGCGCCTGTGGTCGAGGGGGATCTGGGCAAGCTGCGGCAGGTGCTCGGCAACTTGCTCGGCAATGCGGTCAAGTTTACCGCCCGTGGCCAGATTACCCTGACGGTGGCGCCTCTTGCCTGCCAAGGTCCTTGCGCCGAGCCCTGCATCCGGTTTGTGGTGCGCGATACCGGCCCCGGCATTCCGGCCGATGAGCAGGAGGCGGTGTTCGAGGCGTTTCGCCAGCGCAAGCGCGATATAGGCCATCAGGGCGGCACCGGGTTGGGACTGGCGATCAGCCGCAAGCTGGTGGCCGCCATGGGGGGCGAGCTGATCCTTGCCAGCGAACCGGGCAAGGGGTGTGAATTCAGCTTCAGCCTGCCCTTGCAACGCTCGAGTGCTCAGCTGCCTGCCGAGGCGCAACCGCTGCACCTTGGCCAGTCCCGCGACATCCTGCTGGTGGAGGATAACGAGATCAACCGGCTGGTGGCGCACGGCATGCTGACCCGCCTCGGCCATCGCGTCACCCTGGCGGAGGATGGTCGCAGCGCGCTGGCGCTGGTGACCGAGCGCCCCTTCGAGCTGGCGCTGCTCGATATCAATCTGCCCGATATGGACGGCATGACCCTGCGCGAGGATCTGGCCGCCATCAGCGAGGAGATGCATGAGCGGCCGCTGCCCGCCATCGCCATCTCGGCCCAGATGTATCCGGAGGATATCCGCCACTGCCTTGCCGCCGGGTTTGTCGATTTTGTCGGCAAGCCGGTGCGGCTGGCGGTGCTGGCGAACGCCATAGATCAACTATTTCGGCAAGAAGGGGCCTCTATCGAGCCACAGGTGCAGTTATCAGTAGCCGTGCCCCCAACTAACCACCCCGAGTGGGCCAATCCGGTGCTGGATGCCGATCTGCCCCTGCTCGGCATGGCGCGGATCCGTCAGCTGGTCGCGCTGTTTGAGTCGCAAGGGCGGGTGTTGGTGGATAAGTTGGCTCAGGGTGAGGGAAGTGAGCAACGTCAGCTGGCGCACAAGCTCAAGGGGAGTGCGCTGGCGCTTGGGTTGACCGAATTTGCCAGCCACTGTGCGGCTCTTGAGGCGGGAGGCGGGGAGCCTGCGGCAATCGGCGGGCAATTTGACGCGGCGGTGAGCGGGTTGCAGCAGTGGCTGGCGGCCAACAGGGATGCGCCGTTCTGATCCCAGCTGGCGATGCACAACGTTCAGAGGGGGCCAGCCCCTGCGCCGTTATTCGCTCTCCCGAAATAGCACCTGCTTGCACTTGGCACAGACCCATTCCCGGCGAAAATCGGTCAGGTGCACCATGCCCACTTCCAGCAACTCGTGGTGGCCGCAGTGATAACAGAAGATGATGTCGCCATCGACTGATTCAGGGTGGGCCGCCAGATATTCGGCTTTGGTGGGGAGCTGCTCCCACGAGGTGGTGGGGACATGTTTGCGTTGGCTGGTGTAGTAGACCCAGTAGAACAGAAAAAAGACAGCCAGGATCACGAATGTCAGCAGATGGTCCATCTTGAACTCCTCCGGTTAGGTGCAGCCCCTCGGATGCATGGCTGCAATCAGCTCCATCATCATTAAATTTGTTTCGAATGAATATGTTACTGGATGTATAAAGAGGGCGTTGTGATCCCCTTCGGGTTTTGCCCGCCCGCCACGGGATGAAAAATGTGCCGTTTGGCGGAGGGGCCAGGGTATTGAACGGGGAGGGGATCTTGCTTTTTACAACATAAATTCAACATTTTTTTAGGTGGTTGGACTGTCTCTTTGATCCAGCTCACGTTACAATGCCCGCGCCCACTTCACCTAACGCGCAAACGATTTTCAGGAGAGAAACGGATGTTGAAACGTGACATGACCATCGCCAATTATGATCCGCAATTGTGGCAGGCCATCACAGACGAAACCCGTCGTCAGGAAGAGCATATCGAGCTGATTGCGTCTGAGAACTACACCAGCCCCCGTGTCATGGAAGCCCAGGGCTCCCAGCTGACCAACAAGTACGCTGAAGGTTACCCCTCCAAGCGTTACTACGGTGGTTGCGAGTATGTGGATGTGGTCGAAACCCTGGCCATCGAGCGCGCCAAAGAGCTGTTCGGTGCCACTTACGCCAACGTGCAGCCGCACTCCGGCTCTCAGGCCAACAGCGCCGTTTATATGGCTCTGCTGCAGCCGGGCGACACCGTACTGGGCATGAACCTGGCCCACGGCGGTCACCTGACCCACGGCTCCCCGGTCAACTTCTCCGGCAAGCTTTACAACATCGTGCCTTACGGTATCGATGAGTCCGGCAAGATCGACTACGACGACATGGAACGTCAGGCTGTCGAGCACAAGCCGAAGATGATGATCGGTGGCTTCTCTGCCTACTCCGGCATCGTTGACTGGGCCCGCATGCGCGAAATCGCCGACAAGGTCGGTGCCTACCTGTTCGTCGACATGGCTCACGTGGCTGGTCTGATTGCCGCTGGCGTCTACCCGAACCCGGTTCCCCACGCTCACGTGGTCACCTCCACCACCCACAAGACCCTGGCCGGTCCGCGCGGTGGTCTGATCCTCTCCGCTGCTGACGACGAGGAGCTCTACAAGAAGCTCAACTCTGCCGTCTTCCCGGGTGGCCAGGGTGGCCCGCTGATGCACGTCATCGCCGGTAAAGCCGTTGCCTTCAAAGAGGCGCTGGAGCCGGAGTTCAAGACCTATCAGGCTCAGGTCGTGAAAAACGCCAAGGCGATGGCCGCCACCTTTATCGAGCGCGGTTACAAGATCGTCTCCGGCGGTACCGACAACCACCTGATGCTGGTTGATCTGATCGGCCGCGAGCTGACCGGTAAGGACGCTGACGCTGCGTTGGGCAAAGCCAACATCACCGTCAACAAGAACTCCGTGCCCAACGACCCGCGCTCCCCGTTCGTCACCTCCGGTGTGCGGATCGGTACCCCGGCCATCACCCGCCGCGGTTTCAAGGAAGCAGAGTCCATCGAGCTGACCCACTGGATCTGCGACGTACTGGACAACCACGACAACGATGCCGTGCTGGCCACAGTGCGTGAGAAGGTGCTGGATATCTGCCGCCGCTTCCCGGTTTATGGCTGATAAGTCAGACCATCCGGTTTGAGACCAATGCCACCTGCGGGTGGCATTGTTTTTTCTGGCTTTTACCGGTTTTGGATGGCCGTGCTACACTGGCCGACCTAGATCCTGGCCCGCCGGGCCGGTCCCTGTTCCATTAACGCCGGAGGTCCGATGCATTGCCCATTCTGTAGTGCGGTTGATACCAAGGTGATCGATTCCCGTCTGGTGGCAGAAGGCCATCAGGTGCGCCGCCGTCGTGAGTGTCTGCTCTGTCACGAGCGTTTTACCACCTTCGAGATGGCCGAGCTGGTGATGCCCCGCGTCATCAAGTCCAACGGCTCCCGCGAGCCGTTCAATGAAGACAAGCTGCGTGCCGGCATCCTGCGGGCGCTGGAGAAGCGGCCGGTGAGCATGGAGGCCATCGAAAAGGCGGTTAACCATATCAAATCCCGTCTGCGTGCCACCGGCGAGCGTGAAGTCGCCTCCGAGTTGGTGGGCAATCTGGTGATGGATGAGCTCAAGAGTCTGGACAAGGTGGCCTATATCCGCTTTGCCTCCGTCTATCGCAGCTTCGAAGATATTCGCGAGTTCGGCGAAGAGATCGCCAAGCTGGAGAAGTAAACCGCCATTCTTACCCATGTTGCCGCGTCCGATTACGCTGCGCTAATCGAACCTACGATACTGCGTAAAGCCGAGATGTGTTGTCAAAGGAGCCCGAATGTTTAGTCAAGATGATTACCAATGGATGAGTCGGGCCCTCGAACTGGCCCGCCGCGGCCGCTACACCACGGCCCCCAACCCCTGCGTCGGCGCCGTGCTGGTCAAGGATGGCGTGGTAGTTGGCGAAGGGTGGCATCAGAAAGCGGGCGAACCCCATGCTGAGGTCTACGCCCTGCGCGCCGCCGGTGACAACGCCCGCGGCGCCACCGCCTATGTGACCCTCGAACCCTGCTCCCACCACGGTCGTACTCCCCCCTGCGCCGAAGCGCTGATCAACGCCGGTGTGGCCCGGGTGGTGGCGGCTATGGTCGATCCCAATCCCCAGGTGGGCGGGCGCGGCCTGCGGATGCTCTCCGAAGCGGGGATCAAGACCGATTTCGGCCTGCTGGCGAGTGAAGCCGAAGCGCTCAACCCGGGCTTTTTCAAGCGGATGCGTACCGCCTTCCCGCGGGTGACCGTCAAGCTGGGGGCCAGCCTCGATGGCCGCACCGCCATGGCGAGCGGCGAGAGCCAGTGGATCACCTCCCCGGATGCGCGCCGTGACGTGCAACGGCTGCGGGCCCGCCACGATGCGGTGCTCTCCAGCTCCGAAACCGTGCTGGCCGATGGCGCTTCCCTGACCGTGCGCTGGGACGAGCTGCCCCCCTCGGTCAAGGCGAGTTATCCCAAAGAGACCCTGCGCCAGCCGCTGCGGGTTATCGTCGATTCGCAAAACCGCCTCACACCCGACTTGCCTCTGTTCCAGAGCGAGAGCCCGGTGCTGCTGGCCCGTCACAAGGCGTCCGGCGAGTGGCCCGAGCGGGTGCAGCAGCTGGAGCTGCCACTGCTGGATGGCAAGCTGGATCTGGTCAGCCTCTTCATGCTGCTGGCCAAGCAGAACGTCAACTCGGTGCTGGTCGAGGCGGGCCCGCGGCTCTGCGGCGCTCTGCTGGAAAAAGGGCTGGTGGATGAGCTGGTGCTCTATCAGGCACCCAAACTGATGGGTGACGAAGGGCGCGGCCTGTTCCATCTGCCGGGTCTGACCCGGCTGTTCCAGGCCCCCAAGCTCGCCATCAAGGATGTGCGCATGGTCGGCCAAGATATTCGCATTACCGCCAAAATAGCCTGATTTATCAATGTTCAAGGGGGCATAATCAGCCCCCGTCATCAGCAAGGTGATCTGCATGTTTACCGGAATTATCGAAGCGGTGGGAACCCTGGCCGAACTGCGCCGTCAGGGCGACGACATGGCCCTCACCGTCCACGCCCTGGGTCTGGATTTTAGCGACGTCAAGCTGGGCGACTCCATTGCCACCAACGGCGTCTGTCTCACGGTTGTAGCGCTGGGCGACAAGAGCTATACCGCCGATGTGTCGCTGGAAACCCTGTCGCGCACCGGTTTTGCCGCCGCCAGGGTGGGCGATCGGGTCAACCTCGAGAAGGCACTGATGCCCACCTCCCGCCTCGGCGGCCATCTGGTCTCCGGCCACGTGGATGGGGTAGGGGAGGTGAAAAGCGTCTCCAGCAGCGGCCGCGCCATCGAGTACTGGATCAAGGCGCCGGGGGAACTCTCCCGCTATATCGCCGAGAAAGGCTCCATTGCGGTGGATGGCATCAGCCTCACCGTCAACGCGGTGCAGGGGGACCTGTTTCGCCTGACCATCGTGCCTCATACCGCCCAGGAGACCACCATCGCCAGCTGGAAGCCGGGCCACAAGGTCAACCTCGAGGTGGATCAGATCGCCCGCTATCTGGAGCGGCTGATGATGGGGAAAAGTCAGGAGAGCAGCGCCTCGACCCTGACCATGGAGACGCTGGCCAAGGCCGGTTTTCTCTGACGGTGTGCGCTAAATCTGCCCACCAAAACGATTTTCTGTGATCCCGCTCTGATTGAAATGGAGCCGCTAGCCCCAATCTAGAGCAACATACACACGCATTTGCGTTGAGCCTGCGGGCTCAACCCCCAAGCACACTGATGGAGTAGCCCATGGCGCTGAGCACAACCCAGGAAATCATTGCCGATATCAAGGCTGGCAAGATGGTGATCCTGATGGATGACGAAGACAGGGAGAACGAAGGGGACCTCATCATGGCCGCCTCCTGCGTCCGTCCGGAGGATATCAACTTCATGGCCCGCTACGGCCGTGGCCTCATCTGCCTGACCCTGACCCGGGATCGCTGCAAGCAATTGGCGCTGCCGCTGATGGTGGATCGCAACAATGCCCAGTTCTCCACCGCCTTTACAGTCTCCATCGAGGCGGCAGAAGGGGTGACCACGGGTATCTCCGCCGCCGATCGTGCGGTGACCGTGCAGGCGGCTGTGGCGCCCAATGCCAAGGCTGCCGATCTGGTGCAGCCGGGCCACATCTTCCCGCTGATGGCGCAGGATGGCGGCGTGCTGACCCGTGCCGGCCACACCGAAGCCGGTTGCGATCTGGCCCGTCTGGCCGGTTTCGAGCCTGCCGCCGTCATCGTCGAGATCCTCAACGAAGATGGCACCATGGCGCGCCGTCCTGACCTGGAGATCTTCGCCGAGGAGCACGGCATCAAGCTTGGTACCATCGCCGACCTGATCGAGTACCGCAACCAGCACGAGACCACGGTCGAGAAGGTGGCCGAGTGCAAGCTGCCCACCGAATTTGGCGAGTTTGACCTCATCACCTTCCGTGACACCATCGACAATCAGGTTCACTTCGCCCTGAAAAAGGGTGAGGTACAGGCCGACCAGCCGACCCTGGTGCGCGTTCATCTGCACGATGTGCTGAGCGATCTGCTGTTGACCGACCGTCATGCAGCCCGCAGCTGGCCGCTGCCCAAATCCATGGCCCGCATCGCCGACGAGGGCGGCGTGCTGGTGATTTTGGGGGCGGAATCCCATGGCGCCGAGCTGCTTGCTAGGGTCAAGGGTTTTGAAGCCGCCGACAAGGGACTGGCGCCGGAAGGAGCCAAGTGGCAGGGCACCTCGCGCCGGGTTGGCGTGGGTTCCCAGATCCTCAAGGCCCTTGGCGTGAGCAAGATGCGCCTGTTGAGCTCGCCGAAGAAGTACCATGCCCTCGGTGGTTTCGGTCTGGAAGTGGTTGAGTACGTAGGCGAGTAAAGTTCCACCAGAGAAGTACCATCCCCTTCCGGGCGGTTTCGGTCTGGAAGTCGTGGAATTTACCGGCGAGTAAGCGCGCCGGACTGGTTAAATCGCGATCATGGCCGTCTATTGCGGCCATGGTTTTTGTCGTGGGTCTGTTGTGCTAGAATGTGCGCACTTTTGACTCCGGCCCTTTTGATTGCACAGATACAGGATTTCCAATGAAGGTTATCGAAGGAAATATTGCCGCTCCTGAGGCGCGCGTTGCTATTGTTGTTGCCCGTTTCAACAGCTTCATCAACGACAGTCTGGTGAACGGCGCGGTGGACGTACTGAAGCGTCAAGGTCAAGTGCAGGACAGCAACCTGACACTGGTAAAAGTGCCGGGCGCGGTTGAAATGCCATTGGTCATCAAGAAGCTGGCCAAGAGTGGTCAATACGACGCCATCGTGGCGGTCGGCACTGTCATCCGTGGCGGCACCTACCACTTCGACCTGGTGGCAAACGAGAACAGCAAGGGCATGGCCCAGGTAATGATGGAATATGAAATTCCCGTTGCCTTCGGTGTGCTGACCACTGAAAACATTGAACAAGCCATCGAGCGTGCAGGTACCAAGGCGGGTAACAAGGGTGCAGAGGCTGCACTGGCAGCGCTCGAAATGATCAACGTCCTGAAAGAACTGGACGTGTAACGAGGAGAAGTACATTGAAACCGTCTGAGCGCCGTAAAGCCCGCCATTGCGCCACCCAGGCCATCTACCAGTGGCAGATGACCAAGGCTAACGTGGGTGACATCGAAGAGCAGTTCAAGATCGATCAGGACACCAAGGGTGTAGACCTGAACTATTTCCGCGATCTGCTGTTCGGGGTAGCCCTCCACTGCAGTGAGCTGGACAAGGTGTTTGCACCTTTCCTCTCCCGTCCGCTGGAAGAAGTGGACATGGTGGACAAGGCGATCCTGCGTCTGGCGACCTATGAGCTGACCCGTCGTGATGATGTACCGCCGCGCGTGGTCATCAACGAAGCGATCGAGCTGGCCAAAGCTTTTGCTGCCGATGACAGCCACAAGTTTGTCAACGGTGTACTGGACAAGGTGATCAAGTCGCTGAACAAGCGTTGATCCTGCTGTCCGTCAGCATCTAAGAGAGGAGCCAGCTTATTGCTGGCTTTTTACTGTATGGGTGAATTTGAGCTGATTGATAAGTACTTCAAGGTCCCCCACGCCCGCAAGGACGTGGTGATGGGCCCTGGAGATGACTGTGCCCTGCTGACCCTGCCCCCCGATACCCAGCTGGCGGTGAGCACCGACACTCTGGTGAGCGGCGTACACTTCTTTCCCGACATGGATCCGGTGGATCTCGGCTACAAGGCGCTGGCGGTCAATCTCTCCGATCTCGCCGCCATGGGGGCCGAGCCGCGCTGGGTGTCGCTGGCGCTGACCCTACCTGCCATTAACGAAGGCTGGGTCGCCGGTTTTGCCGAAGGGTTTCTGGAGCTGGCCGAGTACTACAATGTGGCGCTGGTGGGCGGAGACATGACCCGCGGGCCGCTCTCCATCACCATCTCGGTGAAGGGGTCGGTGCCTGCCGGGCGCGCCTTGATGCGCAGCGGCGCCAAGGCGGGTGACGGCATCTATGTGACCGGCACTCTGGGAGATGCCGCGCTGGCGCTCTCCCACCTGCTGGGCAAACGCACTCTCAACGAGAACCAGCTGGCTGCGGTGCTGCCACGGCTCGACCACCCCCATCCCCGCATTCTGGCCGGACAGGCGCTGCGCGGGCTGGCGGGCAGTGCGCTGGATCTCTCCGATGGTCTGGCATCGGATCTCGGCCATATTCTCAAGGCCTCCGGCGTACGGGCCCAGATCGATCTCGATCTGCTGCCGCTCTCGCCGGTGCTGCAGGATGCGGTGAGCGAGCAGGAGGCGTGGCAACTGGCGCTGGCCGGTGGCGATGACTACGAGCTCTGCTTCACCGTACCGGAGGAGCACCGAGGCGCGCTCGATACGGCGCTGGCTCACAGCGGGGTCAAGTTCAGCCGCATCGGCCGCATCGTGGCGGGCGAGCCGGGCATCGACTACCTGCGTGGCGACCAAGCGGTCGAGCTGCAACTGAAAGGGTGGGATCACTTCGCATGAGTTTGTTCAGGATAAAGCCCGAGCTGACACGACTGGATCTGAAAAATCCGCTTCACTTTTTGGCGGTGGGGTTTGGTTCCGGTCTCAGCCCCAAAGCGCCAGGCACCATGGGCACCCTGGCGGCCATTCCGCTCTACCTGCTGGTGAGCGGGCTGCCGACCCACTGGTTTATCGCCTTGCTGGCGGTGGGGTTTGTGGTCGGTATTCGTATCTGTCAGAGCGCCACCGATGCCATCGGTATGCCGGATCACGGCGCCATCGTCTGGGATGAGGTGATCGGGTTTGGCGTCACCATGATCGCCGCGCCAGCCGGTTGGGAGTGGGTGGTGGCGGGCTTCGCGCTGTTCCGGTTGTTTGATGTGCTCAAGCCCTGGCCCATCTCCTGGTTTGATCGCCGGATCCACGGTGGTTTGGGTATCATGCTGGACGATCTTATCGCCGGCCTGTTTGCCCTGTTTTGTATGCAATTACTGGCATTCTGGCTCGGTTAAGAGCCACCTTCCGGGGGATGACCGTTCTGGCATTCCCCGATTTATATCTGCTTAATTTTCATTCATCGGCATATGCTGCCGTTTATCATCCATTTCACATAAATATTCACTACTCATTCGGGGCTGGTGATTGTTTTGGAAATAGTGATAAATGCTGCTTGTTGCGTTGTTGTTGAAATTAAAGTAATGATACCAATAGATGTACGGACGCACCGGCCATTTGTGTGATGAAAATCATCATTTATCTCTGCTGAATTGGTGGTTATCTGCACAAAACATTGCGGAATTGTATAACTCAATCATTTACACCCGTGGTCAAACCGTCTAAGTTACTCGCGGGTTATTCCAAAAAAATGCAAAAAACCCGCCCGGATCGCTGGTTTCGCTGCCTCATGGATTGAGCAAATATTGCCCAAGGTAACAACCGGCATCTGCGGCTGATTTACGGACGAATTATTTGGGACGGATGTCCCCCGCAGAGGTAAACATGTCCTTGCTCGAAGTAAAGAACTTGCGGATCGAGTACCCCTCCCGCTACGGGGTGCTGGCCGCGGTGAAGGATCTCTCTTTCTCTATCGAAAAGGGTGAGATTGTCGGGGTGGTCGGTGAATCCGGCGCCGGCAAGTCCACCATCGGCAACGCCGTTATCGATCTCCTGAGCCCGCCGGGTCGCATCGCCCGTGGCGATATCTATCTCAATGGCGAGCTCATCTCCGGCAAGAGCCAGAACGAGATGCGGGCCATCCGTGGCTCCCGTATCGGGTTCATCTTCCAGGACCCCATGACCTCCCTCAACCCGCTGTTCACCGTTGAGCATCAGCTGGTGGAGACCATTCTGGCCAATACCGACCTCTCTCGCGAAGCCGCTTTTGCCAAGGCATTGGAGCTGATGGGGGCTGTGGGTATTCCGCAGCCGGAGCTGCGCATCAAGCAGTATCCACACCAGTTTTCCGGTGGCATGCGTCAGCGGGTGGTTATCGCCATTGCGCTCTCCTGCGATCCGGAGCTGATCATCGCCGATGAGCCGACCACGGCGCTCGACGTCTCCATTCAGGATCAGATCCTCCAGCTTATCCGCGCCCTATGCAAAGAGCGTCAGGTGGGCTGCATGCTGGTGACCCACGACATGGGCGTGGTCTCCAACGTTACCGACAAGGTGGCAGTGATGTATCGCGGCGATCTGGTGGAGTTCGGCCTGACCGAACAGGTGCTGGGCAGCCCCAATCACCCCTATACCCGCAGCCTCATCTCGGCGGTACCCCGCTCCGATGTGAAGCTGGTGCGTTTCCCGCTGGTCTCCTATATCGAGGATGCCAGTGCGCCGGATACCAATATTGACCTCAAGACCCACTGGCTCGGCCAGAGTCAGGACGAGCGAGCCTATGAAGGGGCGCTGCTGCGGGTGGAGAACGTCGATCTGAAGTTCGTCACCAAGGACTCCATCTTCCCGAGCCGCCGCCAGTATGTACGCGCCTGCAACAACATCAGCTTCGAGATCTTCGAAGGGGAGACCTTCGGTCTGGTGGGGGAGTCGGGCTCCGGTAAATCGACCATTGCCCGCGCCATCACCGGTCTCTATCCGCCTGATACCGGCAAAATCTTCTTTGAGGGGATCGATCTCACCGCCCTCAAGAGCGAGCGCGAGCGTCGCCCGCTGCGTCGCCAGATGCAGATGGTGTTTCAGAACCCCTATTCCTCGATGAACCCGCGGATGAAGGTGTGCGACATCATTGCCGAGCCGATCCGCTTCCATCAGCTGGCGAGCAGCGAGAGCCAGATTGAGGGGATTGTCGGCGATCTGCTGGATCACGTGGGTCTCGGTCGTGGTGCCGGGGTCAAGTATCCCCACGAGTTCTCCGGCGGTCAGCGCCAGCGCATCTCCATTGCACGCGCCCTGGCCACTCGCCCGCGCTTCCTCATCTGCGACGAGCCGACCTCGGCGCTGGATGTGTCGGTGCAGGCCCAGATCCTCAACCTGCTCAAGGATCTGCAGCAGGAGCTCAAGCTCACCATGCTGTTTATCAGCCACGATCTGCCGGTGATCCGCCAGATGTGCGACCGCATCGGGGTGATGCAGCACGGTCATCTGGTGGAGGTGGCCGAGACCGAGAAACTCTTTACCAATGCCGAGCATGAGTACAGCCGCAAGCTGATCTCCCTCATGCCGGAGTTCAAGGGAATGTCCCGCGAGGGGCTGGAAATCGCAAGCTAGGAGAGCGCCGGTGCGCCGGTCTGCTTGTCAAAAAAAGTGTCATAAGAAAGCCAAAAGCATGGAGAACAAGATGAAGAAAGGATTGTCCAAGATTGCCCTGGCGCTGTTTGCCGCCGGTTTCGCCTTCAGTGTCTCAGCCGCTGATATCAAGGTGGGTGTCGCTTCTGACGCCACTTCGCTGGATCCGCAGGAGCAGCTCTCCGGTCAGACCCTGGAGATGTCGCACCTGGTATTCGATCCCCTGATGCGTTACACCCAGGACCTGCAGTTCGAGCCCCGTCTGGCCGAGAAGTTCGAGCGTGTTGATGACAAGACTGTCCGCTTCCACCTGCGCAAAGGGGTCAAGTTCCACTCCGGTAACGACTTCACCGCCGACGACGTGGTGTGGACCGTCAACCGCCTGAAATCCTCCGTCGACTTCAAGGCGATCTTCGATCCCATCAGCGAAGTTAAGAAGGTCGATGACTACACCGTCGATCTGATCACTGCCAAGCCTTTCCCGCTGGTGCTGCAGACCGTCACCTACATCTTCCCGATGGACTCCAAGTTCTACACCGGCAAGACCGAAGCGGGCAAAGACAAGGCCGAGATCGTCAAAAACGGCGACTCCTATGCCTCTACCCACGTCTCCGGTACTGGCCCGTTCACCGTCAAGTTCCGCGAGCAGGGTGTGAAGCTGGATTATGCCCGCAACGCCAACTACTGGGACAAGGCCTCCAAGGGTAACGTTGAGAACCTGACCGTGGTGCCCATCAAGGAAGATGCGACCCGTGTTGCAGCCCTGCTGGGTGGCGACGTGGACATGATCTATCCGGTTGCGCCGAACGATCTGGAGCGCGTGAAGAATGGCAAGGACTCCCAGCTGGTTACCCTGTCCGGTACCCGCGCCATCATCATCGAGCTGAACCAGAACACCAACCCGGCGCTGAAAGACAAGCGTGTACGTCAGGCGATCAACTACGCCATCAACCAGGTGGGTATCGTCGAGAAGATCAACAAGGGCTTCGGTACCCCTGCTGGTCAGCTGAGCCCGAAAGGCTATGCCGGTCACAACGAGGCGCTGGTGCCCCAGTATGACCTGGCCAAGGCCAAGGAGCTGATGAAAGAGGCCGGTTACGAGAAAGGCTTCAAGATGACCTTCATCTCCCCGGCTGCCCGCTACGTCAACGACGTCAAGATTGCCCAGGCTGTCTCCGCCATGCTGGCCAAGATCAACATCAAGGTGGATCTGAAGACCATGCCGGTGGCACAGTACTGGCCCGAGTTTGACAAGTGCGCCGCGGACATGCAGCTGATCGGCTGGCACTCCGACACTGAAGATACCGCGAACTTCTTCGAGTTCCTGACCTTCACCAAGGATGCCAAGACCGGTATGGGTCAGTACAACTGCGCCGGTTACGCCAACGCCGAAGCTGACAAGCTGGTGATGGATGCCAACGCCGAGACCGATCCTGCCAAGCGTGCCGAGATGCTGAAGAAGGTCGAAGCCATGCTGATCGAAGATGCTGCCTACGTGCCGTTGCACTGGGAAGATCTGGCCTATGGCGCCAAGAAGAACGTCGACATCAAGCCGGTGGTCAACGTGATGAACTTCCCTTACCTGGGTGACCTGGTGGTCAGCAAGTAAGAGAACGTCGCAAGGAAGGACGGGGCGGGGTGGTCAGCTGGCCACTCCGCCCACTAACAGAAGCCTGTGCCACGACACAGGCCACGTAGAAGGACAAGCATGTTTACATTCCTGCTGAAACGGTTCTATCAGGCCGTGATAGTGATGTTCGTCATCAGCCTGGTCGCCTTCTCCATCCAGGATAACCTGGGTGACCCGTTGCGCGAGCTGGTGGGACAATCCGTCTCCGAAGCCCAGCGTCACGAGTTGCGCGAGAAGATGGGCCTTAACGATCCCTTCCTCATCAAATACAGCCGCTTTCTGAAAAATGCGGTGCATGGGGATTTGGGTACCTCCTATTTCTTCAAGCGACCCGCTCTCGAGGTGATCCTCGACAAGCTGGTGGCCACCCTTGAGCTGGTGTTTGCTGCCGCGCTTATCATCGTGGTGGTCTCCATTCCACTCGGTGTCTATTCGGCGATCCGCCCGCGTAGCATTCCCACCAAGATCATCATGGCGGGGAGCAGTATCGGCATTTCGATCCCGGTATTTTTGACCGCCATCATGCTGATGTACCTCTTCTCCATCCAGCTGGGCTGGCTGCCAGCCTATGGCCGCGGCGAGACTCGCAACCTGCTGGGCTGGGAGTCGGGCTTCTTCACTTGGGACGGTATCCTGCATCTGATCCTGCCGGCGGTGTCCCTCTCTTCCATCATGCTGCCGCTGTTTATCCGGCTGGTGCGCTCCGAGATGCTGGAGCAGCTCTCCTCCGAGTACGTCAAATTCGCCCGCGCCAAAGGGCTGGATAACAACAAGGTCTACTATCAGCACGCTCTGAAGAACACCATGCTGCCTGTCATTACCGTCGGCGGGGTGCAGATCGGCACCATGGTGGCCTACACCATTCTGACCGAGAGCGTGTTCCAGTGGCCGGGCACCGGCTTCCTGTTCCTCGAGGCGATCCACCGGGTCGATACGCCCCTCATCACCGCCTACGTCATCTTCGTGGGATTGATCTTCGTGGTGACCAATACCCTGGTCGACCTGCTCTACGGGTTGATCAACCCGACCGTTAACCTGACTGCCAAGGGGTAAGCGCATGACTAATGCTGTAACTGCAAGCCCAAGCCGTTGGGCACGATTCAAGAACTCTGACATCGTCTACTACTTCCTGCGGGACAAGGTAGCCATGTTCAGCTTTGCGGTGTTCGTGGTATTTGTGCTGGCGGCGCTGCTGGCACCCTGGCTCGCCCCGCACAACGTCTATGACCAGACCAGTTTTGATCTGATGGATGCCGAGTTGCCCCCCTCCTGGCTCGAAGGTGGCGAGGAGCGCTTCTGGCTCGGCACCGACAACCAGGGGCGGGATATCTGGAGTACCATTCTCTATGGCGCCCGTATCTCCCTCACCATCGGCCTGTTTGCGGTGGCGCTGCAGCTGGTGCTCGGTATCGTCATCGGTCTGATTGCCGGTTATTTCGGTGGTCGTATCGACAACCTGCTGATGCGCTTTGCCGATGTGCAGCTGTCGTTCTCCACCATGATGGTGGCGATCATCATCTCCGCCATCTTTCAGGCAACCTTTGGCTCCGAGTTTTACTCGAAGTTTGCCATCATGATGCTGGTGGTGATCATCGGTATCGCCGAGTGGCCGCAGTACGCCCGTACTGTGCGCGCCTCTGTGCTGGCGGAGAAGAAGAAGGAGTATGTGGAAGCGGCCAAGGTGATGGGGTTCCGCGCCCCGCGCATCATGTTCCGCCACATTCTGCCCAACTGCCTGTCGCCCATTCTGGTGATCTCCACCGTGCAGGTGGCCAACGCCATCATGAGCGAAGCGGCGCTCTCCTTCCTTGGTCTGGGAATGCCGGTTGATCAGCCCTCGCTCGGTTCGCTTATCAGCGTCGGCTTCAACTACATCTTCTCCGGCTCCTGGTGGATCACCGCCTTCCCGGGTATCTGTCTGGTGGTGCTGGTGCTGGTCATCAACCTGCTGGGGGACTGGCTGCGAGATGTGTTTAACCCCAAGATCTACAAAGGTTAACGCGGGCCGACTCTGAAGCGCTGAGTCGCAGCTGTCAGGCCATTTGGATAAAAAAATCCGAAACCGGTTTAGCCGGTTTCGGATTTTTATTGGTCTTGAGCATACAGCTTGTTGATTGCGCACCCATCAATAGTGCGGCGGCGGGGTCTCTTCGGCCATGCTGGCAATCTGGCTGGGCTGTACGCTTTGCAGTTTGTCGATCAGCAGCTGGATCTGGTATTTGAGCCGATCGAGTTCACGGCCCTGGGTGGTTACCTCGTCGTTGAGCTGCTCTATGGTGTACTCCGCATAGGCGAGACGGGTTTCCAGGGTTTCGATGCGATCGTTAAGTTGCTGACTCATGGGCCTTCGGGTCCTTACTTGATTGTCCAGATTTCGGCCAGACCACTGGAGCTGGCACTGACAAGGTGGCTATTGTCGCGCAAAGCGACGCCGTAGACCACTGCGCTGGGCGGTTTCACCTTGGGTTGCGGCGAGACGCGCCAGCTCTGCAGCAGGGCACCATCGCTCACTTGCCACAGGGAGAGCTGACGGGAAGGGGCGCCGGTGATGAGCCACTTGCCATCGTTGGCAAAGCGGGCGCTGGTGTAGACCTCGAAGCGGTGATCATATTGCAGCTGACTCACCTCCTTGCCGGTTTTCAGATCCCAGAAGCTGGCCCGGCTGCTGTCGGCGGTGAAGGCATAGCGGCCGCTCGGCTCCAGTCTGGCCATGATCACCCGGCCACCATGGTTGAAGCGCCAGATCACCTGCCCGCTACGGGTATCCCACAGATAGGCGCTGTAGTCGTTGCCGCCGGTCAGGGCGTAGCGACCGTTGGCGGAGAGATCCACCGTATTGACCTGTTCGGTGTGCCCCAGAAACTGCAGGCGACGACCGCTTCGGGTATCGAGCCACTCGGCCTTGCCATCTTCTCGCCCGATCAGCACATAACGACCGTCGGCAGAGAGCGCGATGTCCCTCAGCCTGGATTCAGGAAGTGAGTAGTAGCCTTGTGATTGCCCGTCGTTCAGCCGCCAGGTAGCAAAGGTGTCTGGGGTGGCGGTGACGGCATGGCTGTTGCCTTCGGAAAAGCGGGTAATGAATACCAGATCTTCCGCAGAGTCGGATTGCTTCCAGCGCCAGCGTTGACGGTTCTGTTCCAGATCCCAGACGATGATGCCCTGGCTGATGCTGGAGACGATGGCCTGCTTGCCATCACTGGAGAGATCTGCGGTCAGCAGACCCGTGCTGGCGAGGGTCATTTGCTGGTTGGGTTGGGAGCTTTGCTCGCAACCGGTGAGCATTAAACAGAGGCTCACCAGATAAATGGCACTTTTTATCATTTTTGCGGTCTCACGCTTTTGTTACCTGCGATCACGGCGTTAGTATAAGGCGCTTATCACGATAAACCTCTCATTTCACGATGGAACCGAGAGCGGTATTTGGAGTTTGGAGAAACTGATGAACAAATTTCTGAAGGTGTCCCTGTTGGCGGCGGCCGTTGCCGTCGGTCTGACTGCTTGCCAAAAAGACGAGAAGCCTGCTGCGGCCAATACCGCCGAAGTGAAGGCAGAAGCCAGCAAGCCGGCAGAGGCGACCAAGGCCGAAGCCAAGAGCTTTGAAGAGCAATCTGGCTACGCAATTGGCCTCTCCATGGGTCGTTACATCGCCAATACCCTGGAGCGTCAGCAGGAACTGGGCATCAAACTGGACAACGCCGTGATCCTGAAAGGGGTGACTGACGGTCTGGGCAAAGAAGCCAAGATGACTGATGAAGAGATCCAGAAGGTACTGCAGGATTACGACGCCAAGATCAACGAGCTGACCAAGGCCAAGGCCGAGAAAGACGCCGTTGAGAATCTGAAGAAGGGCGAAGAGTTCCTGGCTGCCAACGCCAAGAAAGAGGGTGTGAAGAGCACTGAATCCGGCCTGCAGTACGTGGTCGAGAAGATGGGCACTGGCGCCAAGCCGAAATCTACCGACATCGTCAAGGTTCACTACACCGGTACCCTGACCGACGGCACCAAGTTCGACAGCTCCGTCGATCGCGGCGAGCCGGCTACCTTCCCGCTCAACCAGGTTATCCCGGGTTGGACCGAAGGTGTTCAGCTGATGCCGGTTGGCTCCAAGTTCAAGTTCTTCCTGCCGTCCAAGCTGGCTTATGGCGAGCACGGTGCAGGCTCCATCCCGGCGAATGCCGTACTGGTGTTTGACGTTGAGCTGCTGGCTATCGAGAAGCCGACTGCAGACGATGCCAAGAAGTAATCTTTTCTTGTAGTGAAAAACGGCTCCTTAAGGAGCCGTTTTTACTTGTGTATTCCCTGCAATCGCGGGATAAAAGAGCTGTCTTGGCGTTGGGTTTGCGCGCGAAAATAAGGCAAAATAGATCGCAGAATCAAATACAAGGATGAGTCCAGTGGCTGAAAATAAATCGCGTGTCCTGCTGGTGGAAGATACCCGTAGTCTGGCGGTGGTCTATGAACAGTACCTGCGCCAGGAGGGGTATGAGGTGGTGCTGGCCGACTGTGGTCAGCAAGCGTTGGCGCAGTTGCTGGCAAGTCCTCCCCCCGTGGTGCTGCTGGATCTGGAGCTGCCGGATATGTCCGGTATGGATATTCTGCAAATGATCACCGAACAGCAGTTGCCTTGCTCTGTGGTAGTGATCACCGCCCACGGCTCGGTGGATGTGGCGGTGGAGGCGATGCGCCTCGGAGCCTTCGATTTTCTGACCAAGCCGTTTGACAGCAAGCGGCTCTGCGCCACTGTTCGCAATGCCTTGAAACACCAGCAGTTGAGCTCGCTGGTTGCCCACTATCGGGAGAACTTCGAGCGTAGCTCCTTCTTCGGTTTTATCGGTGCCTCCATGTCGATGCAGGCGGTCTATCGCATCATCGAAAGCGCGGCGCCCAGCAAGGCGACAGTCTTTATCACTGGCGAGAGCGGCACCGGCAAAGAGGTGTGTGCCGAGGCGATTCACCAGTGCAGTCCCCGCAGCGAACAGCCCTTTATTGCCCTCAACTGCGCCGCCATTCCCCACGATTTGATGGAGAGCGAGATCTTCGGTCATGTGAAGGGCTCCTTTACCGGCGCCCAGGGGGATCGCAAAGGGGCAGCCAGTCTGGCCGATGGCGGTACCCTGTTTCTCGACGAGATCTGCGAGATGGACCTGGATCTGCAGAGCAAGCTGCTGCGCTTCATCCAGACTGGCACAGTGCAGCGGGTCGGTAGCGGCAAGCTCGAGACGGTGGATGTCCGCTTTATCTGCGCCACCAACCGGGATCCGCTGGTGGAGGTAAAAGCGGGCCGTTTTCGCGAGGATCTCTACTATCGGCTCCACGTCATTCCGCTTACCCTGCCGCCGCTGCGGGAGCGGGGTGAGGATATCTTGCTGTTGGCGCGTACCCTGCTGCAAAGCTACGCCAAGGAGGAGAACAAACGCTTCAAGGATTTTGACGTTGAGGCGGCGCGAGTGCTGCTCGACTACCCCTGGCCTGGCAACGTACGCGAGCTGCAGAACGTGGTGCGCAATATCGTGGTGCTCAATGACAAGGAGCTGGTGAGCCCGGATATTCTGCCGCCACCGCTCAATGGGGTTCGTCCCCAGCTACCGACTGCGATTGCGGCAGCGGTGGCATCGGCTCCGGCAGCCACCGGCGTGGCCAACGGGCCAATTCGTCCGCTCTGGCTGGTGGAGAAAGAGGTGATCGAACAGGCCATCGCCAGCTGTGATGGCAATATTCCCAAGGCGGCGGCTTTGCTCGAGATCAGCCCCTCCACCATTTACCGTAAAAAGCAGGGGTGGGAGGAGTCCAATCGGGCCTGAACCATTTTGCCAGCAGAAAGGGCGGCTAGTGTGCCGCCCTTGCTATTTTGGGGATCAGAGTTTGGCGAGGCGCTTGAGGCGGGCCAGTCGCTCCCCCTCGTTGGCGCTGAACCAGCGGTCCTGTGACAGCAGAAACCAGGCGCGGGAGAAGTATTCCGCGGCCAGCGGATCGTCCAGCACCAAGGCATTCTCCCCCAGCTCCTCGAACAGATAACCATCCTCAGGTTCGCCAGCCTCGGCCATATCGGCCTTGAGCTGGTGCAGCTCTGCCTGCGCCTGCTGGTGCTGACCCTGGGCCCGGGTCAGGCGAGCCAGACTCCAGCGAGCGATAAACGCCTTGGCCGGCTGGTTATGCTGCAGATGCCAGGCCAGACACTTCTGCTGCTGGATTTTCGCCTCCTCAAAGCGACCCAGTTCGAACAGAGTCCAGCCCTGATTGTTGTAAAGGGGGGCCAGCCAGCCACGTACCTTCTCGTCACTGCTGCGCTCCGCCAGCTCCATCGCCAGTTGATGCCAGCGGCTCTGCTCTTCCAGCGGTGCGGCGATGGCGATCATGTGAGCGGCGTCGATGGCAAGATAGGTCTCCTTCTCCTTGAGCCCCCATTGCCAGGCTTGTTCAAACAGCGGTTTGGCACTGGCTTTGTCGCCCGCCGAGTTAAAGGTGCGGCCTCGTTCCAGCAGAGCCCGGATCCGGGCTCTGGGGGTTGTATCTGTGAGGCGAGGCTCTATCTCGTCGAGCAGCTGGTGGGCTTCGGCAAACTGGCGCTGCAGTGAATGGGTGCGGGCAATTTGGGTCAGCAACTCCAGTTCGAGTTGCAGGTCGGCGGCGGCACGCGCTTCGGGAAGAAGGGTGTGAAAACGCAGGGCACTGGCGGCGGGATCCTGATAATCCCACAGCGCCATGAAATCGGGCGGATTGTCCATTTGGCCTCCTTGCTGGTTATCCTGTCACCAAGATGCCTGCAGGCCATTGTTTGTACAAGGGGCGCCCGTCACAGAGCGCCCCTTGAGTCATGTTAACGGCTGTGGCCAGTTGCTCAGTAGACCATAGCCAGGCTCATCAGCATCAGACCGAGGGCGGCAAAGGCCCCCTCTTTGATGGCGAGCCGTGGCACCAGCGCCTTGGGCAAGGCCGGAAACAGGCTCAGGGCAAAGCCAAGGCCCGGCATCAACCAGTGGAATGCCGGATCGCGCAGGGCGGGATCGGCGGCACCGTTGATGATGATCAGCAAAATAAACAGGGTGAAGGCGGGGAGGATAAACCAGCGTACCCCACCGGCGGCGACCGCCCGCAGCGGCGAAATGCGATAGAGCAGCATGGTCACAAGGAACAGAACAAAAGGGGCCAGCAGATAGAGCGGAGCGGGGTTCATAACATCTTTCCTGAAAACTGATCGTCAAAAAACCGGTTGTCCGGTGCAAGAGGCGCGGGATTTAATCACTCTTCGCAGGTAATCACCAGCAGCCCGGGTCCGGGCTGTGAAGAGGATCCCGGATAAAGGTTTGCTAGCGCACTCTTAGTGCAACCAGAACAAGGTTGCAGCAAATCCCAGCCAGCTCAACACCAGCAATATCCAGGGCAGGGGATGCTGATGGCTTACTTCAACCAGCTCCAGCTGATCGTCTTGTTCTTCGGTTTGGGGCGCACCCTGTGGTTGTCTGGCTTTGGCCTGCATTTTTTTCTGGCGGCTCGCTTCGCGGGCTCGCGCCTTCATCTGTTTCTTGTATTCGTCGATGCCTTTCTGGATCCCTTGCGCGATAAGCTGGGTCTGCTCTTTGGTCTGCCCCGGCTTCTGGTTGGCACGGGCAATTTTCATCGCCTCCTGCTGGGTCTCGGGGGAAATCTTGTCGTACTTGGCCATCAAATCATCTCCTCGGGCATGGCTGGCTGGGGAGTATGCCATAAAGGCGCGTCCGGGTGGCGCCTCCTTGGTGCGGGATGGGGCAAGTGAGTGACCACTCAACAAAAAACCTGATAAATCAGCAGGAAGCCGGATGTTGGGCCGAAGATCACAATTAGCAGAATTTGTGAGTCATCGATGAAAAATGGTCATCTGTTGTTTGTTATATTGGCGCCCGACCCGCTGGACAGGGTTGATAAATAACAAAACAATCAAGGTGATATGGAAATGAATAATAACTTTATCAAAGGCGGCGTGGCACTGGCCGTGCTTGCTGCACTGACTGGCTGTAATACCTCGACCAATGACACCGTTGCACCCTGCACCGAAAATGTCTGCAAACTGACCATACTGCACACCAACGATACCCACGGCCGTTTCTGGCACAACGCTGAAAATGAGTATGGTATGGCTGCCCAGAAGACTCTGGTCGAGCAGCTGCGTGCCGATGCCAAGGCTGCTGGCAGTGACGTACTGGTTCTCTCCGGTGGTGATGTGAATACCGGCGTGCCGGAGTCCGATCTGCAGGATGCCGAGCCTGACTTCATGGCGATGAACAACATTCGCTACGATGCCATGGCGGTGGGCAACCATGAATTCGACAACCCCCTCAGCGTGCTGGAGAAGCAGCGCAAGTGGGCCCAGTTCCCCATGCTCTCGGCCAACATCTACGACAAGGCCAGTGGCAAACACTACTTTGACCCCTACAAGGTGTTCAAGCTGGAGAGCGGTCTCAAGGTCGCCGTACTGGGCCTGACCACCGAGGATACCGCCCAGCTGGTGGATCCCAACAACGTGCAAACCCTGGAGTTCCGCGATCCGACCAGCGAGGCGGCCAAACTGGGCCAGCAGATCCGCAGCAACAAGGAGGCCAATCTGGTCTTCGCCATCACTCACATGGGCCATTACGAGAATGGTCAGCACGGCAGCAATGCGCCGGGCGATGTAGAGATGGCTCGTGCACTGCCAGCAGGGACTCTGGATGCCATCATTGGTGGCCACTCTCAGAATCCGGTCTGTATGGAGCCGGGCACCACCAACAAGTACGCCAATTTCAAACCGGGTGATAACTGCCAGCCAGATCAGCAGAACGGTACCTGGATCATGCAGGCTCACGAGTGGGGCAAGTATGTGGGCCGTGCCCAGTTTGAGTACCAGAATGGCAAATTGACCCTGACCAGCTATGACCTGATCCCGGTCAACCTGATCAAGCGCAACGCCAAGGGCGAGGCGATCGATGCCAACGGCGCCGTGACCAAGGATCCAGCCAAGATGCAGTTCGTACAGGACGAGATCACCAAGGATCCCGAGCTGTATAACACCCTGCTGGGTTATCAGGAGAAAGGTCAGCAAGAGTTGAATGTCGTCATTGGCTCGGCAGATGGCTTGCTGGTTGGTGATCGCAACTCGGTTCGCAACAAGCAGACCAACCTGGGTCGCCTCATCACCACTGCGACCAGCAGCAAGCTGGGTGTCGACTTTGGTATCGTCAACTCAGGCGGTGTGCGCGACAGCATCCCAGCCGGTGATATCACCTACCGCAGCGTGCTGCTGGTGCACCCGTTTGGCAACACGGTCAACAAGGCTGTCATGAAGGGAAGCGATCTGGCGACCTATCTGGGCCAGGTGGCAAGCAAGACTCGCAATACCGGTGGTTATGCCCAGTTTGGCGGTATCAACATGGCGGTAGATTGCCAGGCCAAGAGCGTCAATATCACCAGTATCGGTGGCAAGGTGTTTGATCCGGCAGCAACTTACAGCTTCGCGATCCCGAGCTTCAGCGCCTCCGGTGGTGACGGCTATCCGAAGATCGATACCATCAACGCCGGTTTGGTGGATGCTGCCGTGCTGAAAGAGTTCATCGAGATCAAGAAGGTGATCAACGTGGCCGATTATCAACCGTCCAATGAGGTGACCTATCTGAACTCAACATCTGCCGAAGGGTGTAACTAAGAGCTGTCGATTCGGTATCGTCACAACAGTAGTCACACTCTGCTGTCATCTTAAAAAAATCCCCAGGCATTACCTGGGGATTTTTTCGAACCATTACTGAATTTTCCAGTCTATTGCATCACATCATGGTGACACGCACTTTCTGAGCTGTTCGTGTCTCGTCAGGCTTGCAGCCAGCTTTCGATGCTGCGCTGGATGCCAGCATCGTCCAGACCGAGCAGGGCATAGATCTCCTGCTGGGTACCCTGTTCCACGAAGCGATCCGGCAAGCCAAGGTTGAGCACCGGCTTGCACTGCTTGCTGCGCATCAGCAGTTCGTTCACCGCCGAACCGGCGCCGCCCATGATGGCGTTGTCTTCGATGGTGACGAACTGATCGTGGCTGGCCGCCAGCGACAGCACCAGTGCCTCATCCATCGGTTTGACAAAGCGCATGTCCACCAGGGTGGCATCCAGTGCCTCTGCGGCCACTTTGGCGTGGTGCAGCAAGGTGCCAAACGCCAGAATGGCAGTGCCCTTGCCCTCTCGCAGGATACGTCCCTTGCCGAGCTCCAGTGCCTGCATTTCTGACGAGATGGGGGCGTCGCTCAGGCTGCTGCCGCGGGGGTAGCGCACTGAGGCAGGGCCTTGATGGAGATAGCCGGTATAGAGCATCTGGCGGCATTCGCTCTCGTCAGATGGCGTCATCACCACCATGTTGGGCACGGTGCGCAGGAAGCTGATGTCGAACGCCCCCTGATGGGTCGGGCCATCGGCGCCCACCAGACCGGCCCGGTCGATAGCGAACAGCACCGGCAGATCTTGCAGCGCCACGTCGTGGATCACCTGATCGTAGGCACGCTGCAGGAAGCTCGAATAGATGGCGACCACCGGCTTCTTGTCGGCGATGGCAAGACCCGCGGCGAAAGTGACCGCATGCTGCTCTGCAATGGCCACATCGAAGTAGCGATCCGGATATTGCTGGCTGAATTTCACCAGCCCCGAGCCTTCGCGCATGGCGGGGGTAATACCTACCAGCTTCTCGTCTTTGGCCGCCATGTCGCACAGCCATTGGCCGAAGATGGCGGAGAAGGTGGGTTTGGCGCCGCTCGCCTTGGGCAGGGAGCAATCGTCAGGATTGAACTTGGGCACGGCGTGATAACCGATGGGGTCTTTCTCCGCCGGCTCGTAACCCTTGCCCTTCTTGGTCTTGACGTGCAGCAGCTGCGGGCCCTTGAGGTTGCGCATGTTGTGCAGGGTCTCGACCAGTGCCTCGATATCGTGACCGTCGATGGGGCCGATGTAGTTGAAGCCGAACTCCTCGAACAGGGTGCCGGGCACCACCATCCCCTTGAGGTGCTCTTCGGCTCGCTTGGCCAGCTCCTTGACCGGCGGAAGACCGGCCAGCACCTTCTTGCCGCCTTCGCGGATGGTGGTGTAGAGCTTGCCGGACATGACCCGGGCCAGATGGTTGTTGAGCGCCCCGACATTCTCGGAGATGGACATCTCGTTGTCGTTGAGGATCACCAGCATGTCCTTGTGCACATCGCCAGCGTGGTTGAGCGCTTCAAAGGCCATCCCTGCGGTAATGGCACCATCACCGATCACTGCAACGACCTTGCGACCCAGCCCTTCACTCTCGGCGGCGACCGCCATACCGAGCGCCGCACCGATGGAAGTGCTGGAGTGGCCGACGGAGAGCACGTCGTACTCGCTCTCGCCACGCCAGGGGAAGGGGTGCAGACCATCCTTCTGACGGATGGTGTGGATCTGATCACGGCGCCCGGTCAGGATCTTGTGGGGATAGGCCTGATGGCCCACGTCCCAGATCAACCGATCGAACGGGGTGTTGTAGACGTAGTGCAGGGCGACGGTCAGTTCGACCGTGCCGAGACCGGAGGCAAAGTGTCCGCTGGAGCGGCTGACAGAGCGCAGCAGATATTCGCGCAGCTCGTTGCACAGCACCGGCAGCCGATCTTTGGGCAAGGAACGCAGCTCGACCGGAGTGTCCGCGAGGGCCAGGTTGGGGAAATTGCTAATATCAACGCTCATATTGTTACTGTTATCCAGCGTTTAGTGGGTTCGCTCGATGATGTAATCGGCAAACGCTTCCAGAATGTCGGTATTGTAGGGCAAGGATTGCAGGGCTGTTAAGGCTTTCCCATGCAGTTCGCGAGCCAGCTCACGGGCATTTTCGAGTCCGAGCAGGGCCGGATAGGTACTTTTCTCCAGCGCTAGGTCAGAACCTTGCGGCTTGCCCAGGGTGGCGGTATCACCTGTGATGTCGAGGATGTCATCCTGCACCTGAAAGGCGAGGCCAATCGCGGCGGCATAGGTTTGCAGGGCGGCCAGCGTGGCGTCATCGACATCGGCTTTGCACAGGGCGCCGAGCGCCACGGCGCATTCAATCAGCGCACCGGTCTTGTGGCGGTGTACCTGCTCCAGTTCGGCAAGCGTGATCTGGCGCCCTTCGGCCTGCAGATCCAGCGCCTGACCGCCACACATACCCAGATAGCCGGAGGCGCGGGCGAGGGTACTCAGCATCCGCACCCGGTTGGCCATCAAGGAGTCGGGCATGGGGTGATCGGCCAGAATGGAGAACGCCAGGGTCTGCAGCGCATCACCGGCCAGAATGGCGGTTCCTTCGTCAAACGCCTTGTGAACGGTTGGCTGGCCACGACGCAGGTCGTCGTTATCCATGGCGGGCAGGTCATCGTGCAGCAGGGAGTAGGCGTGGATGCACTCCACGGCTGCCGCGGGGCCATCCAGCAGTTCGCTCTTGACGCCCAGCATCTCGCCGACCGCGTAGACCAGAAACGGGCGAACCCGCTTGCCGCCCAGCAGCAGGCCATAACTCATGGCATCGCGCAGGCGCGGCGCCATGGCGGGCAAGGATTCAAGTTGTGCTGACAGACAGTCGTCAATACGCTGACGATGCAGACGGGAAAAATGGTCCAGCGCCACTCACTCCTCTCCTTGTTCTGGCTGGAAGGGGGCGAGCTGGTCACTGCCATCGGCTTGACTGAGCAGGATCTGGATCTTCTGTTCGGCCAGTTCCAGCTTCTGCTGACCGGCCCGTACCAGATGAACGCCCTGCTCGAACTGCTTGAGTGCCTCTTCCAGGGATAGGGAACCTTGTTCCAGCTGATGAACGATGGTTTCCAGCTCTTCCAGAGTGGCATCAAAACTCAGACGGTCGATTTTTTTACTGGCCATGTCCATCCTCGGGGATTGAAAAAAACGGCTTATATTAACATCGACCGTCCACAGGGGGGAGGCAGAAAAGCATTGCCCTCTCAAACTCTCGCTAAACTGGCCGATAATGAGCCATCATTCTCAGTGGATGCATGCTTGCCGCATGGGTCGCAATAGCAGAAAATTCAACAAACTATAAATAGACATAAGAACCGGTGACAGGAGTAGGGACGTGGATCTAGGCAGTCTGATAGGGATAGTGCTGGGTTTCGGGGTGGTGGTGTACGGCATGCTGCTGGGTGGCCCCATGAGCATGTATGTTGATATGCCATCGGTCTACATCACTGTATTGGGATCAATCTTCATCGCCATGATGAAGTTCAACCTTGGCCAGTTCCTGATGGCATTCAAGGTGGCGGGTAAAGCCTTTATGTACAAGGGCGACAAGCTTGAAGACCTGATTACCAAAGCCGTTGAACTGGCTGACGCGGCTCGCAAAGGGGGCTTTCTGGCGCTGGAGGCCGCAGAGATCCCCAATCCATTTATGAAAAAAGGGATCGACATGCTGGTGGATGGTCACGATGCCGATGTGGTGCGTGCCGTGATGGAAAAGGATATCGACCTGACAGCCGAGCGCCATGTCATTGCCATCAAGGTCTTCCGTACCCTTGGGGATCTGGGTCCTGCCATGGGGATGATAGGTACGTTGGTGGGTCTGGTGGCCATGCTGGCTAACATGAGTGACCCCAAGTCGATCGGGCCGGCGATGGCGGTGGCCTTGCTTACCACCCTGTACGGTGCGATAGAGGCCAATATGTTGGCGATCCCGATTGCCGACAAGCTGGAGCTGCGCAGCGGGGAGGAGAAGCTCAGTCGTACCCTGATCCTTGATGCCATTATGGGGATTCAGGATGGCCAGAACCCGCGGGTGATCCAGTCCATGCTGCAAAACTATCTGAACCAGTCCAAACGTAATACTGGCACCGAATAGGGGGCGCTATGTCTGATTGCAAGTGCCCACCACCAGGTCTCCCTGGTTACATGGGAACCTTTGCCGACCTGATGTCGCTGCTGATGTGCTTCTTCGTGCTGTTGCTCTCCTTTGCCGAGATGGATGTGCAGAAGTTCAAGCAGATAGCCGGTTCCATGGACAAGGCATTCGGGGTACAGAACATCCTTGAGGTGAAAGATATTCCCAAGGGAACCTCGGTGATTGCCCAGGAGTTCAGGCCCGGTCGCCCGGAACCCACGCCAATTGATACCGTGATGCAGCAGACCATCGATCTGACCCAGACCGAACTGGAGTTTCTGCCCGGTGAGTCGGATCAGGCCGGTGGTCAGGACAAGAGTGATGGCAAACAGACGGGGGGCGATACCGCGCAGGATGCGAAGAAGGCGCAAGAACAGTCCAATACCCTGGCCAAAGCCCTCGCCGAGCAGATGAAAGATCAGATCCAGGATGGCGCCATCGAAATTGAGGCGCTGGGCCAGCAGATCATCATCCGGATCAGGGAAAAAGCGTCTTTCCCGGCCGGTTCTGCGTTTCTGCAGCCCCAGTTCTGGCCAGTCATTCGCAAGGTCGCGACCCTGCTCAAGGATGTGCCGGGTGAAATCACCATCTCCGGTCACACCGACAACGTCGCGACCGAAGATGAGCTGTTCCAGTCCAACTGGGAGCTGTCGTCGCAACGGGCGGTTGCGGTGGCGCACCAGATGCTGAAGGTCCCCGGTTTTGATCAGGGGCGACTGGTGGTGCAGGGGATGGCGGATTCCCAGCCATTGGTGCCCAATACCACTCCGGAAAATCGTCGGATGAACCGGCGGGTGGAGATCGCCATCATGCAGGGCAAACCGACCGTTTCGGCCCCAATCTCCGTACCGGAAGGGAAGTAAGCGAAGGGAATGTCGATGACGCAAGTGGGATCTGCATCAGGGGGCTGACGTGGATTTTGTGTTGGCTTCATATTAAGATGCCTCATCCGAACCGATTGCTGCGGCCTCCTTGCAGATGGCCGCAGTTTCTATTTTCAAGCAACCCAGGTTTCGACTATGAATCATACTCCGATGACTGTTCGCGGCGCTGAGAAGCTGCGCGAAGAGCTCGATTATCTCAAGACCGAGCTTCGTCCCCAGATTATCGAAGCGATTGCCGATGCCCGTGAGCACGGTGATCTGAAGGAAAACGCCGAATACCATGCCGCTCGCGAGCAGCAGGGGTTCTGTGAAGGCCGCATTCAGGAGATTGAAGCCAAGCTCTCCAATGCCCAGGTGATTGATGTCACCAAGATGACCAACAACGGCCGCGTTATTTTTGGCGCGACTGTGACTCTGCTCAAGAGCGAGACAGAGGAAGAGGTGGTTTACCGCATCGTGGGTGACGATGAGGCTGATATCAAACAGAACCTCATCTCTGTCAACTCCCCCATTGCCCGCGCCCTGATTGGCAAGGAAGTGGACGATGTCGCTATCGTCAAGACGCCGGGCGGTGATGTGGAATACGAAGTACTGGAAGTCGCTTATATCTAAGCGAATGCTACAGACGATGAAACAGGGGGGCTGGTGCTCCCCTGTTTGTCTTTATCTATATGATTATTGATAAAAATCAGGACAGATACGCCTCGGTAAAGGCGTCCTGATGGCGCTGAAACAACCAGTGGCGCAGCCGTTCGATGTTGTTTTCGCTCATCTGAAAGCTCAGTGCCCAGGTGGCATGGTCGGCATTGGCTTTGATGCGCCTTACCAGTCGTCCCTGCAGTGGAAGAGGGTCCTCTTGCTCGATGCAGAGCTCGCCGTTGATGGGGGTATCGGCCACCATGTCGATTGGCAAATTTTCCACGATGAGGCCGTTGAGGGAGAGGCTGAGTACCTGAAACAGGCCCTGGTCGCTGCAAAGCTTGGCTTTTTGTTTGAGACGCCAGGCGCGCGGTTGGGCAAACCCCAGCTCCCTGATGACCGGTGCAGATAAGCGGGGCTCGACGAAGCCATCTTCCCCTTGGATAAAGCTCAGGGGAAAACGCAGCTGATGGCCAGCGAAGCGGGCTTCGAGTACAAGGTGTTCGGCTTTTTGCAGCAAGCCAAGCATGGGGGCATCGAGGTGACCACTCAGAACATGGGTGTCCTGATTGCTCCCCAAGTCCCGCAGCATGGCCAGCTCATCGTCGGTCAGAATAGGATGGTGAGCCATAATGCGTGTCCGGAAGTATTCATCGCAGGTTAAGGGCTTTGCGACTACTTTGGCAAGCGACTCGGGAAGAAGTGGAATAAGGAAAGAGCGATGCTCTTTCCTTTTACTTGCGGGGCAGCTGGATTTTGGGTTCGTTGGCTTGACGATAAATGGTCAGCACATGACCCATGCTTTGCACCTTGATTGAACCGGTTTCACGGACGATAGCATCCATAACCAGTTGTTTCATTTCGCGATCTTCAGAGGCAACCTTAACCTTGATCAGCTCGTGATGGTTCAGTGCCAGATCGATCTCGGCCAGTACACCTTCGGTCAGACCATGCTGACCCAGCAGGACGACAGGCTTGAGGCTATGGGCAAGGCCCTTGAGGTACTGTTTCTGTTTATTGTTGAGAATCATCGCAATTTCTTCATAAGTCAGGGTTGAAAGGGGCGTATTCTACCCCCACTTAGCCCTTAATACTAATAACCCTTGTGGTTTTTTAAAGTCGATTATCATGACCCAGAAAAAACGTTCCCCCAGTTCAACTCGCTGGTTAAAAGAACATTTCGACGATCAATACGTCAAAAAAGCCCAGAAAATGGGCCTGCGTTCTCGTGCTGTTTTCAAGATTGACGAGATCCAGGGCAAGGATCGCTTGCTGAAACATGGCATGACCGTAGTGGATTTGGGTGCAGCCCCCGGTGGTTGGTCCCAGTTCGCGGTTGAACAGGTTGGTGATTCGGGTCGCGTCATCGCATGTGACATTTTGCCGATGGATCCCATTGCTGGTGTCGATTTCCTGCAAGGGGACTTTCGGGAGGAAACTGTACTCGGCGCCTTGCTGGAACGAGTGGGCCCCGACAAGGTCGATGTCGTGATGTCTGATATGGCGCCCAACATGAGCGGTACCCAGCAGGTGGATCAGGCTCGCGCCATGTATCTGGTCGAGCTGGCGCTGGACATGTGCAATCAGGTATTGCGTAGTGACGGCAGTTTCGTAGTGAAGGTGTTTCAGGGAGAGGGCTTTGATGCCTATCTCAATGAAATTCGTAAACTTTTCTCCGCCGTCAAAATTCGTAAACCAGACTCATCCCGCGCCAGATCACGGGAAGTCTACATTGTGGCTACCGGTTTTAAACTGTAGTACCCTAACCTTCATCGTTAACTGTCAGTCTGCGAGGTTACTGATTTGAGTGACATGGCGAAAAACTTAATCCTGTGGCTGGTCATCGCCGTCGTTTTGATGTCGGTGTTCAATAGCTTCAGCCCCAGCGATACCACCAGTCGCCAGCTGGACTATTCCAGCTTCGTTAAAGAGGTGACCCAAGAGCAGATCCGTGAAGTGCGGATGGACGGTAAGGTCATTAATGGCGTCAAGCGTACTGGTGAACGATTCACCACCATAATCCCTGCGCCGGATCCCCAGCTGCTCAACGACATGCTCAATCACAATGTCAAAGTGATGGGCGAGAAGCCGGAAGAGCCGTCTCTGTTGACCTCTATCTTCATCTCCTGGTTCCCGATGCTGCTGCTGATCGGTGTCTGGGTCTTCTTCATGCGTCAGATGCAGGGCGGCGGTGGCAAAGGTGCCATGTCGTTCGGCAAGAGCAAGGCTCGCCTGATGAGCGAAGATCAGATCAAGACTACCTTTGCTGACGTTGCAGGTTGTGATGAAGCCAAGGAAGAGGTGAAGGAGCTGGTCGACTATCTGCGCGACCCGAGCAAATTCCAGAAACTGGGTGGCAAGATCCCGACCGGTGTGCTGCTGGTTGGTCCTCCCGGTACCGGTAAGACCTTGCTGGCCAAGGCTATTGCGGGTGAGGCCAAGGTGCCGTTCTTCACCATCTCAGGTTCCGATTTCGTGGAGATGTTCGTCGGTGTTGGTGCCTCCCGGGTGCGTGACATGTTCGAACAGGCCAAGAAATCTTCTCCCTGCATCATCTTCATCGACGAAATTGATGCGGTCGGTCGCCAGCGTGGCGCCGGTCTGGGTGGTGGTCACGATGAACGTGAGCAGACCCTTAACCAGATGCTGGTCGAGATGGATGGTTTTGAAGGCAATGAAGGCATCATCGTCATCGCAGCCACCAACCGTCCTGACGTACTGGATCCGGCACTGCTGCGTCCGGGCCGTTTCGACCGTCAGGTTGTGGTCGGTCTGCCGGATGTCCGTGGTCGCGAGCAGATCCTGAAAGTGCACATGCGCAAAGTTCCGTTGGCGGATGACGTCAATCCGGCACTGATTGCCCGTGGTACTCCCGGTTTCTCCGGTGCGGATTTGGCCAACCTGGTCAACGAGGCAGCCCTCTTCTCTGCTCGTGAGAGCCGCCGAGTGGTCTCCATGGCCGAGTTCGAGAAGGCCAAGGACAAGATCATGATGGGTGCGGAACGCCGCTCCATGGTGATGAAAGAGTCCGAGAAAGAGATGACTGCATATCATGAAGCTGGCCACGCCATCATTGGCCGTTTGGTTCCGGATCATGACCCGGTTTACAAGGTCTCCATCATTCCGCGCGGTCGTGCGCTGGGTGTGACCATGTATCTGCCGGAGCAGGATCGCTGGAGCCACTCCAAGCAGCATCTGGAGTCGATGATCTCCAGCCTGTATGGCGGTCGTCTGGCAGAAGAGCTGATCTACGGTGCCGAGAAGGTTTCTACTGGTGCTTCCAACGACATCGAGCGAGCGACCGACATTGCACGCAAGATGGTGACCCAGTGGGGTATGTCCGAGCGTCTCGGCCCGATGCTCTACGCGGAAGAAGATGGTGAAGTGTTCCTCGGTCGCAGCATGGCCAAGGCCAAGCATATGTCCGACGATACCGCTCGCGTGATCGATGCCGAAGTCAAGCAGGTCATCGACCGCAACTATGCCCGTTCCAAGCAGATCCTGCTGGATAATATGGACGTGTTGCACAGCATGAAAGATGCGCTGATGAAGTACGAGACCATCGACGCCAAACAGATCGATGATCTGATGGCGCGTCGCGAGGTTCGTGCTCCGAGCAACTGGCATGACGAGCACGGTGATACCCCGCAAGGCGGTTCCACCGTGGCTGCCGAGGCCAAGCCTGCCGATGAGGCTGCACCGGTGGCGGATGTCACTATCGACAAAGCCAACGACGCTCCGGCCAAATAATTGTGACTCTCCAAACCCCGGGCTTGCCCGGGGTTTTTCTTTATCAGATGGACGTGAAAATGCAGTTAACCAGCAAGGGGCTCAGCCTCTCCCTCGATCGTCCCCATGTTATGGGGATCCTCAATGTGACGCCCGACTCCTTCTCCGATGGCGGCCATTTCAACCAGTTTGAACGGGCAATGGCCCATGCGCGCCAGATGGTCTCTGACGGTGCGACCCTCATCGACATCGGTGGCGAGTCAACCCGCCCTGGTGCGCCCGATGTGAGTGAGCAGGAGGAGCTGGACAGGGTCGTTCCTGTTGTGGAGCAGATGGTTCGTGAGCTGGATGTGATGATCTCCCTCGATACCTCCAAAGCGGCTGTGATGCGGGAGGGTTGCAAGGTGGGTGCCCATCTGATCAACGATGTGCGGGCACTGCAAGAACCTGGATCACTGCAAGCCGCGGCCGAAGCGCGGGTTCCGGTCTGTCTGATGCATATGCAGGGGCAGCCGAGAACCATGCAGGTCGAGCCCCACTATGACGATCTGGTCGGGGAGGTTCGCGCCTTTTTTGATGAGCGCATTGCGGCTTGTCTGGCGGTCGGGATCCGGCGTGAAGAGCTGTTGCTGGATCCGGGATATGGCTTTGGCAAAACCCTTGCACACAACTATCAGCTGTTGGCGGCTCAAAAGGAACTGCTTGATTATGGCTTGCCGCTATTGGTGGGGATGTCGCGAAAGTCTATGATAGGCAACCTGCTGGGCCGTCCGGTGGATGAGCGTCTGGCGGGCAGTCTGGCATGCGCCCTTATCGGCATGCAGCATGGGGCCCGCATCATCAGGGTACACGATGTACGGGAGACCATGGACGCATTGCGCGTCGGTTGGCTGGCAATGACGGGACAAGATTTTATTTCCAGATAATAAAGAGAACAGACAATGGCAAGAAAGTATTTCGGTACCGATGGGGTACGCGGCAAGGTTGGCGAATACCCGATCACCCCTGATTTTGTAATGAAATTGGGTTGGGCTGCCGGCAAGGTGCTCTCCAAGAAGGGCACCAAAAAGGTGCTGATTGGCAAAGATACCCGCATCTCCGGTTACATGCTGGAATCCGCGCTGGAAGCGGGGCTCTCCGCAGCAGGCCTTAAAGCCATTCTGATGGGGCCCATGCCCACGCCGGCGGTTGCCTACCTGACTCGCACTTTCCGTGCCGAAGCTGGCATCGTCATCAGCGCTTCCCACAACCCCTTCTACGACAACGGCATCAAGTTCTTCTCCGCCGATGGCACCAAGCTGCCTGATGATGTCGAGCTGGCTATCGAAGCCGAGCTGGATCACGAGCTCAAGTGTGTCGAGTCGGCCGAACTTGGCAAAGCGGTGCGCATTGATGATGCCGCCGGTCGCTATATCGAATTCTGCAAGAGCACCTTCCCCTCCCACATGAATCTGGATGGGGTGAAAATGGTGGTCGACTGTGGCCACGGCGCCACTTACCACATTGCGCCGTCGGTTTTCCGCGAACTGGGTGCCGAAGTGATCACCATGGGCTGTGCCCCGGATGGTCTCAACATCAACGATGGTGTCGGTTCGACTGCACCTGACGCTCTGGTGGCCAAGGTGCTGGAGTGCAAGGCCGATCTGGGGGTTGCCTTTGATGGTGATGGTGATCGTCTGATCATGGTTGACCATACCGGCTATCTCATCGACGGTGATGAAGTGCTCTATATCATCGCGCGCGATGCCCTGCGCAATGGTCGCCTCAAAGGCGGTGTCGTCGGCACCCTGATGGCCAACATGGGTCTGGAGCTGGCGCTGCAAACCCTGGGCATTCCGTTTGCCCGTGCCAAGGTGGGTGACCGCTATGTGCTGGAGATGATGGAAGAGAAGGGCTGGCGCATCGGTGGCGAGAACTCCGGCCACATTATCTGTCTGGATCAGACCACTACGGGTGATGGCATCGTAGCCGCCTTGCAGGTGCTTACCGCCATGCGCAGTGCCGAGATGCCGCTGGCCAAGCTGCGCTCCGGCATGAGCAAGTTCCCGCAGGTGCTGGTGAATGTTCGTTTTGCCGAAGGCAAGGATCCGCTGGCCGCGGATGCTGTCATGGCTGAGGTTGCCAAGGTGGAACAGGAGCTGGCTGGTCGTGGTCGCGTACTATTGCGTAAATCAGGTACCGAACCGCTGATCCGGGTCATGGTCGAAGGGGAGCATGAACAGCAGGTGCGTGACATGGCTCAGCGCATCGCCAAGCAGGTTGAATCGGCGTTTTAATGAACAACCAGGGCGGCTTTTTAGCCGCCCTGGTTGTATCTTGTTCAAACGATTCAAAAATTTAAAAATAGCACTTGTCAGCTGAGCATCCTCTGGATATTATCAGCCCCGCTTTCGCAAGGGAGTTGCCGATGGGACATCGCAAGCCGTTTGTAGCAGCCAACTGGAAGTTGCACGGTAGTAGGTCGCAGTTAGAGCAGTTTACGAGTCAGTGCATGAACGGCGTTGACGGAAAAGTAGATGTGGTTCTCTGTCCTTCCCATGTGCATCTCGACTTTAGCGCTTCACTGCTTAATGAGCAGAAGGTAATAAAGTTGGGGGCTCAGAATGTGAGTCAGCACGCTACTGGCGCTTACACTGGAGAAATCTCGTGTCGGATGCTGGTAGAGGCAGGGTGTCGTTACGTATTGGTAGGGCACTCCGAGCGCAGGCGTCTCTTTGGTGAGACCAGTTTTATCGTCGCAGAGAAGTTTGCGGCAGCCAGAGCGGCAGGCTTGATTCCCATCCTCTGTTTAGGTGAATCAGGTGCGGCGAGGCAGGCGAGAAGAGCCTTCGAGGTGATCGCTGAAGAGCTGGATATCGTCATAGAGAAAAATGGCGCGATGGCTTTCGATAATGCTATCATCGCCTACGAGCCGATTTGGGCTGTAGGTACAGGTAAATGCGCCACACCCGAGCAGGCACAAGAGGTTCATTCCTTTATACGTGGTCGCTTGGCGGAGGATACTCCGGTAATAGGTGAGAAAGTTAGAATCATCTATGGTGGGAGCGTAACGCCGAGCAACGCGAGAGATTTGTTTGCACAGCCCGACATTGATGGCGGACTGATTGGCGGAGCAAGCCTCGATAGCGATGCGTTTTTAGGAATTGTTGAAGCGGCAAAGGGTGCAAGTTAAATGTACGAGATTCTTTTAGTCGTTTATCTGCTGGTTTCACTGGCTCTGATTGGTCTGGTGATGATTCAGCAAGGTAAAGGGGCTGATATGGGCGCCTCCTTCGGCGCAGGGGCATCGAACACAGTATTCGGCTCCGGTGGTTCAGGCAGTTTCCTGACCCGAACAACTGCAATTTTGGCTACTCTGTTTTTCGTTATCAGCCTGGTGCTCGGATCTATGTCCAGCAACAAGGTCAAGCAGGGTAGTGAGTGGGAGAATCTGCAACAAACCCAACAGGTTGAGCAGACCAAAGCGCCAGTAAAGAAAGATACTGACGTTCCCGAGTAAGAGTTTTGCCGTGGTGGTGGAATTGGTAGACACGCTATCTTGAGGGGGTAGTGCTCTAGGGTGTGCGGGTTCGAGTCCCGCCCACGGCACCAATTAAGCAGTGAGCTCGGGAAACCGAGTGTATTATAGCCAGTCAGTCTTGTATCGAGAGAGTGAAGTGGCTATAATCTCGCACGATTTCGGACGCGGGGTGGAGCAGCATGGTAGCTCGTCGGGCTCATAACCCGAAGGTCGTCGGTTCAAATCCGGCCCCCGCAACCAAATTTCACGCATTTCCTACGCTCAGGAAGGCGGTCGCTGCGAGGCGACAATCAGGGTAAAGCGCCAAGCCCCGATTTGACATCGGGGCTTTTTGTTATGTGCAATTTACTCTGAATCGATATCTATCTGGGCTTTATGCCCTTTTTTTGTTTTTCGGAGGGTGACTTTGGCTACGTTGGAACAACGTTTGACCGATCTGCTCGAGGCTCCGGTCGTTGCCTTGGGTTTTGAACTTTGGGGTATTGAGTTTATCCGTGCGGGTAAACACTCCACCTTGCGTGTCTATATCGACGGCGAGCAGGGTGTGACTGTCGAGAACTGTGCTGAGGTCAGCCATCAGGTTGGCGCCATCATGGACGTCGAAGATCCCATCACCGAGGAGTACTACCTCGAGGTGTCCTCCCCAGGCCTGGATCGTCCCCTGTTCAAGGTTGCCCATTTCGAAAAATACGTTGGCCAAGAGGCGGCGGTAACGCTTCGGATGGCAACAAACAACCGCCGCAAGTTCAAAGGCGTAATCAAAGCTGTGCAAGGCGACATGATCACCCTGACAGTAGATGGTAAGGACGACGTGTTGGCTTTCACCAATATCCAAAAAGCGAACATAGTGCCGAACTTTGGTTAACGAGGCTATCGGATATGAATAAAGAGATTTTGCTGGTCGTTGACGCAGTATCCAACGAGAAAGCGGTACCCCGCGAGAAGATCTTCCAGGCTCTGGAAACCGCGCTGGCGACTGCGACCAAGAAGAAATATGAAGGCGAGATTGAAGTTCGGGTCGAAATCGATCGCAAGACCGGTGACTACGACACTTATCGCCGCTGGGTAGTCATTGCGGATCAAGCCGCGATGGAGAACCCCTACGCGGAAATCACCCTGGAAGCGGCGCAGATCGATCAGCCGGAAATCCAGATCGGTGAGTATGTTGAAGACCAGATTGACTCTGTGACCTTCGACCGTATCACTACCCAGACCGCCAAGCAGGTTATCGTGCAGAAAGTGCGCGAAGCCGAGCGTTCACAAGTAGTTGATCAGTTTAAAGATAAAGAAGGCACCATCATCAGTGGTGTGGTCAAGAAGAGCAACCGCGACAACGTCATCCTGGATCTGGGCAGCAATGCTGAAGCCGTGATCTTCCGTGATGACATGCTGCCGCGTGAAACCTTCCGCCCGGGCGACCGTGTCCGTGGCCTGCTGTATGCAGTGCGTCCGGAAGCCCGTGGTTCCCAGCTGTTTGTCAGCCGTTCCAGCCCGGACTTCCTGAAAGAGCTGTTCCGTATCGAAGTACCGGAGATCGGTGAAGAGATGATCGAAATCATGGGCGCTGCCCGTGATCCGGGTTCCCGCGCCAAGATCGCGGTGAAGACCAACGATCGTCGTATCGACCCGATCGGTGCCTGTATCGGTATGCGTGGTGCCCGTGTGCAAGCTGTCTCCGCCGAGCTGAGCGGTGAGCGTGCAGACATCGTGCTGTACGATGACAACCCGGCCCAGTACGTGATCAATGCCATGGCACCTGCCGATGTGGCCTCCATCATCGTTGATGAAGACAACCACACCATGGATATCGCCGTGGAAGCTGCCAACCTGGCTCAGGCCATCGGTCGCAATGGTCAGAACGTGCGTCTGGCCTCCCAGCTGACCGGTTGGGAGCTGAACGTGATGACCGTTGAGGACATGCGTGCCAAGCACCAGGCCGAAAACGACCGCATCATGAACCTGTTCACCAGCACCCTGGACATCGACGACGATTTCGCCGGTCTGCTGATGGAAGAGGGCTTCTCTACCCTGGAAGAGATCGCCTTTGTACCGGTCAACGAGCTGCTGGCTATCGACGGTCTGGATGAAGACATGGTCGAAGAGCTGCGCAAGCGCGCCAAAGATGCCCTGACTACCAAGGCACTGGCCAAAGAAGAGTCTTTCGATGGCGTTGAGCCGTCTGAAGAGCTGCTCAATCTGAACGGTCTGAGCCGCGAACTGGCCTACGCTCTGGCGGGCCGTGGCGTGGGCACCTTGGAAGATTTGGCTGAGCAAGGTATCGATGACCTTGCTGATATTGAAGGGCTGACTGCCGAGAAGGCAGGTGAGCTCATTATGGCTGCTCGCAATATCTGTTGGTTCGGAGAAGAGCAGTCCGAGTAAGATCAAACGGAGGAAAATGAATGGCAGAAGTATCAGTCAAACAACTTGCCACTGACATCGACACACCGGTTGATCGTCTTCTCCAGCAGTTTGTCGATGCCGGTATCAGCAAGAGCAAGGCCGACGACATGGTCAGCGAGTCTGAGAAACAGGCTCTGCTGGCACACCTGAAGAAACAGCATGGAGGTGACGAGGTCGCCGCTCCTGCCCGCATGACCTTGCAGCGCAAGACCAAGAGCACCATCAGTGTTCAGGGGACTGGCGGCAAGAACAAGGAAGTGCAGGTAGAAGTGCGCAAGTCTCGCACCTATGTAAGACGCTCGGCGCTGGAAGATGAACAGCGTCAGGCGGAAGCCGAGGAAACAGCGCGTTTGGAAGCAGAAGAAAAAGCTCGTCGCGAGGCCGAAGAGAAGGCTCGCCTCGAAGCTGAAGAGAAGGCTCGCCGTGAGGCTGAGCAAGCTCGTCGTGAAGCTGAGGAAAAGGCGCGGATCGAGGCACAATCAAAGGCTCGACAGGCTTCACAGCCCGCCAAAGCAGCCAGTAGCACAGCTCAGCAAGAGGCAGAAAAGATGGCCAAGCGCGAAGCAGAAGAACTGAAGCGCCAACAGGAACAAACAGCTTTGAAAAAGGCTGAAGAACTCGCCGCGAAGAAAGCCGAAGAGGCTCGTCTCATGGCGGAACAGAACGCAGCCCGCTGGGCTGAAGAAGAGGCCGCTCGCGCCAAAGAGAGCAGCGACTACCATCTGACCACCAACAAGCATGCGCAAGCCGCAGAAGACGAGTTGGATCGGAAAGAAGAGACCAGCCGCCGCACTGCCGCAGCTGCCAAGGCACCGAAGAAAGCCGGTCGTCGTGAAGATGATCGCGACTCTCGTAACCCGCGTGCCCGTAAAGGCAAGCGCGGCAAGGTTGCCATGCCGAACGCCATGAAGCACGGTTTCAACAAGCCGGCTGCCGTGGTGAACCGCGATGTCGTCATCGGCGAGACCATCACTGTGGCCGAGCTGGCCAACAAGATGGCTGTCAAGGGCGTTGAAGTCATCAAGGTGATGATGAAGATGGGTGCCATGGCCACCATCAACCAGGTGATCGACCAGGAGACCGCTCAGCTGGTCGCCGAGGAGATGGGTCACAAGGTTGTGCTGCGTCGTGAGAACGAGCTGGAAGAGGCGGTACTGTCCGATCGTGACGAGACCTCCGAAGCCAAGCCGCGCGCACCGGTCGTTACCATCATGGGTCACGTTGACCATGGTAAGACCTCGCTGCTCGACTACATTCGTAAAGCCAAGGTTGCTGCTGGCGAAGCCGGTGGTATTACCCAGCATATCGGTGCTTACCACGTCCAGACTGACAGTGGCATGATCACCTTCCTGGATACTCCGGGTCACGCGGCGTTTACCTCCATGCGTGCTCGTGGTGCCAAGGCGACCGATATCGTTGTTCTGGTTGTTGCAGCTGACGACGGCGTGATGCCGCAAACCATCGAAGCTATCCAGCACGCCAAGGCGGCCGGTGTGCCGCTGGTTGTTGCGGTCAACAAGATCGACAAGCCTGAAGCGGATCCGGATCGCGTCAAGACCGAACTGGCCCGTTACAACGTCATGTCCGAAGATTGGGGTGGAGACTGCCAGTTCGTGCACGTATCCGCCAAGTCTGGCGAAGGCATCGACGACCTGCTGGAAGCCATCCTGATCCAGGCTGAAGTACTGGAGCTGAAAGCGGTGGTTGACGGCATGGCCAACGGCGTCGTGATCGAATCCTTCCTGGATAAAGGTCGTGGTCCGGTTGCTACCGTACTGGTTCAAGAAGGTACTCTGCGTCAGGGCGACATCGTTCTGTGTGGTCTCGAGTACGGCCGTGTTCGCGCCATGCGTGACGAACTGGGTCGCGAGATCAAGGAAGCGGGTCCGTCCCTGCCGGTGGAAATTCTGGGTCTGTCCGGCGTTCCCTCTGCCGGTGACGAAGCCACCGTTGTCCGTGACGAGAAGAAAGCCCGTGAAGTGGCGCTCTATCGTCAGGGCAAGTTCCGCGAAGTCAAGCTGGCTCGCCAGCAGAAGGCCAAGCTGGAAAACATGTTCGCCAACATGACCGAGGGCGAAGTGTCCGAAGTGAACGTGGTGATCAAGGCCGACGTACAAGGTTCTGTGGAAGCGATCTGCGATGCGCTGGTCAAACTCTCCACCGACGAAGTGAAGGTGAAGATCGTGGGTTCCGGCGTAGGTGGTATCACCGAAACCGACGCGACCCTGGCTGCTGCTTCCAGCGCCATCCTGGTTGGTTTCAACGTCCGTGCCGACGCATCTGCGCGCAAGGTCATCGAATCCGAGAGCCTGGATCTGCGTTACTACTCCGTCATCTATGACCTGATCGACGAAGTGAAGCAGGCCATGAGCGGCAAGCTGGCCCCTGAGTATCGTCAGGAAATCATCGGTCTGGCTGAAGTGCGTAGCGTCTTCAAGTCTCCGAAGTTCGGCGCCGTTGCCGGCTGTATGGTTACCGAAGGTGTGGTCAAGCGTTCCAACCGTATCCGCGTTCTGCGTGACAACGTGGTTATCTATGAAGGCGAGCTGGAATCCCTGCGCCGCTTCAAGGATGACGTCAACGAAGTTCGCAACGGCTACGAGTGTGGTATCGCGGTCAAGAACTACAACGACGTGCGCGAAGGCGACCAGATCGAAGTTTACGAGACTGTTGAAATCCAACGGACTCTGTAAGCCGAGAGTTAGACAAAATAGGGGGCCGCGGCCCCCTTTTATCGCAGGATAGAATATGGCCAGAGAATTCAGCCGGACCCGTCGGGTCGGACAGCAGATCCAGCGTGAAATTGCGCTGATCCTGCAGCGCGAGGTGAAAGACCCGCGCATCGGCATGGTGACCGTTTCCGATGTGGAAGTGTCCCGTGACCTCAACTATGCCAAGATTTACGTCACCTTCTTGCAGCTGGAAAATGATGCCGAGCGCATCAAGGAAGGCTTGCAGGGTCTGACCGAAGCAGCCGGATATATCCGTAGTCTGCTGGGCAGTGCCATGCGTCTGCGCGTGGTGCCCGAGCTGCGTTTCTACTACGACCAGACCCTGGTCGAGGGGATGCGTCTCTCCAACCTGGTGACCAACACTGTGCGTGAAGACAAGCGTCGCATGGCCGAATCCGGCCGTGACGAAGAAGCTGAATCCGCACCGGATGACACGACTGAGGATAAAGCCTGAGATGACCCGAAGACGTCGTTTCAAGGGCCGTGATGTGCACGGCATTCTGCTGCTGGACAAGCCGACCGGCCTGACCTCCAACGATGTGTTGCAGAAGGTCAAGCGCATCTACAACGCCGCCAAGGCCGGTCACACCGGCGCACTGGATCCGCTGGCGACCGGCATGCTGCCGATCTGCCTCGGCGAGGCCACCAAGTTCTCCCAGTATTTGCTGGAAGCGGACAAGCGCTATGAGGTGACCGCCAAACTGGGCGAGCGCACCAACACCAGCGACTCCGACGGTGAGGTGGTCTCCACCCGTCCGGTGAACGTGGCTGTCGGTACCCTGATCGAGGCGCTGGACCAGTTCCGTGGCCCCATCATGCAGGTGCCCTCCATGTACTCCGCGCTCAAGCACAACGGCCGTCCGCTCTACGAATATGCCCGCGAAGGCATCGAGATCGAGCGTGAAGCCCGTCCCATCACCGTATTCGAGCTCAAACTGCTGAGCTTCGAAGGTGATGAAGTGCGCCTTGAAGTGCACTGCAGCAAAGGCACCTACATCCGCTCTCTGGTGGATGATCTGGGTGAAGTGCTGGGTTGTGGCGCCCACGTGACCCAGTTGCGCCGTACCCAGGTGGCCAGCTATCCGTACGAGCGGATGCTGACTCTGGAGCAACTCGAGTGCATCTTCGAGCAGGCCAAGGCCGAGAGCATCCCGCCGCGCGAGCAGCTGGATCCTTTGTTGCTGCCGATGGACACCGCCGTAGCAAGCTTGCCCGAGGTGAACATGCTGGCGGTTGTGGCTGCCTATGTGAATCAGGGCCAGGCCGTGCAGGTGGCGGGTGCGCCGCAAAGCGGTCAGGTTCGCATGACGGTCGGCCCGGAGCGCGAGTTCATCGGGGTTGGCGAAATTGATGATGATGGCCGCGTCGCTCCCAAGCGACTGGTGCGTTATCACGACGAGGAGTGATCCTCAGGCGGTATCAGCGCGTCTTTCCTGTTTCGCCTCTTTATCGTTGCGAAAAGGGGCGGGGACGATTATGATACCGCCCTCATTTCACGGCTGAATTAGAGATTGGCTGTGAACCTTTAAACACTCTACTGGAGTATTACCATGTCTCTAAATGCTGAGATCAAAGCTCAAATCGTTGCTGACAACGCTCGTTGCGCCAACGACACCGGTTCCCCCGAAGTGCAAGTTGCCCTGCTGACTGCCCAGATCAACCATCTGCAAGGTCACTTCAAAGAGCACTCCAAGGACCACCACGGTCGTCGCGGTCTCCTGCGCATGGTTTCCCAGCGTCGTAAGCTGCTGGACTACCTGAAGCGTAAAGATTCCGAGCGTTATGCTGCTCTGATCGCCAAGCTGGGTCTGCGTCGTTAATCGACCATCAGATTTCGCGAAAAAGGGGAACCGTCAGGTTCCCCTTTTTTATGGCTATGTCCCAATTACGTGTTGCATGGGGCGCCCCAGCGCCTCATGCAAACATGCTTTGATATTTACGCCTTTTCC